>JAIDPF010000016.1 GCA_029062895.1 Lachnospiraceae bacterium
ATTAAGCTGTAAATAGACAAATAAATTAAATTGTGTTTTAATAAATCGAGTATTTGCTTTAAAAACAAGTATTAAAATCGATTTGAAATAAAAAAATAGAGCGCCAAAATGAGAATCAATATTTAGGTAATAAAAAAGATAACAAAAAGTAATTATAAAAAATAATGGAAAGCAAAAGAAAACCTCAAATTTAATAAAAGTTAAAAATGACAAATAGAAAGTTATGTAAACTGATTAAGGAAACAGCACAATATGTTTTGTGTATTGCAATTACCTAATAAAAAAATTTTAAGGAAGATAGGGAGGAATAAGAGATCATGAATGAATCTATAAAGGAAGGAAGATACGGGATCCATGGAGGGTGTTATATTCCGGAGACGTTGATGACGGAGATCGAGCATTTGAAGGAAAGTTATGAGCGATATAAGAATGACCCGGAATTTTGCGCAGAGTTAGATCGGTTACTGCGGGAATATGCAGGCCGGCCGTCGTTGCTTTATTATGCAAAGAAAATGACGGAGGATCTGGGTGGAGCTAAAATCTATTTTAAAAGAGAAGATTTGAACCATACCGGGTCCCATAAGATTAATAATGTACTCGGTCAGGCGCTGCTTGCAAAAAAAATGGGTAAGACGAGGATCATTGCGGAGACCGGAGCGGGGCAGCATGGTGTGGCAACAGCCACGGCAGCTGCGCTTTTGGGGCTGGAGTGCGAGATCTTCATGGGGAAAGAGGATACGATACGTCAGGCGCTCAATGTCTATCGTATGGAACTGCTGGGCGCTAAGGTGCATCCTGTGGAGAGCGGAACGATGACATTGAAGGATGCGGTCAATGAATGTATGAGAGAATGGACGAAACGGGTAGATGATACGTTATATGTACTGGGTTCTGTGATGGGGCCTCATCCGTTCCCGATGATCGTGAGAGATTTCCAGAGCGTGATCAGCAAGGAAGCACGGGCGCAGATATTGGAAGCCGAAGGCAAGCTGCCCGATGTCGTGATGGCGTGCGTCGGCGGCGGCAGTAACTCCATGGGGATGTTTTATGAATTTATCAAGGATGAAAGTGTAAAGCTGATCGGATGTGAAGCGGCAGGAAAAGGAATTGATAGCAATGAGACGGCGGCTACGATCGCTGTGGGGCGCGAGGGTATCTTCCATGGTATGAAATCTTACTTCTGTCAGGATGAATATGGGCAGATTGCGCCGGTGTATTCGATTTCTGCTGGACTGGATTATCCGGGAATCGGGCCGGAGCATGCCTATCTGCATGATACCGGAAGAGCGGAATATGTGCCGGTGACCGATGATGAGGCTGTGGATGCATTTGAGTATATTGCAAGAACAGAAGGTATCATTGCCGCCATCGAAAGCTCCCATGCAGTGGCGCATATGATGAAGATTGCACCGAAGATGAGAAAGGATCAGATCATCATTTGCTGCCTGTCCGGACGCGGGGATAAGGATGTGGCGGCGATTGCCAGATACCGCGGGATTCAGCTGAGCGAATAAAAACGGCTGTTGATAGGAAGGCGGCAGTTTTTGGAGAGGACTGCAGGAGATGGATAAAGAATGACAGATATTATTATATAGAAGAAATTAGGTTAAAAGATTGCAGGTTATGAAAGGAGCAGGATCAAAAAATGAGTAAGATCAGAGAGGCATTTAATGATAAGAAGTGTTTTATAGGATTTTTAACGGCGGGGGATCCCAGTCTGGATAAGACAAAGGAATTTATCCTTGCGATGGAAAAGGCGGGAGCGGATATCATCGAGATCGGTATTCCGTTTTCAGATCCCATAGCGGAGGGACCGGTCATTCAGGAGGCGAATGTACGCGCTTTGCGAAATGGGTGTACGCTTACCAAGATCTTTACGATGGTGGAGGAGTTGAGAAAAGAGACGCAGGTACCGCTGGTATTCCTGACTTATGCCAATCCGGTATTCAATTATGGTTACGATGCTTTTTGTAAAAAGTGTCAGGAGGTCGGAGTTGACGGTATGATTATACCGGATCTTCCCTATGAAGAAAGTGACGAAATTATTGGATTTACAAAGAAATATAATCTTGATTTAATAAGATTAATTGCCCCGACAAGTGAAGATAGAATTGTTAAATTGGCAAAGGATGCCACGGGATATATCTATTTGGTTTCCTCTATGGGAGTTACCGGAATGCGTGACAATATCAAGACAGAGGTTGACGGGATCGTCGAAAAAATCCGTCAGTGTACGGATACCCCGGTTGCAGTAGGATTCGGTATACATACCAGAGAACAGGTAGAGAAGTACTGCCGCATTGCGGATGGGGTGATCGTGGGATCTGCTATCGTCAATATCATTGCGGAATATGGCGAAGATGCGGCGCCGAAGATCAGTGGATTTATCAGCGAGATGACGGGAAAGAGCTAAAGGCTTTCAATATGTTTCTTTAATGCCTGAAAACTTTCTGCGCTGATGACATGTTCCATCATGCAGGCATCTTCATCCGCAGTCTGCTTATCTACGCCTAAAGAGCAGAGAAATGAGGAAATGACCTGATGACGTTCATAGATCATGTCGGCGATCTGCTGTCCGGATTCGGTCAGATAAATAAAACCGTCCTGATCGACGCGGATATGTTCTTTTTCTCTGAGATTTTTCATGGCGATGCTGACGCTGGATTTTTTATATCCCAGTTCATTGGCAATATCAACGGCTCGTACGACGGGCCGTTTTTTGCTGAGGATCAGGATTGTCTCCAGATAGTCTTCTGATGATTGGTTCTTTACCATTCTGTTCGTGCCTCCTAACTTTTGTTTAGTGTAGCATATTTGAAAAATTTGCGCAATGATTATATGTCCCTTGATTATGGAAGTCTGTTGTTATCTCCCCATTCGCACATCCCGTCCAATATAGGAATCAGAGATTTCCCGCGTTCTGTCAAACGATATTCCACTTTTGGAGGTATCTGAGGATATTCTTTTCGGTGTACTAATTGGTCAGCTTCTAATTCTTTCAAGGTGGAACTAAGGGTTTTGTAAGAAATCTCACCAATATATTTTTTCATTTCATTAAAGCGGACTACGCCAAATTCCATAAGCGTATAAAGAATTGTCATTTTATATTTTCCGTTGATCAGAGATAATGTGTAGCTGAAACCAGTTGTTTTCAGACATTCTTTTGAGATACAGCGTTCGCCCATTTTATACTCTCCTTTAGGTAAGTATATAACTATCGTGTAAGTATTGCACTTGAATGTGCGTACTTGTTTTTTGGTTTATTCTTGCTAAGATTATAATATCAAAAGCAAGAAAAGTCAATCTTGCAGGAAATGAGGAGGATATTGATCATGAGTAAAAAAATTGTTGTTATTACAGGAAGCCCCCGCAAAAATGGAAACAGCTTTGCTATGACGGATGCGTTTATCAAGGCGGCGGAGGGGAAAGGGCATACCGTTACCCGCTTTGATGCCGCTATGAAAAAAGTCGGCGGATGTCGTGCCTGTGAAACCTGTTTTTCTACAGGGAAAGCCTGTAGCTTTGATGATGACTTTAATGTGATAGCACCGGCGATTCTGGAGGCGGATGTGATCGTGTTTACTATGCCGGTTTACTGGTATTCTATTCCGGCACAGATCAAGGGTGTCATTGACCGTATTTTCTCTTTGGTTGTTGGTGGGAAAGACATTGCCGGAAAGGAATGTGCGCTGATCACCTGCTGTGAGGAAGAGGATTTGTCCGTTATGGATGGAGTCCGTATTCCTATGGAACGTATGTGCGCTTTGAATAAATGGAAGATGGTTGGCGAGGTTTTGATTCCCGGTGTGCTGAATGTTGGTGATATTGACAAGACAGATGGATGCGAAAAAGCGGCAGCTTTGGCTGATGTAATCTAGGGAGGCGCATACGGGTAAGGGGCGGTGTAATCCATATAGATTGCGCTGCTCCTTTTCTTTTTGTATCATTAAACAGCAGTCAGTCGCTGGAAACCAATTTTGTCCCCCTTTTAAGACAAAATAAAAATATGGAATGTGATTGAATGTACTTATTAAAATCTGGTGCCAAAATAGCACTTTTTATTAAGACATGTACATCTAAACTTGCTATAATAATGAAAAGTGCAAGGAGGTAGATTGAAAAATAAGATTGATATCTTATTTTTCATAACCGAATTTATTCGTTAAAACCGAATAAATTCGGTTTGCAATTATTGTGCCTGCGGCAGCATACAACAAAAAGCTTACGCTTTTCGCTGTCAAGAATCGCAGGTTGCGGAAAGGCAGGGTTATTACCATGAAAGACCAAAAGGAAGTTATTAAGAAAGTCATAGACTATATTGAGGAAAATTTAGAGAAAGAAATCAACTTAGACAATATATCAAAAAATACTGGTTATTCCAAATTCCATCTTAATCGAATTTTTACAGAGCAGACGGGAATTACGATTTATAAATATCTACAAAACCGTAGACTTACGATAGCTGCTGAAAAACTGGTCAAGACAGATAAACCGATAATACAAATTGCATATGAAGCCGGATATGATACTCAGCAATCATTTTCCTTTGCTTTTAAACAAGTATATTTATATCCGCCTAAAACTTATAGGGATATTGGAATCTTTATGCCAAAACAAAACAGAATTTCTATGAGCTATTCTTGTATGTTTAAATACTATAGATTTATTGCTGAAATTAAGGAGATTGCAGCATGAGCACGATCCCTTACGTTATCGAACAAACCAGTCGCGGAGAAAGAAGTTATGATATTTTTTCACGGTTATTATCAGACAGAATTATTTTTTTAGGGGAAGAAGTCAGTGATACTTCTGCCAGTTTGATCATAGCACAAATGCTCTTTTTAGAAGCGCAAGATCCGAACAAAGATATACAGTTTTATATCAACAGTCCCGGGGGTTCTGTAACAGCCGGATTAGCGATTTATGATACTATGCAGTATATCAAATGCGATGTTTCTACGATATGTGTAGGACTTGCCGCGAGTTTTGGAGCTTTTTTATTGGCGGGCGGCGCACATGGAAAGCGTATGGCATTAGCTAATTCGGAAATTATGATACACCAGCCGGCTATACATGGTAATGGTATTCAAGGGCAAGCTAGTGATATACAAATAATGTCAGACCATATACAAAGAAACAAACAGAGGTTAAATCGCATTTTAGCAGAAAATACAGGGCGTACCATTGAAGAAATCGAAATAGATACGGATAGAGATCATTTTATGAGTGCAGATGAAGCCTTAGCATATGGCTTGATTGATTCCGTTATTTCAAAAAGACAATAAAACCTGATTGTGCAAAAGTATTCAGAATGATATAATATAAAAATAGTAATGCAAATCGCGAGAAGACAACTCAGAGATCATGTGTCAGCCGTTTGAAGCAATGGCAGAAAAGATAAGGATTCTAAAGATGGATTATCAGCAGTGCGACTGGATCAACAAATATTTAATGCCCGATGAATATGTTGTCTGGAATGGCAGACCGGGAAAGGGTCATCTCTTGACTTCATATGATATTTATATGATTCCATTCAGTATTGTGTGGTGCGGTTTTGTTATTGTATGGGAAACCAATACGTTTACTTTGTCTGCGCCTTTATTCTTCAAGCTGTGGGGAATCCCGTTTATTTGTGTCGGATTGTATATGTTATTTGGAAGATTCATCCTAAAATCATGCATAAGAAAAGAAACTATTTATGTCATTACCAACAAAAGAATCTTTTCTTTCAGGAAAAATCAGGTACAGACTTTAGATTATCATATGAACCCGACAAGAAATGTAACGCAACATAAGGATGGCACTGGAACCATTCGCTTTTATTCAACTCCAACATTTAATACACAGTTCTCGGCTCTTTTCATCTCTAAGCAATCATTTAGGCAAAACGATCAGTATTTTGAACTGGAGAATATTCCTGATGTTGACCGTGTTTTCCAAATACTATCAAATATTCATTATGGTTAAATAATTACTGAAAGATATTCACTGTCTATAAAATTCCCCCAACCATTTTTTTGATCTACCGTCATATTTTGAACACTATTTACAGATGGAAAAGAAATATTGTGCAGAGATAAAAAATGCAGCATTTTATATAAAATTTTCAGTGTCGGAATATCTGCAGTATCAAAATTAGTACACTCGCATTCGTTATTAAATTCTATCGGCAACATTAAAACTTGATTAATCTCATCTTCCGAGTTTCCTGTTGTCAATCCAGCATATAAATTTGTCAATTCCAAATAATCTTTTTGGGACAGCTTTCCGTCAAAAGCGTGCTTATTGGTTTTTTCATAATCATCAAACTCAAAGAGAAATTCCGGAACAACAACAGAATATATATCACAGCCTTCATCCCAGTAAACGTTCGTCCATTGCCAGCATCTTTTTGCTACTAAAACCCACTCCCTTTCGGGGTAACATAGAATAAGGTATTTTTCAATGCACATAAACAAATAGCATAATCTACCTGTCAATGAGAGAGTTTTTAGTTCCTGTTCCAGCTTTTCCATAGCTCTACCTCCCCAAATATTCCAATCTATATACTTGATTGTAAAATATTGATCAACTATCTGCAATGTATATTTATAGACTTATTTTTACTGGGTACACAATTCCGAAAAGGGAGAAATATAATGGGAAAATGATAAGAAGCTGTGCAGGCTCTTTTTTGGACTGTTTTATGCTTATCATTCCCGGGAAATAGTCGTTTCGCCCTATCCGGATAAAAAAGGCTAAAAATATGGTATAATGTTTTATATTGCATTGAATACGGAGGGATAGTATGAAAAAAATAAATTTTGCATTTATACTTATCTGTGTTCTTTTTTTATCAGCTTGTTCTGGTCAAAAAGTTATTGAGTGGAATGGAGAAACGGAATATTATCACCTCACGTTGATATATGACGAAACAAATATGTACGAGACGGCGGGACAAGTAGATTATATTTTTATCGGAACAGTTGATGAAGTCCTTGACAATGCGGTAGATTACAATACTTCGAACAGCATGGATGCTTATAGCCGATATGCGATTACGGTTGAAGAAAATTTGAAAGGTGAACTAACAGAGAATATAGAGTGTTATCGGCATGGAGGATATTTAAGTGATGGTACTTTATTGTACCCACGGTCAGACCGTAGTGAGAATACAAGAGATATTCCACAGGAAGGAAAGACATATATATTTATGGCATTTGGACAGTCTGATGGGGAGCTGATTTTAGAAGAGTTTTCTGGTGATATAGAATATATAGATGAAGGTCAAAAGGAGATGTATATGGACTATATTGAAAATGAGATTCCAAAAGAGCAAGAAAGTTTTATTTCAAAATATGATGTGGATTATACCAATTAAATATGGATATTATTACTGCAAAAGCTCGGTACAGTTTACAAAAGAGCGCATGAAAAGCGAGGAATATAATCTTTTGTTGGTATATACTAATAGGCGAAAGTTATTTGATTAAAATAATTGATATACTTTAAATAGTGAATTAAAATATAGTATATAGTAATTCACTAAAGGAGAATGCAATGTTTATTGGTTGAGAGAAGGAATTAAAGAAATTAAGACATATGTACCAAAGCGACAAACTTGAAGTATCCTTTGTAAAGTATACGCATAATAGGGAACTGCGACTAATTACGCTGAAGGAAATGTACGCAAGAAAATAGATATTCGGCATATTCCTACTGAATAAACGCGTAAATAGCGCAAAACATGTAAGAATTTTTGTTGAAATGACGATATATACAATAAAGCTATGAAACGGATTTCAAATATTTTTATCAAGGAGGACACAATATGCAGATAACAAGGGGCAATTATTCACAATATGCAAACATGGTTCAGCAGATGTTCGGCAATAAGAAAAATTTCAGCAATCCATTAGCCCAATGTGATTATGGGAATTTTGCATTGCGGTTCAAGCCTGTTGACATTAATTTTACAAAGCCGAATTGGGATAACATTATGACAAAGCGGGATAAGCCTGCAATGTCGGAGGAGGACTTTGAGGAAGCTATAAAAGAACTTGCAAGGAAAGAATTTTCCACCGGAAAAAGGGATGATGCGGCATATAGGAAATTATGTATGCAGCATGGTGAGACAGTTTCCCCGGACAGGAAAGCCATTTATGAATCAAGCATGAGGAAAACGGGCGGGAAGATGAACGCAGCCTGTATGTTTTGGGATAGTAATGGGAACAAAACACTGTCTTATAATCCCGAATCAAGGAACTGGCACGCCATAAGCACAGAGGAAGAATTTGAAAGGGCACGGGTGTTTACATCTATCTATAATGATGAACTGGCACGTCTGAAAAAAGAGTATGGGGAAAACGCACTGGGAACCGTATCATATCAGCAGATACAGTCTGATTTGGCAGCAGGCACAAAAGCACCATCTGCGGCAGACGTAGGAAGCACGGTTGACTATACGGTTTAATGGCAGACCAAATATAAAATTTACATCGTATTCCGCAGAGGCGCATAAATCTCTTTGTCTCTGCGGAATGCATGGACTTATCACAAGGAAGCAGGGGCTCTATATCAATCCGGACACCCATATGATTAAAGATTGATTCTATCAACACATCTTCTTAAAAAAAAATTAAGAAATTTCCATATTTTTTATTAATAACCAATTTGATACAATAAAGTCATAGTGAGGCTGGCTGCAGACAGTCTTGCCTGAAAAATTATATTATGTTAACTGATATAATGAGAAATAAAGGAGAAAAGCAGGATGTACAACATACTGATCTGTGATGATGAGAGGGATATCGTCAATGCCTTAAAGATTTATCTGACGGATGACAATTATAAGCTGTATGAGGCGTTTGACGGAAAGGAAGCATGTAAGATTGTAGCGGAAGAGGAAATACATCTCGTGCTGATGGATATTATGATGCCGGAAATGGACGGTATGGAGGCGATGGTGAAGATGCGGGAGAAAAGCAATGTGCCGATCATACTGATTACGGCGAAAGGGGAAGATTCAGATAAGATTCTGGGATTGTCCGTTGGGGCTGACGATTACATTACGAAGCCTTTCTTGCCGGCGGAAGTATCCGCAAGGGTAAAGTCGGTGTTAAGACGTTATATGCAGCTGGGAGGTGGAACACTTTCTTCGGATGTGATCAGTATTGGCGGTATTGAATTAAATGATAAAGAAAAAACGGTCTCGGTGGACGGCGAAGCGGTTTCCCTGACACCGACGGAATTTGATATCCTGAAACTGCTGATGAGTCATCCCGGAGAGGTCTTTGCGCCGGCGGACATCTACAGGAAGATCTGGAATGAGGAGCCGCTGGGAAGCGAGAGTACGGTGGCGGTACATATCAGGCATCTGCGGGAAAAAATCGAGATCAATCCTGCGGAGCCAAGATATCTGAAAGTGATCTGGGGACAGGGTTACAGCATGAAAAATAATGAAAGAAGATAGCAAAATATTATGTTTGGAAATAGTGAAAAAGAGAGGAGTCAGGGATGGATAAAAAAATAAAAAGGAAGAGGCTTAGGGGCAGCCTTCCAGTGAAGATCGTCATCTTTATTTTGATGATTCTTTGCGTTGGAGTCGGTGTGTTCGCCGGATACGGAACAATCATTGCGCTTTCGGAGGATGTTTATGAGAAGCCGCTTTCTGATTATCGGATAAAAAACGAATTTTATTGGCAGGCACGGCAGGATCAATACCAAATTTATTCTCTGATTGACAACAGATGTGACAGGATTGACGATTACTGTCAGGGAAGAAATATCCGTGTGGAGATTTTTATAGAAGATAATTATGCGGCAATGTGGAGCAATTATGATCCGGAAGAAACTAAAGGCTGGGCGGATGCCTATGTATATGAGTATGATGATTTCCCGCCTATTACTTATCAGGAAGATGCTCAGCAGGAGGTTACTCAAGAGAAAAGTGTCAGAATCGTTTTATATGTAAATAAGTATCTGCCATATGTAGATGAATATTATCATATCCGGCAGATCGAAAGCTGGCTGTATTCCTATGCTTATGAATTTCCGGTCGTAGCGGGCGTTGCGATAATGGTCACGCTGCTCTGTTTTATCTTTCTGATGTGCAGTGCCGGACATCGCAATGAACTGTCGGTCGCCGACGATGAGGCGTTGGTTCGGGACGAAACTTCGACAGATAGTGATGAGACGGTTGCTGCCGGTTCATATGACGCAGATACCCAGATAGTGATGGAAAGACATCGGATCTATCCCGGCTTCCTGCAGGGAATATGGCTGGATGTCCTGCTGGCGCTGGTAATTGGCATATTGTACGTCATTACTTTGCTCGCCGCTAATGTCTTCAGTAGTTACGGTATCAGGAGTGAGATATTTTGGATCAATGGTATTGCAGTGACGGTCTGGGCGATGCTGACGGCCTTCTTTGGGACGCTGTTTTGCATGGAACTTGCGATACGTATAAAAAGAGGTGGTTTCTTAAAACATACGCTGATTTATACAGTGCTACACTTGTTAGGAAGATGTATCAAGGCAGCCGTACGCGGCATTTTGGCTGTGTTTTGCTCGTTTCACGTATTAATATCCTCCCTTGCCGCATTTGCAGCGCTCAGTATCTGCGAATTCATAGGATTGCTTTTATGGGGTGAGGTAGAGCTGTTTGTCG
The DNA here is from genome assembly GCA_029062895.1 of Lachnospiraceae bacterium. Classification (GTDB taxonomy): domain Bacteria; phylum Bacillota; class Clostridia; order Lachnospirales; family Lachnospiraceae; genus NK4A136. The sequence continues at coordinate 10,649 of JAIDPF010000016.1, forward strand.
TATGGTGTTTTGAACGGGTGTTGCTTTTGGCGGCAATCTGTTATTTTGGTCTGGTACGCGGGAAGCTGCGAAAAGCCGGTAGAGCGCTTGCAGAGGGTAATCTTTCTTATCATGTGGATACTTCGAAGATGATTCTTGGGTATAGGGAGCATGGCAATGACTTAAACAACATTGGAGAAGGTATGGCAAAGGCCGTATCGGAGCGGATGAAGAGCGAACATCTAAAAACAGAGCTGATTAGCAATGTATCCCATGATTTAAAGACGCCGCTGACGTCCATCATCAATTATTCGGATCTGCTGGGGCAGGCGGAAACGGATCCGGAAAAGGTCAAAGAATATACGGAGGTACTGCACAGACAGTCCATACGCCTGAAAAAACTGCTGGATGATCTTTTGGAAGTATCCAAGGCAAGCACGGGCAATCTGTCCACGGATCCTGCACCCTGCGATATCAATGTTTTGATCATGCAGACCACCGGAGAATACGAGCAGAGATTCGCGGAGAAGAATCTGGAGCTGATTCTTGGGGAGCCGAAGCAGGATGCTCATATTATGGCTGACCAAAGGCATTTATTCAGGATCTTTGATAATCTGTTTGGAAATATCTATAAATATGCCCAGCCGGGTACCCGGGTCTATCTGAATGTGGAAAATGAGGATAAGAAGGTCAGGATCATCTTCCGAAATATGTCGGAATATCCGTTGAACATTAATGGAGAAGAGCTGATGGAGCGTTTTGTGCGCGGCGACAAATCGCGTCATAAAGAAGGCAACGGTCTGGGGCTTTCCATTGCCATGAGTCTGGCTCAGTTGCAGGGCGGCAGTCTGAAGATCATTACGGATGGAGATCTGTTTAAAGCAGTTTTAGAATTCCCCATGCAGCAGGGATAAATAAGGTAATAATCCGGAATTATTCATGCTGATTTCACTAATATGGTAAAAGCCATATAGTTGGGTTTTGCTATAATTATGTAGGATGACAACCATACATAATTATAGCAAAAGGAGAGACTCTATGCATAGCTTAAAAGATATCCGGTTGAAATGCAATAAGTAGCTTATCCTAAATTTTGTTTGGAGGACTGTTTTATGAATATATCAGCGAAATACTGGCTGCATCATAAAAAGCGGGCGATGGTACTTTTGGGGACTATCGTAGTCAGCACGATGGCGATGACCATCGGCGTGTTTCTCGCGCGTTCAGCCAGCCAGGGAAATATAGAAAAAATATTGACCGCCTGCGGCAATTATGATCTTATTACCCTTCCTATTGAACAAGAACAGTTGGAGACGCTTGCGCAGAATGATCAGATCGCGGAATATGGTATTATCCTGAATGGCGGTCTGTGTCAGACGCAATACAGCAAGGCTGTTCCTTTTGGGGCATTCGACACCGAACAGGCGCAGGAGATGTTTCACTATGTTCCGGAAAAAGGCGGCAGATATCCCACCGCGCCCGGTGAGGTCTGCGGCTACCGGGAGACTTTCCACGCGCTCAGCATTGCCCCGGTTTTAGGCAATCAATTCACATTGGAATTGTATGATGTGCAGGGGAATTATGCCGGCGAACGGGAATTTACGATTGTTGGTATTTTGAATGAGGCGGATAGTTACTATGGTGAAATTCGTTCTTTGGAAAACTCCACTGGCGCATGGGCGGAGAATGGCTTTCGTTTTTTTTCAGAGGAAGAAACGGATCTGCCAGAAATGTTTTTCAGTTCAGAGGATCTACCGGATGGCTGTACCATGAGTGCTATGATCCGCTGTATGCCTGATGCCCTGCCAATTGGAAGACAGGAATGTGTTGCAGGGAAATTGGCAGAACAAGGTATAGAGGCGTGGAGTCCGGCGCCGGAAAGATTGAGTATGATAAGCGATGAAGTACATGCGGATTTCCCCCTGACGGAAAACGAAATATATGACAAGGCATACTTATCCTATAATGATTTTTATTCTTCTATCCTGATTCCTGTTTTTTTGGGAATCGTCCTGCTTGTGTCGTTTGTCTCCGCATATGCAGTCATGGCAGATGCCATGAAGGAACGGCGGCGGCAGTTCGGATTGTATAGGAGTATGGGAATGTCCAATAGGGAAGTGCGGAAAAGACTTTTGGGAGAAGTGTTTTTCTTTGATGCTGTTGGCGTGGCCGCGGGATATGTGTCAGGTCTTGTTCTATATCTGTTTTATCTGCAGATCTGTAATGCGGCCAGTGACGCGTATGTGTACAGTGCTTTTGGCGCTCACCCGGTTGCGCGGGCGGTCAGTTTAAGTCCTTTTGTCTGGCCGTGGTTACTAGGTTTTCTTTTTTCCGCTGTGGCGCTGGCAGTTCCGGTATTCTACTC
>JAIDPF010000017.1 GCA_029062895.1 Lachnospiraceae bacterium
CACGGCTAACAGCGCAGACAGCGCCAGCAGTACCACCAGCGCCGCCGTTACTGTTATGATAACCCTTTTCTTTTTTCTGGCTTTTTTGGTCATACAGACACTCCTTTTAGATACTTTTAGATACTTTTAGATATTTTTAAATATTTTTCTTACATCTCAAAACGGTAAAAAGTAAAGTCATATTTATCTGATATGATGATATGGAAATATTTCCACTCTGCTTAAAGCAGCGTGACCTCCACCGTATAACTCTTTACGAAAACAATGACAAAATGCTTTTCCAAACGAACTTCCAATAAAGCGCCAATTGCTGAATGGCGCTTCTTTCCCTTTCTACCACTTCCATTTCATCCTTCAGGTCGATTCGTTCCTCCCAGCCTTCCCCGAAGATCTGGTTCGTCCACTGTCCATATGCCCATGTAGATTTTACGATGTCTATGGCATTGTGGGCATGTTCGTTGTATAGATACATGACCATCTCTTCAACAGAACCTCTGCTGATCCACCATAGACCTTCTGTTCCATTGCTTTCCATCCTGCCTCTGTACATATGACCTTCATAAATATCACTATTTTCCTGATCATATATCGACTCTCCCTGTGTTCCCGACTGGGGTTCCGGCATAACATCCTCCTTACGGTTATAACACTTAAAGTCATCCACTTGGGCAAATTCATTGATAATGCCATTCAGATCACGGGGCGACAGCTTCCCCCAATAATACTGTTCATGTAGATAATCCCAGTATCTGTCGTCCATATTGGCGTAATACCCACTCCTCTCCATGTCTTCTTTGTTATAGTAATCATGTACATAATAGTAATCGATCCAGTATCCCGAATAGACGTCCCCGTTTTCAAAAATATATAGATAATTACATCTATACTCCCCTTCCGTGATAATCGAATACTCCATTTCCACAAGGATGCTATCCATACTGACACCTTCCCGCTGCCCCATATGTTCCACCGACTCCATGACGCATATCTCCTTGGTATAGTTATGATACAGCACGGCTAACAACGCAGACAGCGCCAGCAGTACCACCAGCGCCGCCGTTACTGTTATGATAACCCTTTTCTTTTTTCCGGCTTTTTTTGTCATATTAAAACCACGCCTTTCCACAGTCTGCGAATTTGAGCCACAGGCAC
>JAIDPF010000018.1 GCA_029062895.1 Lachnospiraceae bacterium
TTCCTGTACACGCCGGATGATGACCTCATCCTGTTCCTTTGTTGCATCATATTTAAATTTTGCATAGCTGTCCTGCTCAAGCCGCTTGCTGTCCTCTCCCGGTTTCCGGGAAAGCCTGCCGCTTGCCAGCGCGCTGTATGGTGTGAGAGCGATATTCTCCTCATAACAGAAAGGCACCATCTCCCGTTCTTCTTCCCGGAAAATCAAGTTATAATGTCCCTGAATGGATACAAACCGCGGGAACCCCTCTTTCTCTGCAATGGCGTTTGCTTTGGCAATCTGCCATGCGTAGCAGTTGGAAATTCCGATATAACGTACCTTTCCTGCTTTTACCACGTTGGACAGTCCTTCCAGAATATCCTCGATTGGTGTCTGATAGTCCCACATATGGTAGATATAAAGGTCAACATAATCCATGCCTAAATTCTGAAGACTTTTGTTGATCATTTTTTCAATATGCTGCTGTCCGGACAAGCCAGCCTCTATTTCCTCCTGTGTTCTTGGCAGAAACTTTGTAGCAACCACCATCTCATCACGTTTTGCAAAATCTTTCAGCGCCCGCCCCACATACTGCTCGCTGGTACCGCTCTGATAAGCAATCGCTGTATCATAAAAATTGACACCAAGCTCAATGCCCCTCTTAATGATCTCCCGGGAATGTTCCTCATCAAGAGTCCATGAATGCTGTCCGTTTCCGGCATCACCAAATCCCATGCATCCCATACAAATACGGGATACCATCAGATCAGAATCTCCAAGTTTTATATACCTCATCGCATTTCCTCCTTATTCAGCCCCTCCTATTTCTGACACTTTGAAGTCAGCGATTTCCCAAGCTTATATGCCAGCTGGGGATAGCTGCTGTTCTTTGTCATGGACGGGGTTCCGCAGCCTTTTCCCAAAATCATTCCCTCATCCTTAAAATTTAGATATTTTACCAATGTATGGTAATGCGCTTCCAGAGCATCAAAAGTCCAATCATCATTGTTCCACGCCGCCGAAATCAGGACTGACTTCATTCTTTTTCTCTGAATGCTTCCATTCAGGGCGCAGAACCTGTCAACCAATATTTTAAGCTGAGCTGACATTCCGTAATAGTATAGCGGCGTAACAAACACCAGCATATCCGCCCCAAGGATTTCCTGCCGGATCTGCCCCATGTCATCTTTCTGTACACATGGTCCGTCATAACCACAGGATACACAGCCCGTACATGGATTGATCCTGCTGTGCGCCGCTGAAATGGCAACAATCTCATGCCCTGTCTCTTTTGCTCCCCTGGCAAATTCTTCTGCAAGCATATTGGAAGATCCCTGCTTATTCGGACTTCCTTCAAGCATAACAATCTTCATCGTTTTTATTCCTTTCCGTAACCTGCAAACTTTAATGCACTTTAGTGCTATTTATTTATGATAACAATCTCTTTACTTCGGTATAGGTAATCTCATAAATAGACATATACACATAGTTTACCCCCGCCTGCTTCATCGCTTCTCTCTGATTATCCGTTACCACGGTATAAGGATAGATCCCGAACATAAACGGGAAAAAAGAATAGATAAAGCTCTGCTTATCCTGAGCCGTCATCTCCGGGAAAAATTTATCCAGACAATTTCTGACTTCTGCCAGTGACTGCCCATAAACTACCTTGAAATCTATTAACCGTTCAATGCGGCTGTTATCTTCCATATCATAGTGATTCATCGACATAATCTTTAGCAGATTATGCCGTTCTTCAAGAGAATGGGCCAATGCATCCGCAAACTCTGCCGGAGTTAATTTTTCATGTTCTTCCTGAATCTGTTTCAACTTGCCAATCCACAATTCATACTCTCTCTGCAGAAGTGCCAGAAAGATTTCCTCTTTTGTCTGAAAATAGTTGTAAATAGAAGTTCGGGTAAAAGATGTGGCATTTCCAATCTCCTTAATAGTAATATCCTTAAAACTCATGGTCTTATACAGTTCAGCGCAGGCAGTAATAATCTCCTCTTTTCTTGCCTCCGTTAATTCTTTTGATCCCTTTGGCATCCTATTCCTCCTACACAGTTTCCCCATTCTTAAATGACAGACATTTTCCAATCACATCCCCTGTCTTCAGATATTCGTATGTCGGGAACTCGAACAGAACCGGTTTCAGTTCGTGATAATCCACTTTTCCCGCCTCATTCAAACATCTCTCTTCTACATAAGTCCCACTGATCGTACAAATAAAACTTTCAAATCCGGGAGTGTCGTATCTATCGATAACCTTACATTCCATGCCCAGAGGGGACTTTTTGATGATCGGCGTTCCCTCCTCTCCAAGTTCATACTCAAACAGACCCGACTTATCCGCTTTTGCCCCGCTTACAGCGCCGGCGTAATCTGCCTGCGGCAGTATCCCCTCATCTACAATATTGATGGAAAGTTTCTGTCCCTTCTTAATAACACCATTGATAAAATGTTGCGCCGCAAGGCTTATCAGGACACGGTCATGTCCAATAATGCCGATGTGAGCGACACGCGTCCATGTGGGCTTATCTTCGTTCATTACACCGATAACAGTAACCGGAGTTGGATATAATGCCAGTTGTGATCCTATATTTTTCTTCATGATTCCGTCCTCCTTTTTCTTTCTGACACTGTGTCAGTATATTTATTATATATGCGTTCTGACACTGTGTCAATATCTATTTTTTATTGAGTTTCCGCAATTTTAAAAAGTGGTAGACAAAAAACGACTGGGATATCCAGAAAAAGACCGTATCTGCTTCTCGTTACAGATACGGTCTCTATTTTTAGGCAAACGTCATAAACCATTCTACTGTTTTAGGATCGTAGTGAGAAAAGAACAAACTTTCTCCGCCATCCAGCGCTTCCACTTTTGCCATCTCGTC
>JAIDPF010000019.1 GCA_029062895.1 Lachnospiraceae bacterium
AAAAGAAGGAAAATAAGATATAAAAAATAGATGGTTTAAAAATGTGTAACAGGAAAAATGCGTAGGATTCAGCCCATTTTTGTTGAATATACAGGCGTTTTCTGTTATAATAATTTCGGAGTTTTTTGTCTTGACAGATTTATTGTATGAAAATAAAGATTCTTATAAAGAACGGCAGTTTAGAATTGGCAAGGAGTATCGTTATGCGGAATATTCATAAAGATAAAAAGATGTTTTTCAAGGTCGGAGACAATCAGGAAAAAAATATGGTGCAGGCTGTAAACAGAGCATACGGAAAAAGAATTTTTGTATTTGTGATGTGCCTAATCCTCATCCTGTGTAATTCAATAACAGCAGCTGCTGATGACGACGTGCAGTCAAATAATCGGACGGTTACAGCCGGAATTTTCTACTTCGAGGGTTATCACATGAAGGACGAAGAGGGCAGGCTGACCGGCTATGGTATTGAATTTCTTGACCTTGTTTCCGAATATTCCCATTTGAATTTTCAGTACACAGGCTATGACAACTCGTGGAATGATATGCTTACGATGTTGGAAAATGGTGAGATTGATGTGGTAACTTCTGCCAGAAGGACTCCAGAGCGGGAGGCGCGTTTCGCTTTTTCTCTCCCTATCGGCAGAAATAATACGGTTCTTTCGATCCGGGCAGATAATACGCAGCTGCACAGTGGTGATTACGATACCTATGATGGAATGATGGTGGGACAGTTGACGGGAAGCAGTCAGAACCAGAGTCTGGTGGAGTTTGCAGAGGAGAAGGGATTTTCTTATCAGGTAATGGAATACGATGATGCCGATGCCCTTGCGGCTGCTTTGCAGAATGGCGAGATTGATGCAATACTTTCCAGTGATCTGAGAAAAACAGAAAATGAAAAGACGCTGGATATCATCCAAGAGGATAACTTCTATGCAATTGTTAGAAAAGACGATACGGAACTACTTAATGAAATCAACTATGCCATTGAGCAGATGGATCGGAATGAGGGCGACTGGAAAAATATATTGCATTACCGCTACTATGGTCCGGTTTATGCCTCCGCGCTTTCTTTTACGGAGCGTGAGAGGGCGTATATTGAGGAGGTGGTCTCGGGAGAAAAAACCATCACAGTGACTGCTTTTGGCGACAGGGCACCCTACTCCTATGTGGAAGACGGAGAATTAAGGGGTATTATGCCGGATTATTTTGCATGTGTCATGGAGATAGCCGGACTGCCTTATGAAATTGTAGTACCGGAAGATGAGAATGATTATTACAATATGGCAAATGCCAACGGCGTGGATGTGGTCATTGACAGACATGGTGCCGACGATATCGTGGAGGGGGCTGCTTACTGTGGATTCAATACGGACACCTATATGACGACGGGCATGGCAAAGGTAGTTCGGCAGGATTTTACGGGAGACATCAGAACGGCTGCAATATCGGCTACTTCGAGTGGAGTTCTCATTTCGCAGGAGATTCACGGAGATATTGAGTTCATAACTTATCCAAGCAGAGATGCTGCGATGCAGGCTGTTCTGGATCGGGAGGTGGATGCTGCGTATGTATATGCCTATTCAGCGCAGATGTTTGTGAATCGTGACACTACCCATTCTCTGTATTACAGCATGGTAAACGATATCAATGTGGAATTTCAGATGTATGTCCGTGACAGTGCGGATCATGAACTGATTACTATTTTGAATAAATGTATCCAGCAGGTACCGGAGGATACACTGAACCAACTGGTTTCAAAATATACCTTCTATACTGTTGAAGATATGAGTCTTCTACAATATATGCGAGCTCATCCCAATATGATGCTTGCGGCGGCTGTGGGGGCCGTACTGATCATATGTATTATTTTGACACTCTATATGAGGGGACGGTGGAGCAGGAGGCTTCTGAATACCACAGAACAATCAAACAGGGAACTGGGAGAACAGCTTGCTATAGTTGAAGCGCTGAGCCGTGACTATACGAATGTTTTTGCTGTCAATGCGGAGCAGGGAACAGCCAGAATTGTAAAACTGGAAGGTTATGTGACGGTGGGATTGAAAAAAGATTCCAAAGAAGAACAGCCATACACCCCGATTTTGGATCAGTATATTCGGGATCGTGTCCATCCGGAGGACCAGCAGTATCTTACAAAGGTTCTTTCTCTGGATAAGGTCAGGGAGAAACTGGAAGCGAACGGGGAATATATGGGAAGCTACCGTATACTGGTAGACGGGGAGACCCATCATTTTCAATATACATATGTAAAAGTCGAAGAAAGCAGTTTTGGGCAGGGCGAATTTATCCTTGCGGGATTCCGGAATATTGATGAGATGATCCGCAGGGAGCAGGAGCAGAAAGAGGTTCTTGCGGAGGCGCTGGCGCAGGCTCAGTATGCCAATAACGCCAAGACCACCTTCCTCAACAATATGTCCCACGATATCCGCACACCAATGAATGCTATCATTGGATTTACCTCACTGGCGGTGACACATATTGACAACAAGGCGCAGGTGCAGGACTATCTGGGGAAGATCATGACCTCCGGTAACCATCTGCTGAGTCTGATTAATGATGTACTGGACATGAGCCGTATCGAGAGCGGCAAGGTCAAGATCGAGGAAAAAGAGGTCAGCCTTCCGGAAGTCATGCATGATCTCAAGACCATCGTTCAGGCTGACGCGAAAGCAAGGCAGCTGGAATTATACATTGATACGCTGGATGTGGTAAATGAGACGATCATTTGTGATAAGCTCCGCCTGAATCAGGTGCTTCTGAATATTATGAGCAACGCCATGAAATACACAAAACCCGGCGGTATGGTCAGCGTACGCGTTATTCAGACCTCTGAAGCACAGGACGGCCGCGCTTCATTTGAATTCCACGTTAAGGATACTGGCATCGGCATGAGCAGCGAATTTTTGAAACATGTTTTTGAACCCTTCGAGCGGGAACAGACTGCCACTGTAAGCGGTATTCAGGGAACCGGTTTGGGGTTAGCCATCACCAAAAATATTGTGGATATGATGGACGGTACGATTACGGTGAGCAGTGAGGAAGGAAAGGGATCGGAGTTTGTTGTATCTTTCTGTTTCCGGGTTTTTGACAGCCCTATGAAATCCCAACGTCTGGATCAGCTGGCGGATCTAAGGGCGTTGGTGGTGGATGATGACGTGAATACCTGCGTCAGCGTTAGTAAGATGCTCTCCACTATCGGTATGCATCCTGACTGGACGACTTTGGGAAAGGAGGCAGTTATCCGTACGGAGTTCGCATTGGAGCAGAATGAACCCTACAGTGCGTTTATCATTGACTGGATGATGCCGGATATGAACGGCATAGAACTTGTCCGCCGAATCCGCAAGGTGATCGGAGATATGACGCCGATTATCATACTGACTGCTTACGACTGGTCGGATATTGAGGAGGAGGCAAGAGAAGCTGGCGTCACGGCGTTCTGTTCTAAGCCGATCTTCCTTTCGGAACTGCGGGGTATTCTTGCAGCGCCTTATATGGAGAAGGAAAGCACGGAGGAAACAAGCGCGTCTTCGACACCGCGCTTTGACGGTAAGAAAATCCTGCTGGTAGAGGATAATGAGCTGAATCAGGAGATTGCACAGGAGATTCTGAATGGCGTCGGTTTCATTATTGATACAGCGGACGACGGAACCGTAGCCGTGGAGCGGATGAAGGAGAACCCTGCGGGTACCTATGATTTGATCCTGATGGATGTCCAGATGCCTATCATGAATGGTTATCAGGCTACAAGGGCGATCCGGGCGCTGGATGACGCTGGTAAGGCGACGATCCCTATCGTGGCGATGACTGCCAACGCTTTTGAGGAGGATCGAAAGGAGGCAATAGACTCAGGAATGAACGGATATGTGCCAAAGCCGATTGACATAGAAAAAATGTTGAAAACACTGGAAGATCTTTTGAAATAGGGAAAACATCGAATCACTAAAAAGACTCAGAGATAATTAAAATCTGAGTCTTTTTTCTATAAAATAAAGCGAACAATATCACTTTGCTGAAAGGCTAATATCAAATATCCGGAATCAAGTTAAATACTTGACAACGTAAAAGGCATATGTTATCTTTTTGGTAACAAAATTATTACCAAGAGGGATGAAATGAATATTACTGAATCAGAACAGAAAATATTATCTCTATTGTGGGAGGAGGGAACGCTTTCTACAATGGAAATCGTCAAAAGGCTTGAGGATGAAACTGGCTGGAGCAAACAGGCGGTGATTTCTTTTTTGCGAAGAATGGAAATCAAGGGAATCGTTGAGCATGAAGAAATGGGGAAATCGAAATATTACACTGCCATCGTGACAAAGGCTGACATTGCCAAAAAGCAGAGACGCTCCCTGCTGCATACCTTTTATCAGGGCAAAGCTGGATTGATGATCTCGGAAATGGTATCGGAGGATTCGCTGTCAAATGAAGATATTTGTGAATTAAGAAAATTACTGGATGATCTATATAAGGAAGATTAGAGCGTTAAGAAAGCTGTTGGATCCTTTATATCAGGGAGAAATTGAAGAATGACAATTCAATTATTGAATCTTTTTGACATTACAATAGAGGTATCCGTCTTAATTATTATCATAACAATTATTCGGATAAAACTGAAAAAATACCTGAATCCCAATGCAATCTATTTTCTGTGGATCTTCGTATTGCTTTGCACGCTGCTTCCTGTTCGTGTGGGAATTAAGATCGTGCCGGAGGCAGATGTGCAGAATGTGATTGTAAATCTTCCGCCGAGTGTTATTGATCATCTTCCGCTGGTTGAGGTGACGGGAAGATCGGACGGGGATATGCCTGAAATATCGGTGGATGATACAGGGCTAATACAGGATACAGAAGCAATTTCCGCTACGCCCTTGGAAAATGACGAGGATATGGGAAGTCTGCCTGACCGGACGGAAGAAGATTCTTCTGATTCATCTATACCGCTGCCCTATCTCATATGGGGGCTGGTAGCGGCAGGGATGGCGATTTATGTCATAATGAGTAACATGCGTTTCTATTTCTATGCCAAACATAACAGAGAAGAAGTGGGTGTCTGTGAGGAGCGTATCAAAATATACAGCCTGAAGGGTTACAACTGCCTTGTGGGTATCTTTGCACCTGCGATTTATATTGATGAGGAAAGTTTGAAAGAAGATGTGCTGATTGACAATATCATAAGGCATGAATATCAGCATTATAAAGTGAAAGATAATATCTGGCAGTTGTTTAGAATAACATGCCTGATCCTTCAGTGGCACAATCCTTTGATGTGGTGGGCGTACTATGCTTCTAAACGGGACTGTGAACTGGCCTGCGATATGCGGGTAGTCAGGCATATGTCGAAAGAAGAGAGATATCTGTACGGAGACAGTCTGCTGGCGGTATTGAAACAAAAGAATAAATGGATGGATGACGCATTGGCGGCAACCTCTATGGGAGAGACCGGAAAACGTCTGAAAGAAAGAATAAAACTCATTATGAAGTTTAAAGATAAAAATATAATATTCCCGGCAGTGATAATCTCCTGTCTGATAGGACTGGTCAGTCTGTTTGCATTAAATATTATTCTTGATGGGAATCACCAGATAGCAGATGAAGAAATGCAGAATGGTGCAATATCGTCGGAGGATATTTCCGAAAATGAGATCTTGGCAGATGATGGCATCGATAATACAATAGAAAGACTTCAGATTGATATCAACATTCCGGATTATTATTCCACCAATATAGGTGATACAAGTAATTTATACCATATAGATGAGGAAGGTGTTTTGTGGGGGTGTGGGGAGAATTTTGATGGTCAGCTTGGTCAGGGACCACAGGGGGCTAATTATTATGAGGAAATGGTTAAGATTGCGGAAAATGTGATTCATGTGGACTGTAGTACACATGGGTTTACTGTATTTTTAACGGAAGACCATAAGCTTTACGGTATGGGAAATGCGGATAGCGGCGCCTTGCTGGAATATATTGATATTTTTGAAGATATACATTCGAGTAATGAACATTTGGTATATACCCCGAAGCTGTTGATGGAAAATGTTGTTTATGCCAGATGCGGATCATATGATGTCGCCTGTCTTCTTGAGGACGGCAGTGTGTGGAATCTGGGGAGCGGTATGTATAGGGGGATTGCGTTGGAGCCGATGAAGATGTTGGATGATGCGGTCTTTCTTACCGGAGGAGGTAATCATGCGGCATTATTGTCGGATGGAAGCGTCTGGACATGGGGATATAATTATGTGGGGAATTGCGGCGTAAATATTTGGGAGAAAATCTTTGTAAGGTATCCCGAAAAAGTCGCAGAGGATGTGGTAATGGTTTGGACCAGTACAGCAACATATAATGTAGAGTTTGCAGATGCAGATATACCGGAAGGAGAACAATATTATCATCAGAATTTAGAAAATACTATTATTTTAAAGAATGACGGGACATACTGGGCGTGCGGTTGTGGCCTCGGAGAAGAGACGCTGTTGCACGGAACTGGGATAGAGTCAGTGGAGGATGTATACGTTATATGTACCAGTGAGTTTGTGCAGGTAATGAGTGAAAATGATTTGAGACCTATAAATTAAGTACTGCCGTACATCTAGGGCAGAACTATTTTAGCGTGATGGGTATTCCCGTGTTCTGCGGTGAGATTCTACTTAGGCGTAACTGCTAACGAACTTTGTAGCAACAATAATATCTTTTGTGGCAAGGCTGTCACCTTGTTTGCCTATAAGCATCAAGGTGACAGTGTTTGTTTGCCTTATACTTTTCTTAATAAAATGCTTCCTACATTAATCCAACGATTACCATAGGTTAAATCAACAAAACCATTAAATTCCTCTTTTGTTCCCTCGGAACCACGTTGTACATGTGTTACAGCAATGAAGTTTCTGTATTGTTCACCAGCAGTGCCACTTGAACTTATCCAAACCCGCGAACCAGCAGGTAAGGTAAATTTGAACTTTGCTTCACTGTCATAAGTTGCCGTTTCATACTGAACTTTTCTCTCGAGTGTATTAACGGAAACCCATGAGGTGCCATTGGAAGCATAATTGGTGAATTTTACAAGATTGTTTACAGAATCGGCGAGAAAACCATCTTTCATTTGATGACTGCTGTTAAGGAAGAAAACTGGTTCGCCATCTCCTTCCCATGGATTTACAGTATCTGTTGTGTTTACGTTTAAAAAACATTCATTTTTGGTTATAGTGCCAATTTGAGTTTCTGAGGGACCACAATACCCTTCAGAATATACGGGGAGTGCGTTCCCACTAAGATTTATCATCCATTTATACCTAATTGCCATTTTTTCCCTCCTTATTGTTTATTTTTTTGGGTTGATTTGCAAATCTATAATGTAAAAAGATTATTTATTTTATTTTGTAAACTAAAAATAAAATTATTTTCTTATATATGAATATAGTGTTTATGCGGGTGATTATTCAGATGAGGATTAGAATATATAGCGAAAGACCGCGGGAATCAGATAATGTATTTTATGTAAAAGCAATCTTAATATTATTGGCTTCCTGACTGTAATTCCACATAGGTGCAGCTGTCAACGAACACTTTATGGCAATAAATAATATCTTCTGGGGCAAGGCTGACATCATGACTGCATATAAGCGTTAAGGTGGCAGCCATTTGTTTGCCATATACTTTTCTTAATAAATTGCTTACTACATAAACCCTAATTGGAGTTTATAGCTTTCATAAAAGAATTAAGCATTTTTATATGCGGTATAAGCAACTTCAATTTTTGAGGCATAAGTATCTGCATTTCCAGAACCGTTATAGCGGTATGCCATAGTATAATAGTTTTTGTTCTGACATGCATTTAATAGAATAGGGTCATAAATGATAAATTTATTGAAGCCTTCTAACTGAGCTTTTTCACCAGTAGCAAAATCGTCATACATTTTTTGGGCTGAGCTATAACCACATCTTTTATAATTGAAACCCATGATCTGTGCTAATCCCATGCTAGTAGATTCATAGGCTTTAGCAGAATTTAAGGAAATTGCAAAAGTAAATGCATCATTTTCCTGTGTCTGATTCTGATGACAATTTATCCAATTAGCATTTTCTTTTTTTCTATAAATATGCCCAGTATATTTAGGTGAACCATAGTCAAAATAAACTCCTTTATACCGATTTGCAGAGTTTGTAAGAAAGTGATGGTTTTCAAATCGGATGATTACTTTGCCGTTTACGAAACCAGAACCGCTTGATTCGGCTAAAATGAATCCGCCAAGTACATTTTCGTCAATGCCATATGTATTAGCATAGAATTTAATTGTAGCTCCATGTTTTTGTTTGAATGAAGTATAACTGTTGATGCCTCCTGTGCTACTACTGGATGTTGCATCTAAAGTAGCAAGAGTTCTTTTGCCTGCCTTTCCGTCTACAGTAAGTCCTTTTGCGTTTTGAAAGTTTCTGACTGCGGCATTTGTTCCAAAACCAAATTTGCCATCCGGAGTGCCACAACTGTATCCTATAGTGTTCAATTTCCCCTGCATAATTTTTACACCGGAACTAAAACGAAGTAAATCATCCTGCATGTAATAATTGATTCCCGAAAGAACCTGTTCATAAGTGTATCTTGAGTTGTCATAATCTGCCATTTTAATTTCTCCTTTTTTTAAAATTATTAAATGTGCAAATTCAATAAATAAAAAGGAAATTAGTGGGAAAATGTAAACTCTGTTATTTATTTGGAGATAAGGAAGACATTATTTTTAGTTTACATTTTAACTGATTAATTCTTTCTATCCGGTATAGCCGGCTAAATAAAATTAAAAGGAGATATTTTTATGGATGAAAGAGTACAAGAGGTTCAATATTGGTTAGTAGATACTTATCCCACTTATTTTGCTTCTGGGGGATCTTTTCCTATAGCAACGGATGGTATAACAGGAGGTAATACAGTAAAGGCATTAGTTATGGCACTGCAAATTCATTTGAAATTATCGCCGGTTGACGGTGTTTGGGGGAATGGGACATCTTCGGCATGTCCTACAATCAGTCAGTCAACAAAAGATAGTGTGCTGTTAAGAATATTACAGGCGGGTTGTATTTGCAAAGGATATAATCCCGGACCGATTGATGGTATTTGGGGAAATAGTACGGCAAATGCCATTGTGAAATTTAAAGAAGACTTAGGTTTCACTAATGCGGCGGCTACGCTTTCTCCTGCCTATTTTAAATCACTATTGACAACTGATCCTACAATATTAACACCTGAACCGCCGGATGATCTATTGTTTATAGATAGATATTATAGAAAGCGCCGTGTCCGTATGGTGCAACAATATTTAAATGCGAATTATTCTTCGCTTTTTGTTGCCAATCTTGGATATATTCCTACAGGTGGAGATTACGAGAGAAAAACCAGTAAAGCATTGATTTACGCTTTTCAATCTGTTATTGGAACAACAGCTGATGGCGTTTTGGGACCGAATACTTTTGCACAAATGCCTACAGTGAGAAAGGGAAGCCAGTTGGCAAATGTAGTAAAAATACTACAGTGTGCATTAATTTGTAATAAGTCCAAAATTGAAGAAATAGATGGTGTTTACGATGATGAACTGGTAGAGAATGTTGTGGAATTTCAAAAGTTTATGCGTCTGGAGATTGATCATGCTGTAATACTTGGCGAGGTAAATAGGAGGACTTGGGGTGCATTATTACGGAGCTGCGGAGATACTGCAAGAGTTCCAAATGCAGCAGATACCAGATTTCAATTAACTGCAACTCAAGCACAATCCCTTCATGATGACGGATATATGTTCATTGGAAGATATCTTACTAAAGTGCCCGGTGGATTTGATAAAAATCTTACAGATCAGGAGATTATTAACATTACCGATGCTGACCTGCATATTGTACCTATTTTTCAGGAGAATAACAGCGGCATTGAATCTTTCGGTGGTATAACCGGATATGCAAGTTGGTGTAAGGCGGTTTATGCCGCAACCAGATTACGGCTACCCGAATGTACGATTTACTTTGCTGTAGATTTTGACGCAACGGAAGCCCAAACAAATGGTGCAGTTAAAAATTTCTTTCAGGGAATTAAAGATGCCAGATCTGTGAATCCTTCCATTTATAATGTTGGGATATATTCATCAAGAAATACTTGTGACGTAATGTTATCTAATAAATTAGCTGAAGATTGTTATGTCAGCAATATGTCTACCGGATACAGCGGAAATCTCGGATTCCTTATGCCGGAAAACTGGAGTTTTGACCAGTATGCTACCGGGACATATAAGGCAAGCGATAACAGCACCATTGATCTGGATAAGGTCATTGCATCAGGGAATGATGATGGGGTTATTTATGTGCCTGACATTGGCTCCGATAATTGGAATTTGCACGTTCATAAGTTGATTGATACTAATATTGATCAGTATATCAATAATGCAGAACCGGTGATCAATATTATTCCATACATAAAAGAATTGGAAGATGCTTACTGGGAATATAGGGCTGAAAAAGATGGAGATGTTGATGTTAATGCAGATACAGCAGAAGAATGCGTTTTATCCGTTCTGTATTATTTGTGGCATAAAAAGTACGACGAGACATTCAAAGCCATCTTAGCTAAAGATGATGAATTCTGCAATCATGTAGATGAGAAAGTTCCGGGGCTGGCAGAGAGTCTTGATCAATATATCGCAGAAGGAAATGTTGTGATTTTGAAGGATGATTCAGCGGCTTCTGATGCTTATAACGGCTTATTTGAATTACATCATCTTTCTGCTGTTATTTCCGCTTATTTACGTATTAAAGAGTATCTCTTTGTAAAAGCTAAACCTGAATGGTTTGGGTGGGCTGGAGATATGGCGACTGCATTCGATGAAATAATAACTTTGAAGTCAAATCTTAAAGAAAATTATGTAAGTGATATTGACCATGCAAGAGACAGGGTTTGCAGAATGGAAGTGGATAGTGATGTTGATCCTGTTCAGATGAATTATTGTGATTTGTTTGGCGATGCGGATGGATTTGCGATATACACTGTAATCAAAGATTTGTTGAAGCATCATAAAAATAAAGAACACATTCTGTCGAATGCTTTTGATATTTACTATGGCAGTTCTACAGGTGATTCCTCACGTGCACACTATACAAAACGCATCTGCTATTTGTTGAATAATTTGCCAATAAAATCCTGTAGCATTGATGACATTTCGACCATGTTAAAAAACTACTTTTTAGATATTGGTCAAACATTATTAATAAAGCAAAAAGCAAAGGCTGATTTAGAGAATCAGGCTCATAAAGACATAATTGAAGCATGCTGTATTGCGTTTACAGAGTTCTTTATGCATTATTTTTAGTTTTTAAGATAAGCGAATAGTTAGAATAACTAAACAAGGCTCAGCATTCAACAATCTCTGAGCCTTGTTCTTCTATAAATAAAGCGGATATTATCACTTTGCTTAACAGTTAATACCAAATATCCGGAATTAAGTTGAATATAGGGTGAAGGAGCGGGCAAAATAGTTTGTTTTCAAAGATCAAAATAAATATATAAAATAATGCAAATAAAACAAATGAAATGCTGACGACTGCAATAAATGCGAACTTGTTTGGTAATACTCTATAATAAAATGTCATAATAAGTCGCCAGAGAATTAAATTGATTATGATAAAAAAACTCCAGTGTATAGAATCTTTCAGCAACGGCATAGAAAATATTCTCCATGTATAAGCTGGTGGTATATTAAATATAGGTCGTATTGTTTTATATATAAATAAAAATAATGAATAGTATATTAAGGTGCATATGATAAAGGTTTGTAAAAATGCTATTCCGCTTTTTTTCCAACTCTTTTTGCGAAATATAATGGTCATGGTCAGTATTAGAATGATAGAAATAGGTGTGTCATATACATATTGATATAGTTTAACCAGATACACAATTTTAACCAATTAA
>JAIDPF010000002.1 GCA_029062895.1 Lachnospiraceae bacterium
ATTTAATGCTAAATAGCGCCTATGTCATAAGTCTGATTATTACAACTATATTGATCCGTTTTTTTGGTATGAATACCTATTTGCTAAGATATCATAAGGACGATATGCCGCAATATCAATTTCAAAGATTGATTTTGGAGGATTTAGAAGCAGGAGTCGTAGAATCTACAGAGGTATTCAATTATGGTTGTTTGGATCTTGGATTATATACGGTTATGGATCAGGTTCCAGGATGTAAATTTTTCTGCGATTATAATATTTATTTGGAGGAAATTGAGCAGACGCAACGGAATTATATTTTATCAGGAGGTCCTGATTACATTATTACAAGGTCTCCTTTGAGTATCGGAGAGGAGCAATATGAATTGGTGAGCACCTGTGAATTTGAAATGGAATTTAAAAATTATTATCAGACTTACTATTTATATCGCAAATTATAAGATAAAATACAATATAATGTGACAAAAAATGATGAAAAGTTACCAAGTGGAGTGATGGAATCGTTACTTTAGAAATTATCGGGTTTTGTCCTACGGTACAGATTGGAAACCGAGAGTTCTACAAAGCAGCGATTGACGATAAAAAGGAATATAGGGAGTGGTTATCGTATGAAGCAATATCCGATGATTGATAAAAAGCGGACCGCAGGACGAATAAAATTCTTTATGCGGTATAATGGCCTAAAACCTGCGGATATACAGGTGTATCTTGGCTTGACCTGCGTACAGACAGTATACCGGTGGCTGGATGGAACCAACATTCCGAGCGTAGATAACATCTATGCATTAAGCCGGCTTTTTGGCGTCAGGGTAGATGATCTTCTGGCAGGGAATGAAAAAATCGTGCCGTTATCATCGTACTGTAAAAGTCATTTTCGTATGCTGATGTACTATGAAAATTTGGAAAAGACAGAAAAGCTGGTGTGATAGAAAAGATGAATAAGTTAGTATGTTGAAATATTGAATTTTGGATTCAATGACAAGTCCTCGATGCATCTCTTATAATTTGGATAAGAACGAACCGCTACATCTGAAGGAGGGAGAAGATATGAAAGATGGGACAGGGCACATAGCAAATAAAAGAGATTACATCGTCAATATGAAAAATATGATGGCAAATAAGAAGGGAAACAAAGTAAACAAGAGGGGTTACGCGGCATATACAACAGAATTATCAGCGGATAACAAAGATCAAGCGACAGATCAAACAGAAGATACGGCGGAGGGAAAAGCTTATGTGGCAAGCCCCGGCAGCAGCAGATATATCCTTGCAAGGAAAGAAGAATTGTCTGAAAAACTGAAAAACACGATTGTTGATTACGTAACCGATCAAATGCTGGGGAAGAGATTCCTTACGCCGGATCATACGGAGGAGCAGATCCAGCAGATCTTTGAAGAGGAGTATATTGAAGGGGAAGCGGAACAGAAGAAGATAAGAAAGGCGCTAAAAGAAGGAAAATCGGTTTACAAAGGTCGTGTTGAATTTGAATTTTGTAAGGAAAATTACAGCGCATTATTTGAAAAACTATGGTGGACATTGGAAATTGCTTCGGAAGATGAATTTGAGGCAATAAATGGATATCTTGATTATTGAGCATCATATAATCGAATGGGCGGCGGAATTGTCTTCGCCGCCTTTTGTTTTAATGGGGATAAGTTCAGTACCATATCGCAGTACAAGTCGATCTTGCTGTTTTTTGTCAAAAAAGCAGCCTAAAAATGCTTGCCTTCTCAAACATAAATTTTTTTTGCCAAAGACTAAGAAATATTGTGCATTTCTGCATTAGACACGCATTTAAATATCTCCTAAGTGCTATTTATCATTTTGACAGATGAGAATTTATATTATTCAAAAGACTGTCTTATCATTTCTTGTAAATATTTATATTGTTCCAATATCTCAGATTTGTGCTCTTCTAGCTCCGTATCCAATTTCGTATAATCCACATAATATTGATAGTTAGAATTTCCCCAATAAAGTATGTTTTCGTTAGAATTATATATTACTCTATCAGCATTGGAAATAAAAAAGCTCTCTGCATTTTCAAAATAAATATTTTGAGGTTGTGTAAACAGTATTTCAATGAAGCAATCTGTATCATTTATCACTTCATTTTCCAAAGTATCTTTAAGCTCCAACAAGTGACCTCCACAATTAGACATTTGAATTCTAAAACAGTGATATACCTCTGAATTTAATGCGGCTGCTCGGCTTTCACCGTTACAATATATTCGGATTTCGGATACCATATTTTCTACAGCAGCAAAGCCATCAGGTAACTCTTCCGAATGGTCGCTAATTAGAAAAATTCCCCAAAAACATGCTATAACAGCGATTGTCATAGACAGTAAAATTCCGACTGCTTTTTTCCTGTTCTTTTGTAATTCCAATAGACCAGCATAAAGTATGTAGCCAGATAATGCCCCTAATGTGTTAATAATAAAATCATCTAATTCAGCATACCTTCCACCAAATAGTTGAAGAATTTCTATGATAAATGATGTCAGTGCTCCAATACATAAAATTTTTCCCCAATTCCATTTACATGAATTGAAAACAATCGGAAGTAAAAAACCATATGGAACAAACAAAATGAAATTTAACAGCACCGGAATAAATGAGCTTCCCACAAAGGGAATTAGGTTAAAACTCTTGATACCATTAAAGCTGAATTTTAACGATAGAATACCAACCAATTTTATCAATAACACGCTGTAAACACAAAAGAACATCTCAGGCACACATTTCCATGAGACTTTTTTGCGCTTTTTAAGGATATACATTATAAAGAAAAAAACAATGTAAATTGGAACCCCTATCAAAATAGCAGTCCTAAGCTCATCTAATCCACGAATTATATAATTCATAATATCGCTCCAACAACTCATATTTTGCCAATTTGCCCAATGCCAACATTTTACCATACAAGCAAACACTATTCTTTTAAAAATTCTTTAATATTCGTTTAAACTTTCTTTTCCTTTCCCATTCTCACTTTAAGGAATTGTTTATCTGCTGAAAGTAGATTATAATTACACTGATAATTCGGTATTTGAAAGGATAAGATGCTTATGCATAATTTAATTGAATTACCTCCATGGGATAGATTGTTAAAAAGAATTGTCTGGGAGCAGTTAGGACAAATAGAGGGAAAAAGAATACTGGACTTTGGGAGTGGCGAAGGAATAACAGCAAATCACTTTGCAAATAAAAATTTGGTTGTAGCAGTAGAGCCTTCGGAAGAAATGCTTAGTAATAGATGGGAAGACTATAAATATAAGCAACTTATCGGAGATGTTTCAAAACTTTCAGAACTTGAAGATCATTCCTTCGATTTGATAGTTTGTCACAATGTCTTAGAATATATTGACGATAAAAAACAAATTATAAATGAGCTGTATCGTTTATTGAAAACTGGAGGTACACTATCCATTGTAAAACATAATCGTGCTGGTCGTATTATGCAGATGGCAGTGCTCCTTGATGACATGGAAAAAGCAAATGATTTGTTAGATGGA
Organism: Lachnospiraceae bacterium; assembly: GCA_029062895.1. Lineage (GTDB taxonomy): Bacteria > Bacillota > Clostridia > Lachnospirales > Lachnospiraceae > NK4A136. The sequence continues at coordinate 3,519 of JAIDPF010000002.1, forward strand.
AGTGATAGCGTATCTGCGCAATTTGGTGCAATTAGGTATTATGAGGATGAGCAGATTGCGAAGTGGAATAAAGGATTAAAGCTTATAGACACATTCGGTATCCGTACTTTCTGGGATTTGCAACAGAATCAGGAAAAACATGGAACGGAAGAATGGCAGATGCGAATGATGCAGCTTGAAATGAGAGTATCAAAAATTGAGGAATATAGAAAGATAGCTTTTTTTCATCATTTACTTTTTATAAAAGAATGATAATTTCCAGTTTGTCGGATAGCATAACCCATCCAAATCTCTCATAGAATGTAAAAAAGCATTTTTGAGGGATATTCGTGAAGGAGTATATTGAGGAGCGCGCCACGTTAGTGGCTCAGTATATTATTGAGCATAATGTAACCGTACGGGAGGCGGCGAAGAAGTTTGGGATTAGCAAATCAACAATACATAAGGATGTCGCTGAGCGTCTCATTCAGATCAACCCTGCTCTTGCTAAAGAGGTAAGAAAGGTGCTGGATATCAACAAATCAGAACGGCATATCCGCGGTGGAATGGCCACGAAGGAGAAATATCTTCATATGCATTAAAAGTTGTAATTGACAAATAAGTAATTTATAATCATAGGTGTACTCATGCTGCGAGCTTCCTTTGCGAGCAGTTATTTGCCTTGCAGTATACGAAAGAAACATGGAAAGGAAAATCTTATGTTATTGCAGCTTACGGGAGAGACCAGAAAGAATATGGTATATGAGCCAATGGATGATCCTATATTATATGAACCAGCAGATATCATGATCCATATACAAGGTAAAGGGATCGTAGTAAGAGAAAAATCTGTTGTGGCATTTCAAAAAAGCGACAGTAAGATTATCGCTATTGGAACGGAAGCATATGGTATGGCTGGAAAGAATATGGAAGATATTGTGGTAACATCCCCGCTGCATCAGGGATTCGTTGCTGATTTTACTATCGCTGTTAAATTATTTTCCTATTTGCTGATAAAGGCGATTGGTAAAAAGCCGATTCTGAAAAGACCGTCTGTGGCCGTGTGCATACCAAAGGGAATTACGGAGGTAGAACTGGTAGCGTTACAAGATGTGTTGACAATGGCCAGAGTGAAAGACCTTTTTGTTACGGATCATCCGATGGAAGAATTTCTTAGGGAATTTCCAGAGAAATGTCCGGAAGAATATAAAAAATTTAAAATTACCATCGGCATTACCAAAGATGAGCCGGAACTTTATATCAAGGAAAGAATGAGAGAGGTTCTGGAATATGCCGGACGGGAGCAAATTTCAAAGGAAAAGTGTATGAGCTATTGCAAGGTTTGAAGGGGATCAATAAGAACAAAGGATAATCTTTAATAAGCGTAGGAAAAACTTGGCCATCAATGGATTTGATGGCTTTTTTGTATTCGGTGGGATGAATGGGGGAGAGATGTAGATTCAGTTCCGTTTTAAGTCATAATAGTAAAAATATACATATAAATTGTATGATAAGTCTATTTATTATACAAAATATAGTGATTTAGTGTCTTGCAATTATTTTTCATCCGTATATAATTTATATCAGTGGATAAATTATTGTGCCTGCGGCAGCATACAACAAAAAGCTTACGTTTTTCGTTGTCGAGAATTGCAGGCTGTGGAAAGGTATAGTTATTAGTGTGATCCTAAGCGAAAGCAAATATCCGGAAAGGTAGAAGGGCAATGGCAAAGGATGTACAGGGACTGGGCATCATCATTGTAGGATGCGGGAAAGTCGGTTCGACGCTGATCGAGCAGCTTAGTAAGGAAGGACATGACATTACGATCATAGATAAAAATGCGCAGAAGGTCCAGGAGCTGACCAATCTTTATGATATCATGGGAATCGTGGGCAATGGCGCAAGCTATAGCACGCAGATGGAGGCAGGCATTGAGGAGACGGACCTGATCATTGCCGTGACGGAGTCGGATGAACTGAATCTGCTTTGCTGTACGGTGGCAAAGCGTGTCGGTAACTGCGCGGCGATTGCAAGAGTGCGGACGCCGGATTATAGTAAGGAAGTGAATTATCTGCGGGAGAAGCTGGGGCTTGCCATGATCATCAATCCGGAGTTGGAGGCCGCCAAGGAAATGGCGCGTATCCTATATCTTCCCACAACACTGGAGGTCAATTCCTTTGCTCATGGACAGGCGGAGCTGATCAAATTTAAGATCCCGGAAGGAAATGTGTTGGATGGCGTAGAGATCATGTCCCTTGGCAGAAGCATTTCAACAAAGGTGCTGATTTGTGCAGTGGAACGCGACGGGGAGGTTTATATTCCTTCCGGCAACACCAAACTGCATAAAGATGACGTTATTTCCGTGGTGGCGTCCAGAAAGCTTGTAAAATCATTTTTAGAGGATATCGGATTCCGGACAAAACGGGTGAGGGATACGATGATCATCGGCGGCGGCAAGGCGGCGTATTATCTGGCAGTGCAGCTGTTACATATGGGAATTTCTGTGAAGATCATAGAAAGCGACCGGGAACGCTGCGAGGAACTCAGCGCCCTTTTGCCAAAGGCAATTATTATTAATGGAGACGGTACGGATGAAGAACTGTTAAAAGAAGAAGGAATTGAAGAAACCCAGTCTTTTGTGCCGTTGACAGGTATCGATGAAGAAAATATCATGCTGACCCTGTATGCAAGACAGGTGTCTGACGCAAAAGTCATTACAAAGCTTAATCGGATCCAGTTTAGGGATGTGATCGGGCAGCTTGATCTTGGCAGTGTCATTTACCCAAGATATATCACTTCTGAGGCAATCATCGCCTATGTCCGTGCAAAAAAAGATTCCAAAAACAGTAATATAGAGACATTATATCATATGTTTAACCACCGTGTGGAAGCCATCGAATTTCTGGTAGAGAAGAAATCAGAGGTGACTGATATTCCGCTGATGGAACTTTCATTGAAAAAGAATCTGCTGATCTCATTTATCAATCGTAACGGTACGATCATTATTCCCGGTGGTAACGACTGCATCAAAGTGGGTGATACGGTGATGATCGTGACGACACATACCGGATTTAACGGTATCAGGGATATTTTGAAATAAGATCTAAGGAAGGAAATTTCATTCTCATGAATGGATCGATTATTCGTTATATACTTGGATATGTTCTGAAAATTGAAGCGGCGCTTATGCTTCTTCCATGTCTGGTGGCGCTGATCTATCAGGAAAAAGAAGGTCTTTATTACCTGATGGTGGCAGGGGGCGTCATGCTGGTGGGTATCATCACTACTATTAAGAAACCATATGACACGGTATTCTATTTGAAAGAGGGATGTGTTACCACTGCACTTAGCTGGATTCTGATGAGTCTTTGCGGATGTCTGCCGTTCTGGTTGACCAGAGAAATTCCAAGTTTTACGGATGCGCTGTTTGAGACGATTTCCGGGTTCACGACTACGGGGGCAACCATTCTGGGGGATGTGGAGGCGTTGTCCTATACCTCCTTGTTTTGGCGCAGCTTTACCCATTGGATCGGCGGTATGGGCGTTCTCGTATTCCTGCTTGCAATCATACCGATGAGCGGCGGTTCCAATATCAACCTGATGCGGGCGGAGAGCCCGGGACCTTCCGTAGGCAAGCTTGTGCCGAAGATGCGTTATACCGCACAGATTTTATATTTTATTTATTTCGGAATGACGATCTTAGAGATCATCCTGCTTCTGATCGGGAAAATGCCTCTGTTTGACGCAATTGCCACCGGATTTGGCACTGCGGGAACGGGGGGATTTGGTATCAAAAATGACAGTATGACAAGTTATTCCCCATATATTCAATGGGTAACGACGATCTTTATGATCCTGTTCGGGGTCAATTTCAATGCATTTTATCTGATCGTATTTGGCAAGATCAAAAAGGCGTTCTGCGTGGAAGAGGTTAGATATTATTTCCTGATCATCTTTGTGGCAATCGGAATTATCTTTACAAGTCTTTTGAAAATGACGGGCAATGTGGCTGATTCGCTGAGGCATGCGGCATTTCAAGTGGGTTCCATCATTACGACGACAGGATTCTCCACAGCGGATTTTGAGCAATGGTCGCAGACCTGTAAAACGGTGCTGGTTCTTCTGATGTTTGTCGGAGCCTGTGCAGGCAGTACCGGCGGCGGAATCAAGGTATCAAGATTTGTGGTTCTGTTTAAAACAGTGGCTAAGGAATTAAATTCCTATATCCATCCTAAGATCATCAAGAAGATCAGAATAGAAGGAAAGCCGGTAGAGCATGAGGTGGTAAGGGCGATCAATGTGTATTTTATTACATTTATGATCTTATTCTCACTGTCTGTATTTTTGGTTTCTTTGGAAGGCAGGGATCTGATCACGAATTTTACAGCGGTTATCGCAACGCTTAACAATATCGGTCCCGGTCTGGAAATGGTGGGACCAACGCAGAACTTTGGGTTTTTCTCGGTATTTTCCAAATGGGTTCTGATGTTTGACATGCTTGCCGGACGATTGGAGCTGTTTCCATTGCTGATCCTGTTCCATCCGGCAGTGTGGAGGGAGATGTTTATTGGGAAGAAGAGAAACTGAATGGAGGAAAATTATGAAAAAGGAACTAGTCATTGTTATTGATTTCGGCGGACAGTATAACCAGCTTGTGGCGCGTCGTGTCAGGGAATGTAACGTGTATTGTGAAATCTATTCCTATAAGACAGATATTGAGAAGATCAAGGAGATGCATCCGAAAGGGATCATCCTGACCGGCGGTCCGAACAGCTGTTATGAGGAGGGAGCGCCCACCTATAGTAAAGAACTTTTTGAACTGGGGATTCCGGTGCTTGGTCTGTGCTATGGGGCGCAGTTGATGCAGCTTGTTCTTGGAGGTACGGTGGAAAAGGCACCAGTGCGTGAATATGGAAAGATCATGGTGCATGTTGAGACAAGCTCACCGTTATTTAAGGACGTTACACCCGATACGATCTGCTGGATGAGCCATAATGATTATATTTCTAAAACAGCGCCCGGATTTGAGATTATTGCAACGACTGCGGACTGCCCGGTGGCAGCGGCGCAGTGTATGAAAGATCAGCTCTACGCTATTCAGTTTCATCCGGAAGTCCTGCATACGCAGGAAGGTAAGAAGATGCTGCATAACTTTGTCTATCACATCTGCGGCTGTTCCGGAGACTGGCGTATGGATTCCTTTGTAGAGGAGACCATCGGGCAGATCCGCGAGAAAGTTGGAAAGGGGAAGGTACTGTGCGCATTGTCAGGCGGCGTGGATTCCTCTGTGGCAGCAGTGCTGCTATCCAAGGCAGTGGGTGATCAATTGACCTGTGTATTTGTCGATCATGGCTTGTTGCGTAAAAATGAGGGCGACGAAGTGGAAGCGGTCTTTGGGCCGAAGGGAAACTATCAGTTGAACTTTATCCGCGTCAATGCACAGCAGCGCTTCTATGATAAGCTTGCAGGCGTGGCAGAGCCGGAACAGAAGAGGAAGATCATTGGGGAAGAATTTATCCGCGTATTTGAAGAGGCGGCAAAGGAGATCGGCGCAGTTGATTTCCTGATACAGGGAACGATTTATCCTGATGTTGTGGAAAGCGGTCTTGGCGGAGAATCCGCTGTGATCAAATCCCATCATAATGTGGGCGGACTGCCGGATTGCGTTGATTTTAAAGAGATCATAGAGCCGCTTCGTAATCTTTTTAAGGATGAAGTCCGCAAGGTCGGCTTGGAACTTGGCATTCCGGAATATCTGGTATTCCGCCAGCCGTTCCCGGGCCCCGGATTGGGCGTCCGTATCGTTGGTGAAGTCACTGCGGAAAAGGTACGTATCGTACAGGATGCAGATGCCATCTATCGTGAGGAGATTGACAAAGCCGGTCTGAATAAGACGCTGGGACAGTATTTTGCCGCACTTACAAATATGCGTTCCGTCGGCGTCATGGGGGATGAACGGACTTATGATTATGCTGTCGCACTTCGCGCGGTCAATACAGTGGACTTTATGACGGCAGAAGCGGCAGAGATTCCCTATGAGGTACTGCAGAGGGTGATGAGCAGAATTATCAATGAGGTCAAGGGGGTAAACAGGGTAATGTATGATCTGACCAGTAAGCCGCCAGGGACGATTGAGTTCGAATAGTAAAAATTTTACGCAGATTATTTTAAATGGCAGGTGATTTATATATTATCTGCCATTATCCGTATTATTTGTATTTACGGAGAATGGACGGAAATTTTGTTGCCATTAACTAAAGATTTATGATTTAATATTGACACTATTTCCAAATGTTTATATTACTGTATTTATGAGTATTCCATGGTACAATAGAGTAACAAATTTAGGAGAACCTCTCGAATTGATAAAATTGCGATACGGAAATACAAATATATTTTTCTTGCATGGAAATGATGCAAATTTGCTTATTGATATATACGCAGATCAACCATGTCCATTTTGCTGATGAAATATTTAGCAGGAATAACCGCTTAAAATATAAACCAATTAATGAAACGAAAGCCACGGTGATAAGTTGTCCTGAGAGCAGAGATTTTCTATTTGCTATAGGAATTAATGGAGAAGTCATTTCTACGCCGAGTCATAGTGAAGATAGCATTTCTGTAATTTTGGATAATGGTGATTGCATTGTTGGAGATTTAGAACCTATTAACTATTTAGCTGCTTATAATGATAATTTGAAACTTAAAAAAGACTGGGATAACATTATGAGTTATAATCCAAAAGAATCTTGTATGCTCATGCAAACGAAAAAATAATAGTTTAGTTACAAATATTTGATTTATGGAGAAAATATGAAATATATAACAGCCACTTCTCATATGGCAGATGCAATTTATGATGTTTTGCTTACAACCATTAAAACAATATATCCTTACTATTATCCAGCAGAAGTAGTGGACTTCTTTTGCAGACATCATAGCAAGGAACATATTTTAGAGGGGATTGCATCCGGGAATATGGGCGTATTGATGGATAATGATGTGATTGTCGGAACAGGGTGTTATGACGGAAATCATATTGCCGGAGTATATGTGCTGCCTAGCCGTCAAAATAGAGGGTGTGGTTCCTATATTATGAATTGCTTAGAAGCAGAAATTGCAAAAGAATATGATACAGTAACTCTGGATGCATCGCTTTCAGCGGTTTTTTTGTACGAACATAGGGGTTATAAAACCGTTGGGCATGGGATTTATGAATTAGAAAATGGCGTAAAATTGGTTTATGAGGTTATGGATAAAAGATTAGATTCTGCTCGTTATGGGGATAGCATTTAAATAGCACATTTTATCCATGTGTGTGGCAACTTGAAAGTGCAAGCGATAAAATAGAATTTGTATGGGATAGACAGTTAGTCGAATTTCCTTGGTGATATGAAAGACATGGCACTAGCGCCATGTAGATAAGAGAAATATATATTTAGGTTGTATATTGGTTGGGGGGAATAACAAGAAGTTTATTGCTATAGCTAGAGGAAATTGCGGATAGGTTAAAGGTGATGGAAAGAGGTCATGATTAGCCAAAGTTTATTTCTAAAAATATAATTAAAAGATTGGAGTATAGTGTTGTGAATCAAGAAATTATGTTGGAGAGAATTGCAATGTTACTTTCAAGATTTTCAGAAGAAGTGAAAATCTTAAATTTTAATGGTGAATTTAGTATTAATGTACATGCAGAAAATGCCCTTATAAAATTACTTAATGCAGTATTTGAGTGCGAGCTAGAAAATATAAATTATGTAGAAAACAAACAATTTCCCAGTATTGATTTGCGCGATAAAAAAAAGAAAATTGCTATTCAAGTTACAGCAGATGAATCACTTTCAAAGGTTTTAGATTGCTTAAATAAGTTCTTGAAGTTTAATTTAAACAATGATTATGATGAGCTATACATAGTGATGCTTGTAAGAAAACAAAAAAGTTATTCTCAAAATAGTATTGATAAGGCAAGAAAATCTTTTAAATTTAGTCAGGACAATATTTTAGAGATAAAAGATTTATATGCAATGTTAAGTGCTAAGAATGATATTGATACAATAAAAACAGTTTTAAAATATCTTGAAATGCAATTTTCCGACAAAATTGCTTATGAAGTGTGGAAAAAGTATACTACTGATTTAAAGGAGTATGACAAGAGTATTGTAAGGCAATTTGAATATGTTGATATTTCTGGATATTCGCCTAAAATTAATGCTCTTCAAGTTAAGGTCAGTCTGAATGACCTATATGTACACCAATTGCTAGGATGCAGTATCAATAATCAACAGCATTCTTTACCAATATCTCACTTGTTAGTGAGTGAGAGAAAAGCTGTGGTTTTAGGTAATCCAGGAGCGGGAAAAAGTACATTACTAAAATGGTTTATGTTTGATATCTGCACTCATCGTGAGCAATATTCTACCGAAATTCCTGTATATATCAAGTGTGCTATCTATGCAAAAAAAATGATGGCTGAACAAATGGATTTAAGTTCATTTATATTAAATGAATTAAACTTAAAAAATCAAAATATTTATATGGACGCAATACTTAATGGATATTTGGTTGTATTATTAGATGGATTAGATGAAATTGGTGATATTTCTCTTAGGCATGATGTGGTTGATAATATTAATCTCTTTGTAGCACAAAATCCACGATGTAGAGTAATCGTTACGTCAAGAAAGATTGGTTATAATGAAACAAGATTAGATGCGCATTTTAATCATTATGAATTACTGCTGTTTAATGGAAATCAAATAGATGATTTTATAAGAAACTGGTATAAAGCGGTTGAATGTGATAATTATGATGAAGAAAATGCGAAATATTTAATAAGAAATATAAGAGAAAATAACTCTGTGTATGAGTTGGCAAAAACGCCATTGCTTCTGATGGTTATATGTCTTATCCAGTATCAAGGCATAACATTACCGGAAAATAGAATTGAATTATACGACATAGCAACCGCAACTTTGCTTGAAAACTGGGTAAAAAAACGGAGCAGCTATGGAAAAGAATATGTTCCTAAAAGGTTATTGATTGGGTTATTGTCACCTATTGCTTTTTATATGCAAGGTAATAGTGATGATGGTATTATTACCGAAATAGATTTTAGAGAAAAAATTACAGAGGTGTATTCAAAAAAAGAATATAATAAAGGAGATATTGAAATAGAGAAAGAAGTTGACTCTTTGATAAACTATATTAAGACGGAGGCTGGATTTCTAAGAGAGGTAGGGGTTGATGAGAGAGGTGTTGGACAATTTAGCTTTATTCATTTGACTTTTCAAGAATATTTTGCCGCAATAAAAATGGCTTCTAAATGGCAAATTGGTATGGAGCAGGGAGAATTGGAGGAATATGTTCTTGATCCACATTGGAGCGAAGTAATAATACTTGCTGCGGAAGAATTATATATGACAGGAATGGATATAGAACTCGGCAGCAAACTTGCCACCAAATTTCTCAAAGAACTTCTTGAAATTAAAGATAGCATTGAGATAAGGGATAGACCATTCTTATTAGCTTCTGTGATACTCCAGGGAGATATTATAATTCATAGTGATTTAGTAAGTCTTATAGCAGATATAGCGTTAGAAAAAAAGAAGTATTCGTATCAATATGAGCAACTTGTCAGAAAAGGGTCACAACAGGCTCAATTTATAGATGAACTAATTGAAAGGTATTTAAAGAACACAGATGACATTTTTTTGAATAAATTGATGATGAGATTATCAGATATTCCTCAAGTTCAGTCTGTATTGATGAGTCAGCTAAAGATGGATAAATTGGAAGCTCAAAAAAATTTGTTCTTCTATAATGTGGTGTATCCAATTGCACCTATTTCAAAAACCATTGAGTTTAGGAATAGCATTACAAGATTTATAAATAATAATGAATTGGAAAGTATACCAACTCAGTACATAATTAGTTATGTTGATGATGATAAAGAAGTGGAGAAAGCACATCAAGTTTTAGAAAGTATAAAAGCAATCAAAAATCACAAATTACGTCAAAAATTAGCTGAAGAAGTTTTAAATTCTGTAATATGGAAAGATGCAGAAGATATGGAAAGATATGCAGAAATGTTAAAAAAGGAGTTTAAAGGCGTAGATTGTAGAAGGATTGATGATTTTATTAAGAAAGAAAAAATTAATGAAGCAATAGAAAGTGATATAAAAGATGCGCTACACGTGATAGAAAAATATCGTGTGTTTAGTATATATTATTCAAAAGAAAGTGATAGTTTATTGATTATAAGTGATGGGAATTTATTTCGACATCATATTCCATTTATTTCAATTGATGAGTTAAATTTACCATATATTGAGGATATAGGTAGCTTTGCAAAGTTTCTTAACTGTATAATAGATTTCATCAGGGAGGAAAAAGTTGTATTTAAATCGGTTGATGATTTCAATTTATATGTAAAGTATTGTGATATGGTAACATGGGAAACATCACGTATTTATGATGAGCAGATAGCATTATTAGAGTTCTTTTTTAACCATATAGAAGTTACAGAAGAAAATATTCGTAAGTATTTACGTATATTTTATAATTATGGTTACACAAATAAGTTATATAATATGTATAAAAAGGATAATATATTGGAATCAATTATTTATTCTAATTTGCACAATTCCGAAAAAATTGAAGTGCTATCACGTGTCGATATTAGCAGAAAGTATAGAAAAGCTGTTAGTAAAATAATTAATGAATATTTAAACTCAGAAGAGTCGAAAGAATATGGAAGGGCTTATAATGCAGTTCATACTTTGATGCAACGAATTTAGATAAAAAATTTGTGGTGAACGGTGAAAATAATTGATTCATGTAGAGGAATATTGTATGATTTTTATGGCAACATTTTGGCAACAAAAAATCAGTAAGCCAGAATAAATTATGTAATTGAAGTAAAAAAGCGGTGATTTTACAACAAAACTTAAATAAAATAATTTAAGTCACAAGTTGAACTTGCCGAGTTCGAGTGAATACAATTTATTCAAGCGCAATAGATACAAATGGTGCATGGTGGAGTCAAGTATTGGTACAGGAATTAACAAAAATATTGGAGAATAATGAAGAATGCTCAGAATAAAAGTAAAATGGATTATTTATTTTTTCATAATACCAATAGGTCTTATCTTATATTCATGGGTAAATGCGTCTGAAGGGGTCTTTAGGAGAAAGAAAAAGGTAATTTTCAGATCAGACATACATAAGATGTTATTTGGCTTCCCAATTTGGATAAAACAAATTGATCGTTCTTATTTATTCATTAATATTTTTAATGAAATAATGGCCGTATTATCGGTAATTGGCTGGTTTATACTGGATATAGAGAAAAAAGAATATCTTTTGCAAAAGTTTCCAAGTATAGGGATTATTATAATTTTAGCAGAATTGTTCTGGGGCATAGCATTAGGTATACTTGATGCCAGAGATGATTAAGATCCAGTTTATATTGGAGAAACTATTGATATACAAGAAAATCAAGGAAGTATAATAGTAGGAGATGCTAATAATTATATTTACCATTATGTTTATACGCATTTAAGAAAGGAAAAAGTAGAAAAGTTAGTAATTATTCTTCCAGAAAATTATTTTTAGAAATAATTTTCCGGAAGAATTTACTTGTTAGCACATGGGAGATCTAATAGACTATTGATAGATATGTTGAGTATTATACCGATAAGTGGAATAGTATCCTTATGTGGTGCAGGAGTGGAATTTGATGAAGGGTATATAAATTCTTTAATTTCAAAGAATATACCAATATTGTTTGGTTATGTACAGGAAGATCCGTATTATAGTGAAGCATCTATAGAGTATATTAAAAAGTGTGTCTTGGAATATATAAAGATTGAAAGGTTTGAAAATAAAATTCTTATATGGTTAAACACTCACTGATATTTAGCATTTCTGGTAAGATATTTATTTAATTGATATTCAGCCGTCGAGTTCGAGTAACGGACGGAACGCCGGAAATGCTGATAAAATGGGTGCTTCTGGCGTTATTATATAGTGTTTGGCGCTAATTATTTGATGAGTACTGAATTTTGGGCGGGTATCATAATACCTGCTCTATTTCTTTTTGCGTAGCTTTAGTAATCGCCTACCGCCTACTCGATTGCTCTTTCATATCATTATATCAATACGAAATTTGCTACTTAATATTTTTTTATGTGTTTTTGTGTTATGATTAATGTAAAATAATGTAGAAGTGTTCATAAGGCAAAAGGAGCAGTAATCTAAATAAACACATAAAACCATATATGCATCACATAAAATATTATGGGACGAACTGCTGCATGATTGGACTATTAAGGATGACACAGGGGAATGTGCCGGAATGGGTGAATGGCTTTATAATAGATTTTTGGACATAGTTTGATGTGTAAGGATGTAAAAACGAAAGGAGTATAAAAAATGAGAGAAGTAACAGAGCAGCAGATTTTAGCATTGGCACCCAA
>JAIDPF010000020.1 GCA_029062895.1 Lachnospiraceae bacterium
CGCCTTTCTCTATCTCAAGAACGTCATATAGCTCTTTGACCGCATAGGTCGCCATGAGTACATTTTTCTGATATAAATGACGCAGCTGCCCGTCAAGCTCCCCTTCCTCCAGCAATGCGGAATCCAGATAATAAACCTCATCCTTTGATACTGCCATCGCCACGATCAGCCGTTTTTTCTCTTCCGTCACCTCATCAAATAAGGAAAGCTGCTGTCCGCCGGTCTTTTCTTCAACAAACCATACCCTGACGCCTGCCTGTCCTGCTTTAACAGCCTTCTCAAAAGCGGCGTGCGCCTCCTTTGCCCCGGTAATCCTGATAAACGCCTCCTCACTAACCAGTGCCCCCGCGTCTTCTTCTGTGATCCCCGCCCCGTCAAATCTTGACAGCATACTGCGGAATCCCAGTTCCACAAATTTCTGATATGCCTCTTTTGTATAAAGATTCCCCAACTTTGCGTCCTCCCACTGATAAGAAAGATCAGCGGAAACATTGATCGTCGCCAATACCTTGCTCAGATCCGCCAGATCCCTATGTTCGATCAGGCTCTCCCTGACCGCTTTCATGGAGATCTCTTCCACATGCGCATAGATCTGATCCAGTGAACCATACTCCACCATCAGCTTCTCTGCCGTCTTCTGTCCGACTTTGGGCACACCAGGTATATTATCCGAAGCATCTCCCATCAATGCCTTCAAATCAATAAACTGAAGCGGATCAACCTGATATTCCGCAAGCACATCCTTTGCGTAATAATCTTTGACCTCCGTCTTACCGCCCTTTGTCTTTGGTATCCTGATCTTAATATGGTCACTGGCAATCTGTAAAAGATCCCTGTCTCCTGATACCAGAGAGACCTCCATGCCTTCTTTTTCCGCTGACTTTGCCAATGTGCCTAAGATATCATCCGCCTCCAAGCCTGCCTGCTCCATGATCAGCACGCCCATCGCCTGCAGAACTTCTTTCATAACAGGAACCTGTTCTTTCAATTCCGGATCCATCTGTTTTCTGGTACCTTTATATTCTTTATAGATTTCATGGCGGAACGTCGGCACGGACACATCAAAAGCAACCGCCAGATACTCCGGCTGTTCCTCTTCCAATATTTTAAACATAATATTTAAAAATCCATAAATCGCATTGATGTGAAGTCCGGCCGCATTTGTCAACGGTGGAACTCCATAATACGCCCTGTTTAATATACTGTGTCCATCAATCAATACCAACTTATCCGCCATATCTTCCATATCCTCAATCTTTCAAATACTCGATTTTATCAGAATATTCTGCCGCTCTATAATATTTCCTTTGAAAAATAATCGCTTACAGGAAAATCCCCTTTAATAAAAACAGAACCACAAGCGCACACCCTCCATACAAAACGCATAGAAGCAGTTTCTGCCATATGCCGCGCATCTTGTATTCTCTGATGGAGGTCTTAAGACTTTTTTCAAAATCTTCTTCCAGATTAAATGTTTTGCCATATTCCAGACGTTTCATACCTTCCATTACAAGAAACTGCACCTTTAATTCTTCTTTACACTCTGCACATTCTTCCACATGCGAAAGCAGTTTCTGGGTTTTCTTTATGCTGAGTTCATGCTTCAGATATGGCAGCATATTCATTCGATAGTTGATGCAATCCATAGTTGATACTCTGTCTTTCTTTCCCACTATCCCATATTCCCCATTTCTTCCGCTTATATGATATCTTATTTTACAACATTACAGACTAAGATGCAAAAAAATGTTGTAAAATTTTTTGGAGTATGTTATTATCATGTTTGTGATTCATAATCAACTTAAGCCGGCGTGTCGGAATGGCAGACGAGGCAGACTCAAAATCTGTTGTGGGCAACCACGTGCGGGTTCAAGTCCCGCTGCCGGCATGAAAAAAGATCATACAAATATATATATTTGTATGATCTTTTTTCATTAGGGAAACATTTATTGATTTACCGGCACTTCATAAAATTCATCCGCCAAATACTGTCCGTCCACATTTTTCAGGAACAAAAGATATGCCACCTGATCGGGAGTAATGATTCTTTCGTTCACATTGATTACTTCATAGACTCCGCTGGAAGTACCTTGCAGATACCCTTCCATTCCTCCGCCGCGCAGATGCGTGTAAACGGTACCGTCTTTCAAGCGCACACCCACAAATGGCGGCGGTATCACTCTTTTATGGAGAGTTACCGGATTGCCATTTTCATCAATGGCCTGCGCTGTCCGCGTCTGATACGGAAACTGATATTCCACGTGTATGGTAATCGGTGAAATTTCTGCCCGCATCACTACGGCGCCCGTATCTCCAAGTGATTCCTCCAGTGTGTATTCATACATACTGTCCGTCCCCTGTAGGTTCCAGTCAAAGTTCCATTTTCCCTGCACTTCATTGTCGCTTAAATACTCCGCTTTCTCTACTATTCCCAGATTTTCAAACTCCACATGAACATCTTTTCCTAAGAAGTATCCTTTTTCATCGTGAACAAGGGTGAGCCAATACTCCATGCTGCCGTCGTCCCGCACATAACGCGGGCAAAATTCCTCATAATTGATAGGAGAACCGTCCGCATATTCACTCATGCCGTCTGCGCCGGTCACAAGCCCATCATAAAAACTTCCTGACCAATTGCAATCTCTGTTGCCGTCAACTGTCACAATAAGATTCTCAAAATCAGGCTGCGTATCCTCCGGCAATTCATATCCCTCAACTTTAAAGACAAGATGTGCCGCGTAAAGATCCGTAATGCTCTGTACTGCAGTAACCGTAACACCGTTACACGTCTGGCTTTGCGGCATTATCACGGTATCCTCCTGTGCCTGTGCCTGTTCCTGCATCGGGAATACTACCGCGCCTTCCTCTTCTAATTGCGCCTTCTGTTCTTCTGTCATACTCATTCCTTCCGACAGGCTCTTACTCCAGTTCCTGCATGCCGCATACACCGTAATGCTTCCCAAAGCAAGTACCGCCACAACTGCCAGTATCAATATCTTCTTTTTGGAAAAATGTGCTTTCCTCCTTTTTTTGCCTGCGTTTTTGCTACGTATCTGCTCAAATGCCTCGTCTGCCCTCTCCTGCACCGCCTGCGGCACCGCAATATCCGACTGTAATATCTTAATGATATCCCGTTCGCTCATATTCCATCCCTCCTTATATAAATTCCTGCGCAAGTTTCCGGCGCGCCCTAGAAAGCCTGCTCCGTACCGTACTATCCGGCATACCAAGCATTTCCCCAATCTCCACTGTCGAGAATCCCTCCACATAATGAAGCACCGTAACCAACCTGTACTTTTCTTCCAAACAGCTTAATGCGTCCTTCCACTCCACATTTTCAAACCCCTCTTCCTGCACCGATACATCGGGAACTTTCTCCACTAACGAATATTTTTTCCGCTTTCTGATGATATCCTTACACTTGTTAATGAGGATGCGTGTCATCCATGTGCGGAAAAATTCCGTCTTTTTCAATTGATCCAATTTTTCCCAGCATATCAATATCGTATCTGCTATGGCGTCCGCGGCATCCTCATCGCTGTTAAGGATTGCCCTCGCAACTTTATACATATTCTGCATCTGTGACTGCATAAGCGCGCTGAACGCATCAGGGTCTCCTCGCTTCGCCTCCAGTATCAAATGATCCATTTTGCATCTCCTTTCCTGTCCATCTCTTTCTGATCATTAGACGCCAAAAAACGTATGAGCGTTTCAAAAAATTTTTAATATAATAATCGGTATTAATTCTTTTACTTTCTTTTACTTTCTTTTACTGATTTGTACTCAATTATACAATCAAATTATATATCTAGGAGATTAAAATATTTGATGTTCGTCTTAGATAACATCATAGACCTGTTTATCGTATATGTTTCCTTAATTATTTTTCAATATATAGTTTTGAAATCATCTAATTTTTATAACATCTATTGATAACATACAAATTCATAAAATTTTCGTAGTATTTTGTGATAAGACGTGGTATAATGCAAAAGGTTTTTATATTTTAATCGAGGAGGAATATATTGTGAGCAAAGAAAATAATGACGCTTTAGAGCAGGAAAAAGAAGACGCTCAGGTCATTGAAAATGATGATGAAACAACGGATAACGATACGTCAGCACCTGCTGATGATGCAACGGATAACGATATGTCAGCATCTACTGATGATACAACGGATAAAGATGCGTCAGCGGATGAGGAAAAGCCATCCGGCAGCCCGAAACTATTATTTGCGGAGATCGTAATCGCTGTTGCGGCGATTGGCTTTATCATCTTTGCCCTAATAAGCAACCACAGAGGGCAGGATTCTGTTTCCGGCAATACCGCCACATCCGGCAATACTGCCACACCCGACAATATCGGTTCAGATGCTTATGACAATACCCTTCCGGGCGCTGGGATCGCTGGCATCGACAATTCTATATTATATGAAGATATTCCGGCGCTCCCTGATATGGCAGAGCTCAACCAGATGACGGAAGAAGAAGCACAGGCTGCCGTCACAGACGGAACGATGCTTTTATTTACTACAAAAGACGGAGCTTCCATTTATATTGCCAACTATACCAATGCGGATTATTTTAATGAAGAAACTTCTGTCAGTGAATCAGAAATAGAGGATTGCATCAAAGAAAATATCCTATATGAATTTGGCGAATTAACTGAAACAGATCACACAGTTGTCGGTGAAAATGATGTCATCAACGCCAATTTTGTGGGAAAACTGGATGGAGTCGCTTTTGACAACGGATCTGCCGAGAATGTAGAGATCACTGTAGGCGCAGGCGGCTATATCCCCGGTTTTGAAGACGGTTTTATTGGTATGGCTGTCGGAGAAACCAAAGATGTTCCCCTTACTTTTCCGGAAAATTACGGCAGTGCGGAACTGAACGGCAAGGACGTTGTATTTACTCTGACAGTAAATGAAATTATCGGCACCATCACCTATCCCGAAGAATTGACCGATGAAATCGTACAGGAGTATTTTTATGACGGTTCCTATACCACCGTGGCAGAATGTCGGGAGTACACCAAAGAATTTCTGACAGAAAATAAGGTATGGAGCTTGATTGAGGAGAATTATTATATCACTTCCATCTCCGAAGAATCCGTTCATGAATATTACAATGAAGAAATGGCCACATTGGAGCAGTATGCTGCCCAATATCAGATGTCTGTGGAAGAAATGCTATCCTATATGGGACAGTCCGTAGATGATTTGAAACAGAGTGTGATTACGGACGCATGCTATACGGTTATTCTGAATTCCATCCTAGATACGATCGCTGCGGAAAATGAAATCACCGTCACCGATGAAGATATCGAAGCATTTGCGTTGGAATACGGATGTCCCGATGTGGAAACCCTTTTTTCACTAATAGGCGAAAAGAGCGTTAAAGATTATCTGCTGCAAGATAAAATATTAGAATATTTAGTTTCTTTATTACCATAAAAATATCTGTATTACAGCGCATTTAACAATGCCTGATAATAGACTTAATGAAAAAATTGAAAAGGAGACCAAAAATGAAAAAATTACTTGCAATGATGTTATCCCTATTATGTATCTTCTCCCTGGCTGCATGTACAACAGACCAGACAACAGACGGTTCACAAGGCTCAGCCCCCGCCGCTTCCGATTATGATTATATTGCCTCTAACGGTAAACTGGTGATCGGCATCACACTCTATGAGCCCATGAACTATAATGACGAGAATGGCGAATTAACCGGATTTGATACGGAATTTGCACAGGCTGTCTGTGAAAAGCTTGGTCTGGAACCGGAATTTCAGGTTATCGACTGGGATATGAAAGAAAGCGAATTAAGCTCACGGAATATCGACTGCATCTGGAATGGTCTTACCGTTACAGAGGAACGTCGTGAAAATATGGATTTTTCCATGTCCTATTTGACAAACAAGCAGTGTGTGGTCATCAATAGCAGCAACGCCGACACATATACGGATACTGCCAGCTTAGCTTCCGCTATGCTCTCCGCGGAAGGGGGTTCCGCTGGTGAAGACGCCATTCTGGCAGATGAAAGCCTCGCACAGGCATCCTACACAGCATCTGATTCTCAGGCATCGGCACTTCTTGCGCTGAAATCCGGCAACTACGACGCGATCGTCATTGATTATACACTGGCAACAGCAAGCGCAGGCACAGGCGACTATACCGAGCTGATGATTGTCGACAGCATCCAGCTTGCCAACGAAGAATACGCGATCGGCTTCCGCCTTGGCAGTGACATGACAGAAAAGGTCAATGCCGTCATCCGTGAACTGATCGACGACGGAACACTTGCTTCCCTTGCGGATAAATATGATATGACGGAACTGTATGAGGAAGCTGTAGGTAAATAAGATCAATCGTAAGAAGAAAGAATGACATAACGTATGTATGATATTTCAAACTGGTTGAACAGTTATATCAATGAAGATTTAATCCGTGTTACCGTACAATTGTGGAAGGGTTTTGGCGTAACGCTTTCGCTGTTTTTCCTAACCCTTATTTTGGCAATTCCTTTAGGTCTTGTCCTCGCATTTTGTACCAAAAGTTCTTTTCCCTTGCTGAAATTTCCGTTTCGGGCGCTTGTATATGTGATCCGCGGCACACCGCTTCTGCTTCAGCTGATGATCGTCATCTATATTCCGGGGATTGCGTTTCATTCCCCCATCACAAAATGGGGAATGTTCGGCGGAAATGTAGCAAGGGCATACTTTTTCGGAGCGCTCTTTGCTTTTGTTATCAACTATGCTTGCTATTTTTCGGAAATCTTCCGCGGCGGCATTGAAAATATACCAAAGGGTCAATATGAAGCCTGTGATGTTTTAGGCATGACAAGATCAGAAGCGTTTTTTAAAGTCATCCTGTTACAGGTCATACGCAATATCCTTGCTCCGATGAGCAATGAAATCATTACTCTTGTCAAAGATACTGCTCTGGCAAGAACCGTAGCTGTTACGGAGATTCTCTTCTGTGCCTATGAGTTTTTAAAGGTCGACGCAATCATCTGGCCGCTTTTTTACACCGGCTTATTTTATCTGGTGTTCAACGCAGTATTAACATGGCTCTTTGGAATCGCGGAAAAGAAGCTTTCACGTTATTACAAATAGAATCATTATGAGGAAAGGAAATCCCCACATATGGCGCTTCTGGAAGTCAACAATTTAAAAAAATCATTTCAAGATACAGAGGTTTTAAAAGGCATCAGCTTTTCTTTGGAAAAAGGGGAGGTTCTTGCCATCATAGGTTCTTCCGGGAGCGGTAAAACAACCCTTCTTCGTTGTCTGAATTTCTTGGAAAAGGCGGATTCAGGATCGATTCAGGTAGAAGATCATACCATCTTCGGCGGAGACGACGCGGAAGTCGCATCTGTTCTGGCAAGCACAAAGCAGATCCGTAAGAACCGGCTCTATTTCGGTCTTGTGTTTCAGTCCTTTCACCTGTTTCCCCAATATACTGTTTTACAGAATCTGACTCTTTCCGCGCAGTTAAAAGCCTTAAAAGAGAATAAAACGCTCCCCAGACAGGAACGAAGAACAAAAGCTGAGATCTACCGTACACTGGATCAGCAGGCAATGGAATTATTGGATCGGGTTGGATTATCCGAAAAGATCTCTTCCTATCCTTGTGAACTTTCTGGAGGTCAACAGCAGCGTGTTGCCATTGCGCGGGCGCTGATGCTTACCCCAGATATTCTTTGCTTTGACGAACCTACCAGCGCATTGGATCCGGAACTCACCAAGGAAGTAATGGGGGTCATCCGTAGTTTAAAGTCCAGCGATACCACAATGATCGTTGTGACACATGAAATGGATTTTGCCAGAAATGTAGCTGACAAAGTAATCTTTATGGCCAACGGTATCATCGAAGAAAAAGGGACACCTGAAGAAGTCTTTGACCACCCCAAGAGTCCCATTTTACAATCTTTTATAAGCAATACCTGACAAGTCTTTTAATTAACGTCCCAAAATAAATTCTGATTTAATATATCCGGCCTGCCCATTATAAATAATCTGGGTCCATTCTCCATCCGTACTGCCGATCAACGGAAACGATTCTCCCGCATAAGCAACGCCCATCTGTTCTCCTGCTATATTAGCCGTTCTTCTGACATTGACGGTTTCTGACACTGTGATAGTTCCGGTTGCCGCACTCTCATCTACACCTTCTCCAACCGTCTGGAGATATTCCGTCTTGATATATCCTATCTGATTTTCATAGATGATCCTGCTCCAGCCATTGACCTGATGCTCCTGACAGATCAACGTCGTACCTGCTTCCACCTTTCCCAGACGATCAGCCACCTCACTGTCAGACGCTCTCACATTAACAGTGGTAGTCGCCCGAACTTCAAAATCTCCTGTATCTTCTTCGTCAGCATGATCAGTTACATCCACATCAACAACCTGAACTCCCTCTGTCGGGTTGATCGTATCATCATCAAGATAATCGGTATCCGCAAGCTGCTCTCCTACCTTATCTCTGATGAGTTGATTTAAGGATGACATATAATTTGCAAAATCCGGATTGGCATCCACCATTTCCTTATATTCTGTCTGCACTCTCTGATACAGATCCTGCACATCTTCTTGCGAGGTAATGGAAGCAATATAATTTCCTATATTTTCATCCAGCTCTCCCACATAAATATATAACTTACCTTCATTGTTGGTACACACAAACAATGTCAGCAGGCTAGGCGCAACCATATCCCAATCACAAAATTTAACATCATAGCATACATAAACAATATAGGAATTGGCTATTGGGCCTACCTTTGTATAGCAGGTAATATTATCATAACTTTCCACATACTGAGATTTTGCATTTACCTTTGCAACCTCTACAGCATCCACATAATTCTTCAGCGTGCGCAAAGTCTCAATGTCGGCATTCTGCATCGCCTCAAAATAACGTGTCACAAGTTCATTGACAGCAGGATAAGCATTCACCTGCAGCATCTCCTGAGGTATCGGGATCACCCCAGTATCAACGGTCAGATTGGACTGCCAATTGTCAGATACCGATGCCGCAAGTCTTGAGGCATCGATACTCCGCGAGATTGAACCCACAATCCATATCAAAATGACAACACCCGCACAAACTGCCAGTGAAATCACAGCCATACGACGGTTACGCTTGATCCATTTGCCAATCTGTCTGAAAAAGTCCCATGTAAAATCCGCAAAATCATTGGTTGTTTCAAGATTCTGTCTTCTTAAGGAATCTTTTTTCTCTGACTCTGGCACATCAACCTTCTCTAAAAGACTGTCTATAGGCACATCCGAAAATTCCGGATCCACATCTCCCATATATGTTTCAACATTCTGTTCATGGACTTCATCCGCATAAGGATCTGCCATCCGTCCTCCTGCTTCTTCTGTATATAATGCTTCCGCTTGATCGTCCTCTTCCATATAGGGTTCCGCTTCATCTACATATAACGCCGTATTCTGTTCTTCTGTCTCCGAGATTATTTCTTCCGAAAACGGCTGCTGTTCTTCTTCTGTACCAGATTCTTCAGCAGTTTTCACTTCCGCTATTCTTTTCTCTTCCGTCACACGATTTCCCGTATACTGTCTGTTTCCCTGTTTTTTATTTCTTCTCTTTCCCATTTTTATCCTCATGCTACCGCTGTTTTTTAATGAGATGTCGCAGCAGTTCTATCATTTTTCTTATAAGTATCTTGTATCATTGCAACTATCATCCGGTTTCAAACAATACCGTATATGCCGTCAATGCCTGATTCATAGATTTTCACATTAATGCCCTTGCAAAAAAAATGCACTCGACAGGAATCGAACCTGCATTAAAGGCGTCGGAGGCCTTCGTTCTATCCATTAGACTACGAGTGCATATCTGCAAGTGCCAAACAAAAATCTAATTCTGCCGGCACTTGCTAATCATAACACACTTTTCTCCTTTTGTCTAGCTTACTTCACACTAGTTTTATTTTCACACAGTCCGACCTTCCCACTCTTTCTGCTGTAATGATAAACCTCATCAGAAAGCACCTCCTCCGGGGCCAGTTGTGTTCTGTTGACATCTTTTACCATATTTCTCAACACATCCGCATCTTCCATCCCCTGATCTTTGATTAGGATCACCTCATGGATCGAAGAAGGTAGAATATACAAATCACTCCCTATCCGCTCGGCAAATTCCTTAAGAACATTTGGATAAAGTATGCAGGCAGCGCCATTCTGATTACTGCGGTTAGTTAATACATACATCGGATTTTCCTCCTGCCCTTCCGCAAAACAGTCCATTATATGATCCGTCATTTCATCCACCGGAAATTCTTCCTTTTCTTCGCCGTGCCGGTAA
This sequence comes from Lachnospiraceae bacterium, assembly GCA_029062895.1. GTDB lineage: Bacteria > Bacillota > Clostridia > Lachnospirales > Lachnospiraceae > NK4A136. The sequence goes on from JAIDPF010000020.1 coordinate 10,337, forward strand.
TTATTCTTCTTCCGGGAAGCTCTGCTACTTAAATCTTTCCGAAGCAGTTCACGCAGAATATCTTCCATATTGGTTAGACGGTATCCCAGTACTCTTGGAGTATTGTATTCGGCATCGGCAATCAAACGTTTTAGGTCGATCTGCCATTTTTTCATATGGGCGTCATAAATCATTATACTGGCCGCACCAAACACCTCATTTTCCATATAATAATAGAAAACAACTGCCATATCGAGATAGGAAATATGCGGAATCTCTTTTAACAATTCCTCATTCATCTGATAATTGACCAGCTTATACACAACCCTGTCCTTTACCTTCTCATAGTCCAGAAAAAATTCCATAGAAATGTCTTCCTTCACTGTATGAGCCTCATATGTCCTGATGATCTCCTGCATGATCTCAGACAGCGATATACCGTTCATATACCGTTCATAAAATTCATCTAGATAGATCGTCGGCGTAATCTGGTTCGGGCTATCCTGTAAAAAGATGGAGAATCCATGCAAGCACAAACCATTATTTTTCTTTACACTCAAGGTCCTGACCCGATAATTTTCTCCATAATATTTTTCCAACGCGCGCGTTATTTTTTCTATAAACTGTTCCAATGTCATAATTTTTCATCCTTTCTTTTTGTAGATTCTACATTCAATGAAAAAGACAATGAAAAAAATCTTCATTGTCTTTCAAGCTTTTAATTGATTGATAGAATCACATCCATTCAGGATGATATCATTACACGCGGCTTAAATACTCTCCGGTTCTGGTATCGATCTTGATCATTTCACCTTGATCTACAAACAAAGGAACCATAACCTGCGCACCGGTCTCTACGATTGCCGGCTTTGTAGCGCCGGTAGCGGTATCTCCCTTTAATCCCGGCTCTGTCTCTGTAATCTGAAGCTCAACAAACAAAGGAGGCTCAATCGCAAACACGCTACCATTGTGAGAACATACCTTAACCATCTCATTCTCTTTGACATACTTCAGCGCATCCCCAACTGTCTCTTTATTTAATGCGATCTGATCATAGTTCTCCGTATCCATAAAGTTATACAGATCACCATCCGCATACAAATACTGCATTTCTTTTCTATCAATACGTGCCTGGGGGCATTTCTCAGTGGGACGGAAAGTCTTTTCGACAACACCACCACTCTTGATATTTTTCAGCTTTGTCCTTACAAATGCTGCGCCCTTTCCTGGTTTTACATGCTGAAACTCGATAATCTGATAAACATTTCCATCAAATTCAATCGTAATTCCATTCCTGAAATCACCTGCAGAAATCATCGTTCTATCCTCCTCAATTGTCATCGCGAAATAATACTATTATAGTTTAAACGATAGGACAAGATTTTTCAACTGTTTTTTGAAAAAATTGGCATTCAAAAGGGACATACCCTAAGATATGCCCCTTAAAATACTGCATAATTGGTAGCAAAAGAATTATTTCAGTGTATTTGCCTCATCTACAACCTTTTTAATTGCTGCAGCTGCATCCTTCGGAAGCTTGTTGTAGCCGCCTTCTGCCGTATCCAGATTCTTTACATACTGAAGTCTGTCATTCATACGTGCTTTCAACTGCTCAACATACTTCTTATCCTTTAAGTCAGGAACAAAGCCTTCCCACTCGAAGATCTCGATATCGGAGAACGGTCCCCATTTCTTGAACTTAGCCTTGCCCTCTACAATCGCCTCGATTACACCAAGGGTATCCTTCGGCTGAACCTTCTTGCCCATGAAATCACCGGTATTGATGATGTAGCAGTCTACATTCTTCTTCTCTACAAGATCCTTAAACTTCTTATAGTCATTCACCAGCTCATAAGTTCTGAACGGATTAGCATACGGTTCAACAACCAGCGCGTTCGGATCAACACCCTCTTTTAATCTCTCAGCTGTAGATCTCTTGGTAGCAAGCGTTGCACCCATAACAGATGCAAGGGAAGCGCCCTTTAACTTCACTACAGGAGGAATTGTAGGATCCTTCATGATCCAGAAGATTGCATTTACCGGAGAATCAATCTTATCAACACGGTTCGGTGACCACAGTTTAGACTTGATTGCACGTCCGTTACCGTTTCTGATATCCTCTGTAACGATAACTACCTTTCCATCCTCATCAAGAGTTGCGGATACATTCTGGCAGGTCAACAGATACTTGTTATCCTCGCAGTCACAAGGATAATCTGCCGTCTTATCAAAATATGTAGGCTCCAAAGCTACTGATGCACAAGTTTCAGCATTGATGATAAATGCATCGTCATGAAGAACCTTGATTGCAGGATACTTACCGCCGTGCTTAGCATGTGTGATCGTAGACTTACCGGATCCTGACAAACCGAATACTGCGGCAACATATTTCTTCTTGCCCTCTTTATCAAGAGTATATTCTTTCTGTCCGCCATGGCAGGATGCATAACCATTTCTGTTAGCAAGCGCCCATGCAAGTGTCAGCGTACCCTTCTTATGCTCACCAAAGTATCTCATACCAAGGATTGCAGCACAGTTGTTAGCCGTATCAAAATAGCATAAGCAGTTCGGATCACATACGTCTTCCTGACCCGGAGCTCCCTTCCACTGAGGATCGGATAAAATATAGATATCCGGCTCTTTTCCATTGCCGATCAGCTTGGAATTCTTATACATCTTAACATATTCATCTGAACAATACTGGAAATTCAGCAGCCAGTTATAAAGAAGATTCTCTTCTCCTTCCGGAATCAGAAGATGTGCCTTTACCATGAATTCTTCATCCAAACCGATAAACGCTTCTGCATGATACATCGTCTTCCAACGTGTATCATAAACAGCATCCATCAATATCTTGTCAAGCTTTGCATTGTCTGTTCCTGGCTTTCCTGTAATTCTTCTAGCCGGAGCATAACGACCAGTAATGGAACCATCATTGAATAAAAGAACCTTTGCATCCGGCTCAAGACCAAACTCTTCGCCTCTATAAACAGGCATATCTGTTACGATCGTTCCCGGTGAGTTCTTTGCAAGCTCATAAGCTTCTTTTAATGTGTTGATCTTTACGACATTGTTTGCATAAAAAGGTGCCTCGATGATTGCACGGGTATTCGTTACCGGTGTACCAACCTTCGGGAAACCAACCTTGTTGGGTCCAATGTCTTTTCTGGCATAATTTGCTTTTGTTGCCATTTTACTTCCTCCTTTATATAATTTAAATTTTGCTTACACATTACAGCGTACCTTGATTATTATAACAAATGAACTTGGAAAAGTAAATATGTTTAACACTTGAGTTTCCGCA
>JAIDPF010000021.1 GCA_029062895.1 Lachnospiraceae bacterium
GAACAATAACTTTTATAGGGGGATAATTTCTAATGGATAAAGGTGAGATTGTATTATTTGAAACTAGTGATAAAGAAATAAAATTGTCAGTACATATTGAACAAGAAACAGTTTGGCTGACAATGGAACAATTGGTGAAGCTGTTTAAACGGGATATATCCGTAATTTCACGTCATATCAACAATATATTTAATGAAGAAGAGGTAGAGAAAGAAAGCAATTTACTTTATTTGCAAAAAGCAAATTCTGACAAACCGGTCGCTTATTATTCTTTAGATGTAATTATGTCTGTCGGGTATCGATTGAAATCTAAACGCAGCTTAGAATTTCGCAAATGGACTAACTCAGTGTTGAGAAAGTACATTCTACAAGGATATGGTTTAGACAATCACCGTGTTGATCAGTTAAATGAAGTGGTGCGGATGATCAGACGCACGCAGAATAAGTTAGACAGTCAACAGTTGCTGGCGGTTATAGAGAAATATAGTGAAGCATTGGAATTACTGAATCTTTATGATCACCAAAATATGACGCCACCAACAGGAAATACGGATATCTATAAACTTTCCTATGAAGAATGTCGGAAGATCATTGCAACAATGCAATATGAGTATGAATCTGAGTTTTTTGGAAAAGAAAAGGATGATTCATTCAAAGGCAGCATTGGAAATATTTATCAATCATTTGGAGGACAGGAGATTTATCCTACATGGGAGGAAAAAGCTGCGCATTTACTATACTTTGTTACAAAAGATCATAGCTTTTTTGATGGAAATAAAAGAATTGCAGCGACGATGTTTCTTTATTTTCTTTATCAAAACAAAAGGCTTTTTACAGATGGAATGAAGTTGATAGATAATTATACTCTTGTGGTTCTTACGATCATGATTGCTGAATCCAAGCCCAATGAAATGGAAATAATGATAAGTCTTATATTGAATTGTCTAAAATAAGATGAAAAAGGGCAATGTCATTATTGTAATAAAATTTTATGAGTTTTTGACGAATATTTAATATTCCTGTTTCGTATAAAAGTAAAAATAATGAAAAATTGTATTCATTACTCCCTTTTCAGAAAAATGTTTCTATTAACTATTCTTCAAACAGGAATTTAAATAGGACTTGTCAGTGAATATAACCCATTTTTACAAAAAAATCATGATAACGTTTTCTTTGTGCATCAATCATTTCACTTGAATTTACAAAAGCTATAAAGTCATTTTCTGATATCCATTTATATGATATTGTTTCTCCTTTTTGGAGGGAAATAGATGACTTGTCGCAATCGGTAATACACATGAAAATATAATATATAGTGTCGTGCGAAGTATACTGACCAATTTCTTTGAAAGCATCAGAAGAAATCCCGGTCTCTTCCAAAAGTTCTCTTCTGGCACAAGATACCTTATCTTCTCCTTTTAATGCAGAGCCTCCAGCTGTTGCCTCATAGTAACCTCCGTAGTTAGATTTTCTTAAATCTCTCTTCATAAGCAGATAATCACCGTCAATATGCCTGACTAAAATTTCACTTACAAGATGGTACAATCCTTTGGGTATTGGTTTTCCCCGAACCAAATCATAGTTTGCCAGAGTACCATCTATCAAGTATCCGTCCCAAATCTCCAAAATCCTCACCTCACCCAAACCCATTTTATCATTGTAATTATAATTTATTTTCAGCAGATATACAATTTCGAAAAGGGAGATTCATAAAGTATATTTCGGCTAATATTTAAGAATAATATAAATTAGCCGAAATATACTTGTTTTTTCTTTGATTTTCGGCTAATATTTAAATAAATAGAATAATAGCCGGAAGAGGGTTGAGATATGAACTATATAACAAGAAGCTTGGAGAATGTAATAAGTCAGGTTACAAAAGAATATGCGGTTGTTTTAGTTACCGGACCGCGACAAGTTGGTAAGACAACCATGCTTCAGAAGTTAATGGAAGGTACTGACAGAGGATATGTCACATTAGATGATTTGAATGAAAGAAATATTGCAAAGACAGATCCGGAGTTATTTTTGCAACTGCACAAGCCGCCTGTGTTGATTGATGAGGTACAGTATGCGCCGGAACTGTTTCCTTATATTAAAATGCATGTAGATAAAAGTCATGAGCCGGGTGCATTCTGGTTAACCGGTTCACAGGTGTTTAAATTGATGAGAGGCGTGCAGGAGTCTTTGGCTGGAAGAGTTGCAGTACTTTCGCTGACATCTTTATCGCAGGCAGAGATCTACAATGGTCAAATGGAACCATTTACTATTGATTTAAACGCACTTTCAGCAAGAAGTAAAGAAAGGAAATCGGCTGATACCAGAGATATTTATGATCGGATTTTCAGAGGATCGATGCCTGCTATCGTAAGTGGTCAAAACAGCAACAGTCAGATTTTTTACAGCAGTTATTTAACCACCTATATTGAACGTGATGTGAAGGAATTGTCCAATGCTATTGACTCATTAAAATTTTATAGATTTATTACTGCGGTAGCGGCAAGATGCGGTCAAATGCTTAATATTGCGGATATTGCAAGAGACGCTGACATTAGTCAGATACAGACAAAAAGCTGGTTGGGAATTCTGGAGACATTAGGAATCATATTTTATCTCCACCCGTATTCCAACAATCTATTGAAACGTCTTTTGAAAACACCAAAGTTATATTTTTATGATACCGGGTTGGTTTGCTATCTGACTAAGTGGAGTAGTGCAGAAACCTTGGAGAGCGGTGCCATGAATGGCGCTATCTTGGAAAACTATGTGGTTGCTGAGATTGTGAAGACCTATTTGAATAGTGGAAAGGAGCCATATCTGTATTATTATCGTGACAAGGATGCCAAGGAAATTGATATCGTTCTGGAGCATGACGGCGTACTTAATCCGATGGAAATTAAGAAGACTTCGAATCCGGGAACAGAGTTGATCAAAGTGTTTGATTTGTTGGATAAGTCATCTACAACTCGTTCCAAGGGAGCGGTTATCTGTATGAAGCCAGAACTAAGCGCGATTGATAGGGATAATTATATTGTGCCGATTTGGATGATTTAAAAATGTTGAAAACATATTCCATCCGGCAAATTGATGTTATATAATATACGCGAAAGCAATAATGCAGTAAATAGGGCGCAGCCCGTGAATGAGGAAAACCGAAGGTTTTCCGAATGATGCACTGCGGATATGGTATAAGAAATAATAATTCCAACAATAAATCAGAAGATGCAGGAGAAACCAAATATGAAGAAACAAAAGTCGTTACAAGAAATTATTTATGCGTTTTTTCTTTTAACAGCCATGATCCTTTTGTTTTTCTGGTTTACGGAACAGAACAGCAGCCGGACAGAGGAGCAGAACAGAGATTATGCAGCAGATTCTGCACAGCTGAAGTCTGAGCAGATTGATGAGGAACTGAACAATGCTCTGAGAGGGCTCAATGCCTATGCATATTTTTTGGGTGAAGGTCTGACTGAGTCTGTGATTACGGTACAGATGCTCGAAAAGATGGAAGAAAGCTCCCAATTTGACGCTATTTTGTTCACGGATCTTAACGGTGTAGATTATGCTTCTGATGGACGGACGACTGACGCGGCGGAGCGGGACTCTTTTAATAATGGTATCCGTGGAAACAGCGGCATTGAGATTATTTTTGATTCTTATTTTTTTGACGAGACAATGGTATGCTTTTATGCACCTGTCCGCTTTGAAGGGCAGATTATTGGGGTGCTACGGGGTGTTTTTCTTGCTGAGGAATATTTAAGAAGTATGCTCAATACAACATATTTCGGGGAGGAGGCACAGGTATTTCTGTGTACGCCGGATGGTAGAGTCATCGCCAGCTCTGACAGTACGGTTTATGAAGGACATCTTCTTGACATATTGACGGAATCAGGCATGATTGACCAGGATGCTGCAAGTCAGGTTTATCAGGTTTTTGAAAATGGCGGGGAGGGCGCTTTTGTATGTGATTCTTCCAGTAAGACAGACAATATTTGTATCACATACCTGCCGAAAAACTCTTATGTTTTTGTGCAGACATTTCCGAAAAATGTTACACAGAGCATGATTGCTGAAGAAAATCTGTTGGGAATCCAACTGGAGGTCATGCTTATCGTATTGTTTGCCGCCTATATTATTTTTATTCTTATTCGTGCCGGACGCAATCGGAAAGTGTTGGAAAAAGAAAATCGGGAGATGGGATATATTATTAGCGGCGTTAACACGCTGTTTACTCGATTTGCCATGGTTGATTTTGAGAAGGACACCTATCAGTATCTGGCGGGAACAAAACCTGAGGGTACAGAAATCGATGAAAGCGGAAATTATCAGGATCTTGTGGATTATCTGGCTAGCTATGTGGAAGAAAGCGGTCGTCAGGAGCTTATTGATTTCATAGATAAAGATTCCATTGTCAAAGCAATGTCAAATCAAAACGATCTGCGATTCGAAAGCTGTGTGATAAAGGATGGGCATTTTGAGTGGGAACATGTGAATATTATCTGTCTGGAAAGAAAAGATGATATAGTATCCAAGGTTTTGTTTATACGCCAGAATGTAACGGAGCTTAAGGAAAAAGAACTGCGTATTCAGGCGGAAAGAGCGCTTGCAAACCGTAAGGAAAGACAGTACCAGATAGCGCTCATGTCCAACTCCCTATGCAGCTTTGAGTTTAATCTGTCACAGGATCTTATTGAACATGATATTATCAGAACTATCAACGGACAGAAAATATCACTCCTTGAACGAGTGGGATTGACAGCGCCGTGTAAGGTTTCAGAATATTTTGAAAAATGGAAACAATTTGTTTTGGAGGAGTCCATAAAAGAGTATTCTGACACTTTAAATACAGAAAATCTGACCAAATGCTTTGATCAGGGAGTCAGAGAAGTCGTAGCCGAGTATTGGGAAGAAAGCTCCGAACAGAATCAGATGTGTGTGCGCCAGTCCTTTATTATGACCAAGGATGAAACAACAGGCGACATTATGGTTATGGTGATATCGAGAGATATCACGGAACAGGTCAAGAAACAGAGGGAGCAGACGTTGGCTCTTCAGGATGCGCTGATGCAGGCGCAGCATGCAAATAAGGCTAAGACTACATTTTTGTCTAATATGTCCCATGATATCCGTACCCCTATGAATGCTATCATAGGATTTTCAACCATTGCCGTCAGCCATATTGACAATAAAGAACAGGTTTTGGACTGCCTGCAAAAGGTTCTTTCGTCCAGTAACCATCTTCTCAGCCTGATCAATGATATTCTTGATATGAGTAGGATCGAGAGCGGAAAAGTACAGATCAAAGAGCAGGAGTGCAATATTTCTGAACAGATGCATAATCTGGTCAATATTGTCCAGCCACAGATCAAAGCAAAACAACTTGAATTATTTGTCGATACCTTTGATGTTACCAATGAGGATGTCATTGCAGATCCGTTGAAGTTAAATCAGGTATTTATCAACCTGTTAAGTAATGCGGTGAAATATACGCCTGCCGGAGGTACAGTTTCCTTCCGGATCATACAAAAGACCACATTCCGGCATGGATACGGTGATTATACATTTATTATTAAGGACAATGGCATAGGAATGTCCCCGGAGTTTGTGGAACATATTTTTGAGCCTTTTGAACGGGAGGCTACAGTGACACAGAGCGGTATTCAGGGAACAGGTCTGGGCATGGCCATTACCAAAAATATTGTCGAGATGATGAACGGCACCATTAGTGTTGAGAGCGAGCCGGGTCAGGGCAGTACATTTACGGTAGAATTGGAATTAAAACTGCAGGATACGGAAAAAAATGCGGCGCAGATCAAGGAACTGGAAGGATTGCGGGCGCTGGTAGTGGATGATGATTTCAATGTCTGCGACGGTGTCAGCAAGATGTTAAAACAAATTGGTCTGCGTTCCGAGTGGACGACTTCCGGCAAAGAAGCGGTATATCGCGCAAAGAGCGCCCTTGAGGAAGGGGATGCCTACCATACGTTTATTGTTGATTGGCAGATGCCGGGTCTTAGCGGATTGGAAACTGCCAAAAGGATTCGGGATATCATCGGCAAAGAGGCGGCTATTATTATTTTGACTGCATATGATTGGACGGATATTGAGGAAGATGCAAGGGCTGCAGGAATTACTGCGTTCTGCGCCAAGCCGCTGTTTATGTCCGATTTAAAAACAGCTCTGCTTGCCGCGAATAATCTGGTGGAAAAACAAGAGGAAGTTCCGGAATGGACTCTGGCCAATTTCGAAGGGAAGCGTATCCTTCTGGTGGAGGATAATGAATTAAACCGTGAGATTGCGCAGGCAATCTTAGAAGAAGCCGGTTTAATTGTAGATACAGCGCCGGACGGGACAGACGCTGTAGCAATCATGGAGAAAGCGGAAGAAAATTATTATGATGCGATTTTGATGGATGTACAGATGCCAACCATGGATGGTTATGAAGCTACCAGAACCATCCGCAGACTTCCAAGAAATGATGTGAAAAATTTACCTATTATTGCCATGACGGCCAATGCATTGGAAGAGGATAAGGAGGCGGCACTGATGAATGGAATGAACGCCCATATTGCCAAACCTCTCGATATGAATGTTTTCATGTCCGTGCTTAAGAAATTTCTTAGTTAATATCTAAGTTCTATTAAAAGTTTCTGACCGAAATCGGCCAGAAACTTTTTTCAATTGTTACAAAAAAGTGCGTACTTCTCTAATTAGAGGTCATGGATTAAAATAAAGTTGCAGCCGGATAAGAAGGCTACGGCGGAGACTACCGTACAGACTATAAGGAAAAAATCAGACGTACAGCAAAATGGAGGTGGTATTTAATGGTTTCAAAAAACTATTCATTAGAAATTGAAAGACTAAAAGAGGAATTAAAAGCTGCTGACGCAGTGGTGATCGGTGCAGGTGCGGGGCTTTCTACATCGGCGGGATTTGTATATTCCGGGGAGCGTTTCCGGCAGTATTTTTCGGATTTTGAAGAAAAGTACGATTTTCATGATATGTATACAGGAGGGTTTTATCCATACCGGACGCCGGAAGAATATTGGGCCTATTGGAGCCGGAACATCTATGTCAATCGATATATGGATGCGCCGAAACCGGTATATCAGGAATTGTTTGAGTTGGTAAAGGATAAGGACTATTTTGTCATCACGACAAATGTAGACCACTGTTTTCAGAAAGCAGGGTTTGATAAGAAGCGGCTGTTTTATACCCAGGGAGATTATGGCTTGTTCCAGTGCAGTGAGCCGTGCTGTCAGGAGACATTTGAAAATGAGGATATTGTCCGTGAAATGATGGAAAAGCAAAAAGATATGCGGATACCAGAGGAACTTCTGCCTGTATGTCCGCACTGCGGAAAACCACTGACCATGAATCTGCGTGCTGACGGAAGTTTCGTAGAGGATCAGGGATGGCATGAAGCGGCAGGACGGTATGAAGAATTTCTGCGTACAAGGAAGAATAAACGGATCTTGTTTTTGGAACTTGGTGTTGGTTATAATACTCCGGGCATCATTAAATATTCCTTTTGGCAGATGACTGCCAGAAACAGGAAAGCGGTCTATGCCTGCCTGAATATGGGAGAGGCTGTGTGCCCGGATGAGATCAAAGAGCAGGCTATCTGTATTGATGGGGATATCGGAGAGATTTTGCAGCAGCTTGTATAACCAGACATGATGTGTCAAATATATAAAAACATGGCATTTCTCGCTTTGTGTCGTGTTCCATGATTCGATAATTTAGTACTCTGATAGCAGAAAGGAGGTAACGACGTGGATCAAAAGAAAATAGGGTCCTTCTTAAAAAATCTTAGAAAGGAAAAAGAACTTACACAAGAACAACTGGCGGAGCATTTTAATGTTTCCAATAGAACGATTTCCAGATGGGAAACAGGAAATAATATGCCCGATTTGTGTTTGTTAATTGAACTTGCGGATTTTTATGATGTGGAAATTCGAGAAATTATCAATGGAGAAAGGAAAAGCGAGAAGATGAATCAAGAAGAAAAAGAAACAATGACATTAGTTGCAGATTATGCTGAGAATGAAAAAAATATTTTATTAAAGAAGCTAAGAAATATTAGTATTGTTGGTCTGGTTGCAATGATAGTGATGTTAGTGCTGACGAAAAGCAATATCCATCTGCCGGTAGTTGATTATATCAGCGGCTTCTCATTTGGATTGGCGTTTGCCGCTTTGCTTGTGGCAATCTTTTATTCAACGGGCGTATTGGGTAAAATTAAAAAAGATCAGGCAAGAGCACGTAGATTGAAAATCATTGCTATCGTTTGTGTGGTGGTAAGCGTGCTATTGCTTGGGGCGTCGATATATGCATCTTTGGCAAACTTTTAGTTTGCTGTATTTTCAGACCTATAGAGTGTATCGTAGTGGACAGAAATTTTCCGTTGCGGTACACTTTTTTGATTTTTACTTATTTTAACTTTACATGCGAAGTTAAAAAAGTTAAAATGATTATGTAATAGGATCGGCTTTGACAAACAAAGAATATCAAAAGTATGCAAAGGTTATGGAGGAATAAGCAATGGATATCAAAGGACATATCAATAAGATCGTAGAGGAAGTTTCCAAGAATCCGAATATTAAAGAGCAGTTTGACAAAGAGCCTGTAAAGGCGGTAGAAAAAGTAATTGGCATGGATCTGCCGGATGATGTTGTTATGAAGATCATTGAGGGTGTAAAGGCAAAGTTGAAAATAGATAGTGTATCTAAAGCTGCTGATTCTTTAAAGGGGATATTCAAGTAATAAATGAGAATCTCTTTGAAATGAATTGGTTTAGATCCTCATACATGACATAGAGCCAAAGTGTATCGCATTGGACAGAATTTTTCCAATGCGGTACACTTTTTTATGTCATCCGGCAAAATCTATTAGACAAAATTCAAAAAAATTTTTAAAATTGCGACATTTTAACATGATAGATCGTATCTATTATGGAGGTGAAACAAAATGGATTCTTCATTATATGGAGATGAAGAAATAGCAAAAATCTATAATCGTCAATTTGATACAGTTTACCGTGTCTGTTTTTGCTTTATGAAAAATGCAGAAGATGCGGAGGATATGGTGCAGGAAACATTTCTCAAGCTGATCTCATGTGAAAAGAAGTTTGAGTCGAAAGAACATGAGAAGGCGTGGCTTATTGTAACGGCGTCTAATACCTGCAAGGATGAACTAAGACGGTGGAAGCGGAAACTGGAAAATATCAGCATTTTCTCCAGTCAGGAAAATATCGTCCAGAAAGAAGATGACAAGGTCCTCGAATGGGTAATGGAGCTTCCGGTCAAATATAAACAGGTGATTTACCTGTATTATTACGAGGGCTACCGCACGTCGGAGATTGCAGACATGCTGCATTGTTCGGAGTCAACAGTACGGAATCAATTGTTAAGGGGAAGAAAGCTTTTGAAAAAGAACAGTGTATATGCTGTAAGATCAGGAGCCGTTTTTGCAGCAGTTCTCACAGGCAGCCTGCTCCTGGCTACAACCGTGTACGCCGTTTATTACTTTGGACTTCGCGATCTTCATTTGGGAAAGGAAAATGTCCTGGATTTAACAGATCGAGATTACTGGGAAGAAGAGATTACAGAAGAAGAGATTCCCACGAGGGAAGTGGACATGATTTCCCTGGGAGGAATCTCAGGAAGCCCGGAGTTCTCAGCATGTAGTGAATGGAGAAAGTTTCAGGAAAATTACGATACGGACGGTACGCTGCTTGCGGAGATTGGCAATGGCTTTGCAGGTCTGGAAGAAGAATACGAGTTTACCTATAACTGCTATACACAGGAAATGGCAGATGAAGTGGATCGGCTTTGTGAGCAATATGGACTGTCCAAGCTGGAAGGTTTTTATCTTGCGGAAGATTATGATGATCTGTGCAAACAGGCAGGTATTGGAGATGTCTGCAAAAGCGAGGAAGAAAATGTGAAGTGGACTTTTTATGATAGTTATCTGTATCAAGACGGTACGTTTTGTATGGATGGCAGAGTGGCATGGAAAAATTCTGTTCTGTATGTAACGGACTACGAGTTTATACGTACGGTGAAAGGCTCCTTTAACCCACTCACACTGAATATTGGTGCGATAGAAGAATACCATGAGTGGAATTATACGACGGAGAATGGGCAAAATGTGTTGCTGGCAAACAGCGAAGCGAAGGCGCTGATCATTGTAGAGAGGGATGGTTCTTATATTGTGGTCAATGTATTGGGGGATGTGGCGTCGGACACATTTGAGGTCAGTGATGAGATGCTGGAAGAATTGGCAGATGCTTTTGATTTTTCCGCAATACCATAGGAATCTTATTCCATAGAACTTATGAAAAATATTCAGGAGGATACAACGTGATGAAACAAAGAACAGCAATTGTTTTGTTTATTGGAGTACTTATAGCGATGAGTCTGACGGCATGTCAGCAGTCAGGCGGTGAAGTGGTGACGGACAGCGGACAGGCAGAAGGAACGGCGGAAGAAGCGGAAAATGGGACGAATACGACGGAAACAGAAAAGGAAGCGGTGCAGCCAGAATCAATTTCTTTAGAGCTTACCTTTATTGATAGTCCGGAATTTCAGGCTTGTGCGGAGTGGAATGATTTTGAGGAGGGGTATGATACGGATGGTGCGATTCTCGCAGAAGCCGGCAACGAACCCATAGCAGCAGGATATAAGTATATAGAATATTTCTGCTATTCAAAGGAAATGGAAGATAAAATAGATGAAATCTGCGAAAAGTACGGGCTTATCTTGCTGAGTGGATGTCAGATTATTGATACTTACAGTGATCTGCTCAGTGGAACAGGAGTCGGGGATTTCTGCAAAGATTCTGAGAATGTGAAGCATAATGTTGTGTGGGGTTATCTGTATGATGATGGCACATTTATGATTGAGGGCAACGTTACCCTTGCGGGTTCATCAATCTGTGAAGTAAGCTATCAGTTTGCGCGTGCCGTAAAAGGAACATTTACAACCGCCTATATGAATTTGGATTTTTCAGAATATAGTGCGCGGGCATATACAACGCATGATGGAGAAAATGTATTTATTTTATGCGGAGTGGATAAACATCCAAAGATAATTGCAGAAACAGAAAAGTCTTTTATTATCATCAATGTTCTTGGTGATTTGTCAGATATTTCTGACGTAAATGATGAAAGGTTGGAAATGTTAGCGGATGTTTTTGATTTTGCAGCGATACCTTAAGAGTGATAAATATTATTCATTTGGAGGAAGAAAGGAAATCATAATGATGAAAAAGAATGTAAGATGCTTAATAGGTATGTTTATGATGGTTATTATGTTGTGTGGTTTTGGCGGATGTACTAGTAATGATAAAAATAGGGATGCGGAGCAGAATGTAGTTGAAGTTGGTGATTATACAATTGTGGCAGAGGACATTATCGATCAAGCAGAGGAAGCAAATCTGAGCGAGGAGAGGATCGAAGCAGAAAATGCAGCATCAGGCGAGGATCTTGATGTAGTAGTGCCAAACGCTGCGGATGATAATTGGTATATGAAAGGGAATATTTATACAGATGATAAAGGAAATCAGTTGGAGGTGTTTTTCGACGATTATGGCATGATAGAATTTGCGGTCAATGGTTTGTCTATGTATTATACAATGGTCGATAACTTTCAGCAGGAAAATAACTGGAAAGTTTATACCTGTGATGATGGTACTATGATTGGTTTCTATCCGGGAGAACCTGCGCATCTGGAAATTTGCGATGGCAATTATGCTGGGATTTATGAGGGAGGCGGCGATAAGGTGGATTGACGTTTACGTTATGAGTGTACACTTTTATGTATTATGGCGGAACTTTCTGGAAGATTTCAGAGAAGATAAGATGCGGCAGTTCCTTTTCCCCAAAAGGATACTGTCGTTTATTTTATTGTACAGGCTGATCTTACAAAAAAAAAGCCGATTTTCCCCACAATGCAGTATTTCTCCGCTATGCAACGGATAGTTGCATAAAAAAGATCAAATGTATACAACTGTTGGTGGCGCAACATAGGCTTTTTCATTATGATTGTCACATAGCCAACAACCCCGCTGCAGGCGACGGAGTTGTTGAGCCTCACGGGAATAAAAGGAAAGGCGGTTGCATTATGGACAAACAAACAGTCATATCGGCAAAGCATTTGAAAAAAGCTTTTGGTAAGGGTGAAAGTATTCAGGTGATTTATTCGGATCTGAATATTGACATTTATAAGGGGGATTTTACTGTGATCATGGGTTCATCGGGGGCAGGCAAGTCAACTCTGATGTATTCCCTTTCAGGGATGGATAAGCCGGACGGAGGGGAGATCTTCTTTGACGGAACGGACATCACGAAGTTAAACAATGACAAGCTGGCTGTATTTCGGCGGAAGCAGTGTGGATTCGTATTTCAACAGATCTATCTGATCGATAAGATGAACCTTATGGATAATGTTATTGCAGCAGGGGTACTGACAAGCAAAGATAAGGAAGACATCAAAAACCGTGCAAAGGAGTTGTTTTCTTTGGTAAATATCCCTGAAAACACGTGGAAAAAAACATCTTCCCAGATTTCAGGAGGCGAAGCGCAGAGGGCAGGGATTGTCAGGGCAGTGATTAACAGTCCCAACGTACTTTTTGCAGATGAGCCGACGGGTGCGTTAAATTCTGCCAATTCGGGGGCAGTCCTTGATGTATTTACTTCACTTCACAAAGAAGGGCAGAGCATCGTTATGGTTACCCACGACAAAAAATCAGCCCTGCGGGGAAATCGTATCATTTATATTAAAGACGGAAAGATTTACGGCGAGTGTGATCTAGGGGCATTTGAGCAGGACGATGCCGAAAGAACTGAAAAACTTGATCAATTCATTAAAGAAATGGGGTGGTAATTAATGAAGCTGCGCAGCATTGAGAAAATATCCACGCTTACTCTACATAATCTAAATAAAGCAAAGGGACAATATATCTCCTTTGGGGTGTTTATCTGCCTGACCGCATTTATTATCAATATTGCTCTTGTGCTTGCTTTCCAGACATTTAACGCTTATGATAGCCTGTTTGTAAAACTAAGCGCAGCGGACATCAATTTTATTATTCCACAGATCCAGGATCAGGAAGATCTGCTTACGGAAGTGGAAGGCATTGACGGGGTATCATTTGTTGAAAAGCATGACGGTGTATTTACATCGGTAACTGTCCGTGAATTTGCAGGCTCTGATTTTGATATGAATACTGTTTTTTACAATCTTGATGAGGAAAGAATGCTGAATCTCCTTGACATTACGGCATCTTCCGAAAAGAGTGACAATTCTGTTTATATTCCCATGTATATGAAGGAATTAGGCGGTTTTGCGGAGGGCGGCAGTATTACCTATTCCATAGACGGCAAGGAACATACTTATGATGTTGGCGGAATCCTATTGGAAATGCAGTACGGAAATTACGGTACCGGGATGATCGGCGGATATTTTCCGGAAGCTGTTTATGAGGACTTTGCGCAGGAATACAGTGATCATATCATTACAGAATACTCCTTAAAAATAAGCGGCACCGCTGATTTAGGTGAGATGAAAAATACCATCACTGAAGTGTTAAGGGAAAAGGGGATCGCATTATTAAATATCAATGACAGGGACACTTCAAAGCAGACCAGAACCATGGTTTGTACCCTGCTTATCGTGATATTTTTGGCGCTTGCTGCCATAATACTTGTTGTGAGTATTTTCCTCAGCAACTTTCGGATACGGAGCGCAATCGAAGACGAACTGGCGCAGATGGGGGTATTAAAAGCCATTGGTTATACAAGCCAACTGATCATTGCTTCGACGGTTATGCCCTATATGCTGGTAGGCATTATTTCTACCGTGATCGGAATCGCCTTGTCTTATGCGGTCCTGCCTTCCGTAGCAGGTATTTTAGCAATTCAATCAGGATTTTCTTATACGCCCGGTTTTGATAGTATGGTCTTGCTGATTGTACTATTGACACTGACATGTGCAATATTACTTTTTTCCTATCTTTCTGCAGGGAAGATACATAAATTAGAGCCAATCAATGCTATAAGGGGCATCACCGGAGACGAATCGACGGGACAAAATATATTATTATTTATTGTCTCATTTGGTATCATGGTGCTGTTGTCTTTCGCAGGAACGCTCCTATACAATGTAAATGTCAAGCCGGATAATTTTATGAATACACTTTCGGAAGAATTACCGTCTGTTATTTTTACGGCAGAGGACGGAAAAATGACGGAACTTAAGGAGCTTCTGGAAAATGACAGTCGTGTAAGGCTTTTTATGGAATATGCTTCCGTACCGGTAAGTTATGAAGATGGAAGTCTTACTGCCTTTGTGTGTGAAGACTTTTCAAAAGCGACAAATGATATCTGTTATGAGGGACATAGTCCTGTGAATGAGAATGAAATTGCAGTAGGCAATGCGATTTCAGATAAATATCCGATCGGCAGTAACATAGAGCTGACAGCCCACGATCAATCAGCGGATTATATTGTAACCGGTTATATTCAAAGTGTGAATAATGCAGGCGCGGTATGTCAGCTCACAAGGGAAGGATACGAAAAGATCGGAGAAACAATAAATTCCCTCAATGTTTACTTATATGAAAAAACTGCCGAAGCATTTATAACCGAGTATGAAGAAAACCACGCTGCCATCATTAAATCATCCGTAAATTTTGAACAGATGAGTGAAAATGGCCAAATGATGTACACGGGTATTGTTTCCGTGATCGTGGTGATCCTGTTTATAATATCCGTCCTGATGGTGCTGCTGGTGATGTATGTACTTATAAATTCCATGATCAGCAGACGCAGACAGGAATTTGGTATCTATAAAGCGATCGGATACACGAACAGGCAGCTTACGGTCAAGACAGCCCTTAGTTTTATACCGGTTGTGGCTGTGGCATCAATTATTTCCGCAATCGCCGGGCTGTGGTATCTTCCCGCAATCAACAACGTCATTTTTTCACTGATTGGGGCGATAAAAAATCATTTTGAAGTATCTGTCGGAATATTGGTTGTATTTGCCGGTATGTTTACTGCGGTGGCATTTACGATCAGCGTACTTCTTTCGGCGCCAATTAAAAAAATTACTGCATATTCACTTTTAAAAGACTAAAATGTATAAAGAGGAAGGAGAATAACAAGTATGAATTTTTCAGAAAAATTAAAGGAAATAAGAAAAAAAGAAGGGATCTCACAGGAGCAGCTTGCCGAGAGGATCGGTGTTACAAGACAGGCGATCACGAAGTGGGAAACCGGAAAAGGGTTACCGGATATTGAAAATATGGTAATCATAGCAGAGATTTTTAAGACCACCATAGATGAGCTGCTTACCGCTTCTGCCACAAAAGCAGCCCCGGAAACATTTGTATATACCAGTGAAACAATTTATGACATTGACTGTGAGAAACATTTTGACGTCAATATCGGCAGTGCAGCTACGATTATGCTGTCATCCGGCGATGATGAGAAGCTGCATGTGAAGCTGTCCTCTGAAACCCTTGAGAATTTAGGCTCAATGTTTAAGATCAAACTGGATGATAAGAAAAACAAGCTTGATGTGGTTTGTCTTAACAAAAATAAGCTGAGCCGCTATGAAGCGGAGGAGGCGCTGACAGTTGAGATCATCCTTCCGAATAAATATTCTGATCATTGCGAGATTGCAGCCAGCGTTAAGTCTCTTGTAATAAGTAATCTTCATCTGAACCGTTTGGAATATGACGGTGTTGCAGAGCAGATCCTGATTTCAGACAGCAGCGGAAGTCTGGAATTCACAGCAAAGACAGATTATGAAATGACGGTTGATAAGATTACGGGAAGGTTGGACATTAACCAATGGAAGGCAAATGCGGTCGTTCATATTCCCGAAGAAAATCTTGTAAATGTGATAAATAAAGGCAGAAAATGCAATGTTTATTATGTAAAAGAAGGAAAAACGATCGAGTGTGAAAATGTTTCTGACGGTGAAAATGAAATCAGTGTTTCAGGAATATTTTCAGAGCTGGTGGTGGATTTGTTGGGAAAAACAACGTAACATCATAGAGCCAGATATACAAATGCAAAGCGGACAAACTTGTGAGCGATCAATTTGTCCGCTTTTATGCATGTTTCATCTGCTTTTTATCCTCGTACATAAATTTGTCCGCTTGCGAACACAGCTTATTAAAATCAGTCTGTTCATCGCGGTATGCAACACCAATTGCGCAAGAAAAAGGAGTTTGCGACACCTTTTCTTTTATTTGATTTTTCAACTGTTCAATAACTGCTTTTTGTTGACTAAAGCAAAGAAGCATAAATTCATCGCCGCCAACACGATATAGAAAACAATTCGACGGGAGTACTGCTTCCACACAGCTAACCATCGTACAGATTGCCTCGTCCCCCTTCGCATGTCCATACTCGTCGTTCCATTTCTTTAAATCATTCAGATCAATCGATATAACAGCGCTCAGATTAGCCTTGTTTTTCTCAGCATCTATGTAAAAACATCGCCGATTCAATACGTTTGTCATGGGGTCACGTTTGAATTGCTGGGTATTCAAATACAGATAATAAAAAGTTAATGCAACTGCATAGGATACATTAATAATCCCTTCATATTTCCATACGGATTCCAGCAATATAGAAATCATAAATATAAAAAGAACTACAATGGAAATAACCGTTTCCGAAATTTTAACCGACTTATACAATTTTACCGTGCAAATCAATAGAACTATCTCATAGAAAGCACTTGTTACGTAGGCAAAATAGCCAAGAGGTCCCCGTACAAACTGGTTATCCATAGTATAGGAATATGCAAAATCAACAAAAAATGCCGAAAAGGCAATGATCGTATTCACCACAAGTGGTATTGAGATCCATGTATATTTTCTGTCTTTTACATTTCCCAACAACAATATAATAACATAAATAATTGCCGGTCTAATGCTATACCCTATAGCAGACATCAGTATCCGAATCGGAGTGAATGTATCAAGTGACGCAGTCCAATATTCTATGGAATCCGCCACAATCAGGAACAACAAAAGAACATCCACCAAAAGAAACAATTTCCGAATCCTTTTGGTAAAGTAATCATTTGTAAATATGAAAACCAAAAAGAACAACAGAATAATAACTGATGGATAATTTATTTCAACTAGTTCTTTTATCATCGTTACGCCCCTTCTACTATATCTTCCCATTTTACCGGTTTCGCAAAATAGTATCCTTGGGAATGTGCAATTCCGATTTTTTCCATAGTCTGCTGGATATTTTCATTTTCTACAAACTCGCCGATGACTTCTTTTCCCGTGTTCTTGCACCATTCATTGATCATTGTCACAAATTCACGACAGTTTTTATCTTGACATATTACCTTGATGATTTCTCCGTCAATTTTTAAAATATCCGCGTTGATTTTAATAATGTGCAAAAGATTGGAAAAGCCGCTTCCGAAATCATCGATGGCAATTTTTGCCCCATGCTCGTGAATACTTTCGGCAAACTGCTCAATGTATTGATAGTCCGTTACTTCCTCGCTTTCCACCAGTTCAAACACAAAATTCCCAGGATAGTCCGCCTGCTTTAAGTAATGGAAAATCATTTCAATCATGTCTTCATCATAGATATCCTGCACATTCAGATTAATGGTTACCTTAACATCCTTATGGAGAAACATGCTCATTACTTTTTTAACCATAATAACCGACAGGGCTTCATAAAGATCATATTCCTTGGCGATGGAAAGGAACTGACCGGGATAATAAAGATTTCCCTGGGCATCCCTGATACGGATCAAGGCCTCATACATTTCTATCCTGCCCTTGCGGTTATCATAAATTCCCTGAAAATGAGGTGCAATGCCGTCCTGAACAAGAGCATCCCTTACAACCTGAAGAATATGCATCTCTTCTTTCATATCCGCTACTTCTTCCTGAACCTGGTTGTATATTACAAAAGGATTCTTATTCTTTGCCCCGTATTGCAGGGCTGTATCTGCTTTTTGAAGGGCATCTTCTTCATGCATGATTACAGCACATTCATAAGATAATCTAAAGTCCCTGCATACTGCTCCGTTCATAAAATCATAGGCTGTCTTGATGCATTTCACAAAGTCATTGTCATCTGTCAGTGTTTCTTCCGCTGCAATCATAAGTCCGTTATCCCCATAACTGTAAAAATGCAGCACATCCACAAAATCTTTCGCTTTCTCCGCCAAATGCGCTCTTAAATTTCCATATATGGTCTTTAATTCCGACCAGAAATCTTCCTGTCCCAGAAAGAGACGAATCATCCGTTCATTTTTCAGGGAAAATACCGCCAGCTTATCCAAATGGTGTCTATCCCTATCGTAAATATATTTTGCCTGGTTATCCAGTCCTAACATTTCCTGATAAAACATCGCCTGCTTCATTTTATCCCTCTGCAGGCTCAGCTGTTTATTTAACTGTCTGTTTCCCGTCATCAGCAGATAATTGATAATCTGCATATTTTCATGCTGTAATCCGGAAACATCCTTTAATCCCTTTTCCTTCAAAATCAGGCGGGCATTCTCATTTTCTGATAATCCTGCTATCATCAGAGTGGCATTACCATATATATTTTTCCCTCTTAAATTACCGATTTCTCCCGCCATAATGGCGCCGCTGATATTCGTGGTGTAGAATTGCCCTATTTCCCATGTGGCACAGTCATGAAGCATCCACATTCTGGAAAGGCACTCGTAGGCAAACAGTGTTTCCACCGGCGCTTTTCCCAATTCTTCATAAGCGCTGCTTAACTGGTCTACTATCCTTTGGGGTGCAAAATATCCCAGACCGAACTTCATGCCCTCGGATATTTCACTGAAAACATTGATTCTGTCCCTTTTCTCCGATTTCCAAGGCTCCGGCAATGTATCCGCCAATTCATAAACCACATTGTAGGCAGTCTGAGTCTCCTCCAGTATAAGGGGAAACAGGCTCGCCAGAGTAGGATCTTTTTCCAGTTCTTCCCTGCCAAGAACCCCCTGATACCATTTGGCTGCATCATCACCCTCTATCTCATCCACAAAATGTTCGTGGACCTTTGTTACCTCATAGCTTCTTCCTACGCCTTCCGCGCCACAGATAACATTTTCATAGATATAAAGCTTTGGTGACACCAGCATAACCGCCACCATTTTATTGACAGAAGTCTCTGTCTGCCCTAAAACATAAGCTCTTTCTCCCGCTTCGCTATGGGCACCTTCCGCCACATAAGCAACGCCGCCTATCATATTCAAGCCTTTATTTAATCGGTCCACACGTTCTACAAATTTTGCTGTTTTATAATAAGATAAAGGGAAAAAGGTCAGCATCATTCCCTTATCGCCTTTAATAAGTTCATTGGATACTTCGTCACCCAAGACCTCTCCGGCCTTTTCAACTCCCGGTTCCTGTTCACAGCTAAACATTCCAATCCGCATTTCACATTGCTCAAATACTGTGAGGGAAAGCAGGCACACACCCTGCAAAATTTTACCTTCACAGATTACATGGGATGCGCTGCATCCGATCATCACGGCATTGGGCAATAGCTCTTTTAATTCCGCTGTCAGTTCTTCCATCATATCTGCGGTATGTATAGTGCTATGAATCCGTAATAATACCTGCTTGTTTCTGTCCAATACAATTCCGTCCAAAAAATCATTGAAATTTTCTATAGTTTCAAACAGATGATTGTAAGTTCTCATGCCCTTTGCTCCTTATTCAAAATGTATTGTCGAGACCTCTTTTTATTTTAGCAATTAAAGAAACAAATATCAACTAAAGAAGATCAGGTTTTTCCCTTAATAGATAATAGATATAGTCTGCATTGTGGGTGTATAATAAACCGTTAATCAAAAGTCGTATGTTCGAACAGTATATTGAGCATTTGTTATTTTATTCGTCCAAAGTGTTTTGAATAATATTGATAAATGCCTGCATTGGTTCAGACGGCTGCTTTGCATATACAATTCCATAAGGTATTTTATATCCCCATTCCATAGGGATAGTAACGATGGACGGGTGAACGTCTTTCCAAATATCCAATGTTTCCATGATACACCCTGCCTGTTCACATTCATTGAATATATTCGTGTCATAAAAATGCGATATATCCAAAATGCTAATATTAGGGTGTTTTGTTTCGATTTCATCATGCAATCTATTTAGTACAGGAGAGTCGCCCCGTTTTACAAGCATAAGATTTTCTCCGTCCAAATCGCTCCATTGCAGTTTTTCCTTTTTGGCTAATCTATG
>JAIDPF010000022.1 GCA_029062895.1 Lachnospiraceae bacterium
GGTAAATTTATGTTGACAGATGGAAGTAAAAGGGCTGCCGAAAGGCAGCCCCCCTTTTGCTTTGGTAGAAAAAACATTAACATTAGTTGTTGCCGCAGCAGCTGGAGAGTACGAGCAGGAGGATGATCAATTCACAGCAGGAACCGTTGCCGTTGCCGCCAAAAAGATTGCTTAATCCGCTGCCACATCCGCATCCGCAGGAGTCATCTTGGGTGTCCAAACCGCTACAGTTGTTCAGGAAGAAGATGATCAGGATGATCCAGATCCAGTTTCCACAACCACAACCACTTCTGCTATTACCCGAGCATCCACACTGGGTAGCTGATAAATCACTCATAACATTTACTCCTTATGAAACATTTATGGTATATCTTATGACCGGAATATAAAATGGTTCCACTTCTGGATATAAATTTACAGGACAATTGTCGTAAGCAGCATTTGGATGCTGCTGCTTCCCATTGCTAGGCGCGGTAGGGTCTGTGGCTGTTAAAATATGTCAGAAGTAAAACCTCTTGCAAATATTCTGATCTGTTGTAAAATGATACTATGGATGGCAAAGCGGCAGGAATTTTTAAAATATGATTCTGCAGTGTACAGATATGGATTAATGAAATAAATTATATCATTTGACAAGATTTTATGGAAAAATGAAGAAAAATGGTGTATAATATCTTAGTTAGTGGCTACATATTGATTCGGTGAACGAAATGGCGAATGGAAAAAACAGAAATACGGGTTCCGGAAACCGAAGGCAGGACAGCTCGCCGGGGGCTATACGGGATCAAAAAACAATAGAGGGATTAAGACAGAAATATAATATTAATAAACCGGAGGAGTTAAAGCAGTTATACGGACTACTGAATTCCGGACAGATTCGATTTGAAACGCAGATTGGACAGCAGTTTGACGACGAGATCTATGAGGCGTATCAGAAATTAAAAGATGCGGATGGTTTTAAATCCGGGGTCTCTAAGAAGAAGGGTACAGGCAGTTATATAACTTCTAGTTATAAAACTTCCAATAAAAAAGGGGACGCAGAAGCGAAAGCAAAGAAAAAAGAGAGCAAGCGTCTGGAAGATTATGATGAAGAGATGCAGGCAAAGATCAAGCTTGAGATGAAAAAAGCAGACCGGCGCAGGAAGCTCTGGATCGCGGCTTGTTCCATCGTGGCCGTTGCCTGTATTGGCTACTTTGTGATTTATTATATCAGGGCGGACAGGAGCGAACAGCGATGGGAACATCTGTCCAATCTGGTGGGTTCGGATGTTTTGGCTGGGCAGCCACAGGCACAGAATCCTTTTTATACGGTGACCCGGGAGGAAGAAATAGAGGTTCCGGATGTATTGGATAAATATATTACTTTATATAATTCCAATAAAAACCTAATCGGATGGATCAAAATTGACGATACAATAATTGACTACCCTGTGATGCAGTGCAATGATAATACCTATTATCTGGAGCATAATTTTGATCAGGAGGAAGACCGGGCGGGCGCTTTGTTTTTAGACTGTGGTTGCGATGTCGTTAGAGGGAATGATAACTATATCATTTACGGTCATCATATGACGAGCGGGAAGATGTTTGCCAGTCTGCCGAAGTATGAGTCTGAGAGTTATTATAAAGATCATCCGTATATCAGATTTGATACGATCTATGAGGAAGCGGTATATCAGGTCATGTACGCTTTCCGGTCAAAGGTTTATACGGAAGATCAGATTGTGTTTAAGTATTATCAGTTCATTGATGCTTATTCGGAGGAGGAATTTAATTCGTATATGCAGGAAATGGCGGATATGGCATATTATGATACTGGGGTAACGGCAGTATATGGGGATTCCCTGCTGACGTTATCTACTTGTGATTATCAGGAAACAAACGGACGGTTTGTCGTAGTGGCAAAGCGTATTCGATAAATAGATTGTAACAGTATACCTGTTTTATAACAGGAAGCCTGTTGTGAAGCAGGCGGATCATAAAAATAACATGTTTATTTCAGGAAAAGGAGCATGATGATTATGGGTCTGAAGTTAAATGGTAAAATGAAAAAAAGGATCAGAAAGGCGGTTGCGGGTGTATGTCTTGTCAGTGCCGTTCTGGTGGCTGCCATTCCGGCAGATTATTCCGGTGTTGCGCAGGCTGAGGATATGATGGAACTTATGGATTATAACTATGATTCCAATTTGCCGCGTAATGGTAAACTTACGAATAATGATGATGCTGCACCTTCTATGATCCGTCCGGAAGATGAGTCATTGATGCACAAAAGTTATTGCATTCGTAATATTGAATCAGAGTATGTTCTGGTTTACGAATATGATTATTTTACACAAACTACTTCAAAAGGAACTGTTGGAATTATTGCAGCCTATAATAATTTTGGCGCAACATCTCAGGTGAATCTTTCCTCAACTATTACCACCGGATTTAAAATTGTCAAGACTGAGGACTATAATACCTTTGTGTTAGATAAAATAGTAAATAACCCAGAGCTTGATTTTGTCCTGAGAGGGACACTCAATGATACGAATGCATCACTGGCGAAAAACTATTTCCCCAACAAATATGAAGAGTTTGAAAATAATTATAATGATGCTGTAGCGCGTTATATTGCGCAAGAGCAAGAGAAGGGCAACATTGTCACCGATTCGGAAGCGAGACAGAAGACGTTGCTTGAACTCGGGGGAACAGAGGTAAAAGTGACTGGAAGCGATATGCCGGAGGAATATCGAAGAAGGTATTACTGCGATCATGATGGTTATTACCCTACCGGAGTATTTACATTGCAGGAAGTAAAGAATACAGCACAGGGTGAAGAATATTATTTAAATGATACACCAACGTCAGATTTTATACCGGATTCGGGTAGTCTCTATGTATATAAGCTGGTGAATAATGGCCCTTCAACTTATAAAACAGATGAAGAAGGATTTTTGATTACTGCGACGCAGTTTGTTACTGCGATCGGAGAAAAAGCGTTTTATAATACCAAAGGGGTTGATGATATCATAGTCGGAGATGGAATCAATTATATCGGTGATAGCGCTTTTGAAAATTCTTTTATTAAGACTGTATCTTTTAATAGTGTATTCTACATTGGCAACAGTGTTTTTAAAAACAATGCGAACCTTTCTAGCATTACGCTTACAGGTGCTACAACAGTGATTGGAAAGGAAGCTTTTTATGGCTGCCCGAAACTTACGGAGATCGTATTTAATAATGAGCTCAAAGAGATCGGTTTTGGCGCTTTTGCTAACTGTCAGAATCTTTCTTTAATTGATTTTTCTACGTGTACAGAAGGTGTTAATATAGGGGAATATGCGTTTTTTGACTGCCCAAGTGCGAGGGATGTAATTTTTGCACCGCCGCAATCTAAAACATCGATAGGTAAGGCCGCTTTTGCCTTATCCACGAATGGACCCACATCATCGATGACGGTATTTGATTTCCCTGAAATACTAACAGAATATACAAGTGCTGCGGATAATACTACATATAGGGATATATTGCGTGATAAAGATAACGCAACATATAATTCCCCTATGGGCGACTATATTTTGGCAGGGCGTACTAATTTAATAACGGTTACCATGCCAGATCAATATGTAATGAATTCTCAGGACATAGAAGTGCCGATAAATACTTTTGTTGGATGTGAGAATCTGGAAACAGTGATCTTTCCACAGAATGCAAGGATGGTAAGTTACCATAAGGAACTGTTTCAGGATGTTGAGAATGACAAATTCTATGTTCGTGGTCCGGAAAATAAAAGCCAAAACAGTCCTAATCCTGCAATGCCTCGAACTTCTACATGGAGCGCTTCTACTAATGCGGCAAAGTACGTACCGTATGTATATACGGATAGATTTGGCATTGAACATTATGAAGTTGGCAATGGCATATATCGTTATGAATTACAGATCAATACAACAGAAGACGGTGAGGAAGACGGTACAGCAACGTTGATTTCCTGCCAGTTTATAGATGCTGCGCAGACAATAGATGAGATGATTGTTCCGGGAATTGTTGCATCTTATCGAGTGACCGCTTTGGGAGATGGTTGTTATAGCACAGACTCTCTAACTTCCCCGGCAGTCAAGGATTATATTGTCAATCTTGTTGTGGCGGATGATTCCATTGAGGAAATTGGTCAAAGCGTCTTTTCAAACTGTGCGAAGTTGGAATCCGTCCAACTGGGTAATTCGGTAAAGACTATCGGCACCAATGCATTTTCTGATAATAAATTACTGGAAGAAGTTACTATCGGCGGTGGCATTGAATCAGTCGGGGAAAAAGCATTTGCTAACTGTCCGAAACTGACAGATGTTATCTGGGAAAAGCCGATTTCTAACAATACACAGGTGGTGATTGCGGATGATTCTTTTGCCACAGGTGGGGAAATGCTGTATTTTGAAGGTGATATTGCCTTAGGATATGGGCCGTTTGATTATGCGATGGAGGATGAGACGGTTGGTAAATCTCATTATATCAATAATATTAACGGAACAAGGATCTGTTATCGTTCTTCGGGACCGAATTACTATTACGTGATCCGTGACGAGGCGGCTGGTGAGAACCTGCTGATCGATTATCCGCATTATGCCGACCTGCCATTGGATGTACGCGAGAGATATGAACGCAGGACGGAAGTGGTATCGGAAAATGGAATGGTAGTGACACTGGATGCACCACTGAAACCGAGTGCGCTGGATCTCCAGCTGGTAGAGCAGACAAGGCGGCTTGTTTTACCGGAGGCGGTGACCTCGATTGATGTTAAATCGTTTTGTTTGTCAGATGGTGCAAATAATGTGAATCAGGGTAGCTGGATCTATATTACTGCATTAGATGAACAGAATGTTTCCGGCGGCATAAATATTTCCAGACAGGATCTGTATAGCAATGATGATCTGGCGGTTGGTGGTATTCCGTTAAAAGATACTTTTGAAGAGTCTGGCGGATATCATTCAGGACTGTTCTCAGGATATTATGTTGATCAGATACCATTGTCTTCTACTGATGGAATCGATACAACAAGATTTCCGCTTCAAACGAAAGGGAATGACTGGATTACTAGTATTGAAATGCCGGGTGTTACCAGCATTCCCGAGTATGCGTTTGAAAGTTGCGAAAGCCTGCAGAGTATCATTATTTCCGAAGCGTGTAAAGAAATTGCGCCTACATCGTTCCGAAATTGTAATGCTTTAAGAACGGTAACGGCAACCGGTGACTATACCTTTGATAATTATATTTTGTATAAAACGCTTGCGGATGGGACTTATCAGATCATGACCTGCCTTCCGGGAAGGGGATTGATCAATCAAGATATCACGGATCGTTTTGTAAATGTTGATAATGATCCGAAACTTGCTGACACCTCGGAACTCGAAGTAGGTGCTTTCTATGGTTGTGCCGGAATCGTGGGTGTGGATCTGTCGGATACTTCAATTATCAAAGTGCCACAGAATACTTTTAATAATTGCACAATGCTGTCGGAGGTAACTTTACCCGATACGCCGGACATGATTATTGAAGGAGATGTATTTAGAGGGAATGGTTCTACTATAAAGGTTACGATCCCCGCTGTCCTTAGTATTGCCGATTCAGCATTTGATCCGGTTCATACGATAACAAACATCTATACAAAGCCGGAGTGCAGATTTATTACGACGACCTACCAAAAAAAGGATGCAAATGGTAATACGATCAATTCAAAGACGAACATTTATGTTCATTTTATGGATTCGGAATTTACGGTAAGTTTCTTAAATGATGATAA
The DNA here is from genome assembly GCA_029062895.1 of Lachnospiraceae bacterium. GTDB lineage: Bacteria > Bacillota > Clostridia > Lachnospirales > Lachnospiraceae > NK4A136. The sequence goes on from JAIDPF010000022.1 coordinate 5,780, forward strand.
TACGCCTTATGAAGAGAGGACGGTAAAGAGTGGTTCTGCCACTTATCTTCCCGATGTGAATCCGACGCCGAAAAAGGAAGAACATAGTGGATGGATCTTTGATTCTTGGAAGTATTATTATACAGATTGGACGGAATATGATCAACCAGGCAATCCACTGCAGAGTGTGACTACGGATTTGTATGCGGTGGCGCAGTTTGTGCCAGATCCTGAAATGCCATATTATACGATCACTTTCCGGTATGATGATTATTCCGTATTTGAAACGAAACAGGTGGCGGAGGGCAATAACGGTCTGCTTCCTTCGACAAATCCGCAGCCCAAACTTCCTGAACACCAAGGCTGGAATTTCAGCCACTGGAATTACTATGACAGTACGCTTGGCTTAGAGAATGTGACAGAAGATCGTAATGCGATTGCCGTATTTACTCCGGCTTCCGTCAGTGGAAATGAACCAGGTAATAATCCAAGCGGCGGAAATGGAAATAGTGGAAACAATGGCTCTAATGGCAATAACGGTTCCAATGGTAATAACGGCTCCAATGGCAATAATGGTTCCACGTCAGGTAATTCCGCGTCAGGTAATTCCGCATCAAGCAATGCGGCGAATAACAATGGTAAGTATAATGTTATTGTAGAAAATGGCGGAGGTGGCGGCTATTATACGCCGGGCAGCGTAGTTACGATCACTGCGTATGCGGCTCCGACGGGTAAGGTATTTGACCGTTGGACGACATCCAATACGGACATCGGCTTTTCCAATGCTTTTGGTTCGTCCACAACGTTTATTATGCCGACACATGAAGTGAAGGTGACGGCTACCTATAAGACGCCTTCGGCGTCCTCCAACCGGGTAAGCCAGAACAGTACCACCAACGGAACAAGTAATAATAACAACAATAATAACAATAATACTTCCGGTAGCGGTAGCAGTACCACTAACCGTAATCCAAGTAAAGGCGGAACAGACGTAACTGTCACGACAAGTACGATTGACAACAATAACAAGAACCTTGCTTCGGCAACTGTGGCAGGATCTACAGACAATTTTGTGGTAAAGATCACGGATAGCGCAGTAGCTTCCGCGGCAGCCGAGCAGGCGCTTAGGGCGCAGTATGGTGATTTGAGTAACATCCGGTTTGTGGGATTTGATATTTCATTGTATGATGAGACCGGTACGCGTAAGATCGAGAATACAGCGGGTCTTGCAGTAACCATTACCATACCGATTCCGGACGAACTGGTGCCTTATGCCGGCAACAACATGGCGGCAGGCGTCGTTAACGGTGTACTTGATCCTATGGCAGTGAAGTTTACAACGATTGATGGTGTTCCGTGTATGCAGTTTACGGCGACGCATTTTTCACCGTATGTGATCTATGTGAATACGAACAATCTCGTATCCGGCGTAACGGATACGACGCCTAAGACAGGAGATATTCATCCGAAATGGTTTTTGGCGATCGGTCTGGCATGTATTTCAGGCGTATTGTTTACATGGAAAGATAAGAGGAAAGTACCTGTTTAAATTGTTCTAAGCAGTTTCCGGTCCGGTATTTTGTGAAAAGATGCCGGACTGGAATTTTATTAGCATATGGAGGAAGTATATGCGGCAGAGATTAAAATGGATTTTGGGGATTCCCGCAGCAGCGGCGCTGGCTGTTCTGCTGATCGGCGGCTATGTCAGTTCAAAGGCAGCGTCCGCCGGCGTTGATTTTAATATCAACGGAAAAGAACTGGTCGGCTATATCGGAACGGATTCGGTGGTAACGGTTCCTGATGGAATAGAGGTGATCGGGAGAGGGGCGTTTGCGGCCAATCCCAATATTACTGAAGTTAAACTACCGGATACCGTGATTGAGATCAGCTACGGGGCATTTGCGGACTGTACCGCCCTGCAGAAGATTACTTTGCCCAATTCGGTTACTATGGTAGGTGATTCCGCATTTAACCATTGTGTTAATCTGCAATCTGTGACCATCGGTTCAGGGCTGAGAACGCTAGGAAGCGGAGCATTTGCCGACTGTGACAGTTTGTCCAGCGTCCGTATCGCTGCCAATAATAAATATTTTTCCTGTGTAGATGGCGTTATTTATGATGCATCCCAAAGTAAGATCTATCAGTATCTTGCCGGCAGGCAGGGCCGTCAGTATCGGATGCCGGATACGGTTACCGATATTGTGCGCTATGCGTTCTGGGGATGCGATCAATTGGAGGATATTACGTTTTCGGCGGGGCTGACAAAGATTCCGGATTATGCGATCGCGGATGCGGGAAGCATAGAGACGGTGACGATCAATGCGCCGTTGTGTACAATTGGTTTGAAAGCATTTGATGGCTGTCGGTTGTTAAAGCAGGTCATCTTTCCGGTGTCAGTTACGGAAATTCACGATACTGCGTTTGATAGTTGTAATAAGGAAGCCTTGTTTGTATGCGATGCAGGCTCTTATGTAGAAGGATATGCTGCGGCGCATGGATTTGAGACCAATCATTCGCCTGTATATCAGATTTCTTATTTTGATGAGGGGAAAGCGGAACAGTCAGCGCAGCATATTGCTTCCGGCGCAAAACCGACAAGTGAGAAGGAAAACATTTCTGGTCAGAATACCGATACAGGAAATAATTCTTCTGGAACGTCCTATCAGCCAACAGACGACGTTGTGTTGGGCGGCGCAAGAATCGTATCTGACAGGGTATTTGTGATGGCGGGCAATATGGTTGTGACGGATGGTTCTACCTTAAGTGGCAGTCAGGAAAGCGTGACATTATCGGCCATTGAGGATTATGCTTATTACAATCAAACAGATTTGACTACTTTTGATTTCACAGCGTCTGGTCCGGTTGAGGTGATCGGACAGCTTGCGTTTGCCAGAAGTGGACTGACGCAGGCAGTTCTTCCGGAAGGACTACGGACGGTTTCTTATGGTGCGTTTTATCACTGTGATAGACTGACGGATGTTGTAATCCCGTCTACTGTGACGAATGTTGAGGCTTACGCGTTTGAACATACGCCATGGCTGGAAAATTGGCGTGACTCATCGGAAACGGAGGATTATCTGATTGTTGGAGACGGCGTGCTGATCTCCTATAAAGGATCTGATGAGGTAATCGTGATACCAGAGAATGTGAAATATATTGCATCCGGTGTGTTCCGTGATCATCATGAATTGACTTCTGTGACATTTCCGGCAGGGCTGAGATCCATCGGCAGCTATGCGTTTGCGGGATGCAGCCGGCTTACGGAAAAAATTGGTCTGACGGATACGGTTTATCAGGATAGTACGGCATTTGAATAAACGATAAAAAAGCGGCTCATCCGGAGCTGCTTTTTTATGCGCGGACCTGCATACGACGCTATTTGGCAAAGGAATCTGCTTTCATCAGGGACCTCATTCGAGGGGCGTTTTTCTATTTTTCTCATATATTGGTTATGAGAAAAGGATGGAAGAAGACAATAGATGAAACGGGTACGTACTTTACTTCATTTGGACGACTATGCGCAGATTCGGCATCGTCCATGTGATTTTTCGATTGCTATTCTTGATTCCGGGGTGGCAGGACATCCGGATATCGTATCGAATATTGTCGCTTTTCATGACGTGGTTGGCGGAAGAAAGACGCCTTATGATGACTATGGACATGGAACCCATATTGCGGGAATCATCTGCGGCGATGGCAGGCTTTCCAACGGAGTCTATGAGGGCGTTATTCCCTCTGCTAAGATTATCGCTATTAAAATTCTGGATGGAAGGGGAGATGGAGCGGCGGCGCATCTGCTGGATGCGCTGGACTGGGTTTATCGGAACCGGAAACGTTATCATATCAGGATTGTTAATATTTCAATCGGGATGGAGAATCACGTCAGCAGTGATAAAAGAAAGCGTATGCAACAGGCGATCAGCCGGTTGTATCAGGAAGATATTCTGGTCATTACCGCGGCCGGTAATAATGGTCCGGAACCGATGACACTGTCCGCTTTGGGAGAGGGTGATGATGTGATCTCAGTGGGCTGTTATGACTTTGGATATAAAGGGCAGAGCGGAAAAAGCTGTTCCGAATATTCCGCCAGAGGTCCCAGCAGGTATTCTTTGAAAAAACCGGATCTGGTGGCGCCCGGAACGGACATCATTTCTTGCTCCCACCGGTACAGGCAGGGACGCAGGAAAGCATATTGCATCAAGAGCGGGACCTCCATGGCGACAGCAGTGGTCACAGGCGCTGCGGCCATGCTGCTGGCAGGAAACTATCTTTCTGCGCAGCAGTTAATGGCACGGTTGCAGCATGCGGCAAGGGATGTCCATGAACCTTGGAATCTGCAGGGCTGGGGTGTGCTGGATATTGAGCGGCTATTATTATAGGGAAACTCTGTTGAAAGCGTTTCTCGCACCGGATTTGCGCTGTGAAGCAGCATATTCCTTTGCAAATCCGTGTGCATCCGTCGGAAGTTCTATGGAAGCGGTGAATTAATCAGCGCTTCCATAGTTTTTATTGACGATATTCTGGGAATGAGATAAAATTAGATTGAAAAATCAGAGATTTTATTTAAATGAATTTTACCGGAACGAGAGGAGCGGCAACATGGAAAAAATTACAATGAAAGTACCTTTGGTGGAGATGGACGGAGATGAAATGACAAGGATTCTCTGGCAGATGATTAAGGAGGAACTGTTACTGCCATATATTGATCTGAAGACGGAATATTATGACCTTGGTTTAAAATATCGCAATGAAACAAATGATCAGGTAACGACTGATTCTGCCCTTGCGGCAAAGAAGTACGGCGTGGCCGTAAAATGTGCCACCATTACGCCCAATGCGGCGCGTATGGAGGAATACGACCTCAAAGAAATGTATAAGAGTCCCAATGGCACGATCCGCGCAATTTTGGATGGCACGGTATTCCGGACACCTATCGTAGTGAAGGGAATCAGCCCTTGTGTAAAAAATTGGGAAAAGCCAATCACGCTTGCGCGTCACGCTTATGGGGATGTCTATAAAAATACGGAGATTAAAGTGCCGGGATCGGGGAAGGCTTATCTTGTATTTGAAGATGCCAATGGTAATGTAACCAAAGAATTGATTCATGAATTTAAGGGAGCAGGCATCCTACAGGGAATGCACAATACTGAGAAGTCTATTCGCAGTTTTGCTAAATCGTGTTTTAACTTTGCCTTGGATACAAAGCAGGATCTGTGGTTTGCCACAAAGGATACGATCTCAAAAAAATATGACCATACTTTTAAGGATATTTTTGCCGAGATTTATGAGACGGAGTATAAGAGTGCTTTTGAAACAGCGGGCATCGAATATTTTTATACGCTGATAGATGACGCGGTTGCCAGAGTGATGAAGGCAAAGGGTGGATTTATCTGGGCATGTAAGAATTATGATGGGGATGTGATGAGTGATATGGTTAGCTCTGCTTTTGGTTCCCTTGCCATGATGACTTCTGTTCTGGTATCCCCCGACGGTGTCTATGAATATGAAGCGGCACACGGGACGGTGCAGCGTCATTATTATAAGCATTTAAAAGGCGAGGAGACTTCGACCAACTCTGTGGCGACGATCTTTGCATGGACAGGCGCACTCAGAAAGCGCGGAGAATTGGATGAACTTCCGGAGCTTGTAAGATATGCGGATTGTCTGGAAAAAGCAACGCTGCAGACTATCGAAAGCGGAAAGATGACAAAGGATCTGGCATTGATCACGTCGCTTACGGAGGTTACTGTCTTGAATAGTCAGGAGTTTATCAAGGCGATCAGGGAGACGCTGGAAAGTCTGCTGTAATAATGGAGGTGAGCTGCCTTGTCACGAAAAGAAGAAGTATTCATTCCGGCATTAAAAGGGAAAAAGATCCCTGTGATCTCATTGGATAACAGGTGGTACCGGCTGATGAATGGGCTGGATAAGACACCGCGAATGCAGAGGCTGGAGGATGAATTAAAGGAACTGTTAAAACGTCAGGGAAAAGTGAATACGGAGACAAGGACTCTGCGGAAGCAAAAGAAGCTGCTGATGGAAAATATCGTGGGCGAAATGGACGGCGCCAATGCAAAAAAACAGGAAGTATATAAAAAACAAATTGAGGAATGCAATCAAAAGCTGACAGAATATCAAGAGGAAATGAAAGAACTGCCGGCCCAGATTGATCAGGTTAATTTTGATCTGATGATTGAGACGATGCAAATCTGTTACGAACTGATTCAGGAAAATTCCGATAAGATCACGGAGATTGCGGAATGGATCAACAATATTCGGATAGAATTAAAAAAGAACGTTGTCAGGAAGCAGCAGTACGAGCAGCAGAACCATAATGTCTATACTTATATGCACGACATCTTTGGGGCAGAGGTGATCGATATTTTTGATATGGCGTATAATCCGGCAGAGAAGGCGCGGCCTAAAGATTCCGGTAGCGAAAAGAAGGAAGATAGTTGAAAAAATTGTTCTGTTTTGTTACACAGACTGTAAAAGGAGTATAGCAGTAAACATGAAACCGGTGCTGACTTCGGAGGAAATAAAAAAATGTGAACAATACACAATAGAGCAGGTCGGTATTCCATCCCTTGTATTGATGGAAAAGGCGGCTCTTTTTGTATGTTCCCGCATCAAAGACGAGGTATCCGGAAAAATACTGATCATTTGCGGTTACGGCAATAATGGCGCAGATGGGCTGGCAGTTGCCAGAATCCTTGCCGGATGCGGACATCAGGTACAGACAGTGATGGTTGGCAGAGAGGAGAAGGCGACAAAAGAAAATAAGCTGCAACAGCATATTTTAGAACAGCTTCGCATATCTGTAGAACGCAGGATAGATGAGGTTTGCGAGACTGACCACTATGAATTTGTAATTGACGCGTTGTTCGGGATCGGACTGCATAGGGATTTGGAGGGGGAGTTTTTAAAAGCAGTCAGGTTGGTTAATACGATTCGTCAAAAACAAGGTGCAAAAGTGATTGCGGTAGACCTTCCCAGCGGACTTCATGCGGATAGCGGCAGTATCATGGGAGATGCCGTCATGGCGGATGAAACGGTAACATTCCAGTGGAAGAAAACGGGCATGTTTTTAGGAAAAGGTCCGCTTTGCTGCGGTAAGACGATCGTTGGAGATATCGGTATCTATAAGATGGATATAGCAGCCAATCATTATCTGATGGAGGATGAAGATTTGCGTTATCTCCCATACAGAACGCCATATGGTAATAAGGGAACATACGGAAAGATCTTATCCGTCACCGGATCGGAGACTATGGCGGGCGCAATGGTACTTAGTACCCAAGCTGCTTTTCGTAGCGGCGCAGGGATGGTACGGGTGATTTCCCATAGAAACAACCGACAGATTTTATTTTCTTCTGTGCCGGAGGCTCTTTTTGTTGATTATGATCAGATAATGAACTTTGATCAAACCCCAATAATGGTTTCTGAAAAAATGAAAGAATATTTTGACTGGAGTACATCGCTGCTGATTGGCTGCGGATTATCGCAAGATAAGACTGCGGAGCTGCTGACGGAATATGTGATGCGCCATTATGAGAAGACTGCCATTGTGGATGGGGATGCGATAAACATCATCAGTAAGCATTTGGATTGGCTGACTGATCGGAAGTATAAGGGGTATCCCACGGTATTAACGCCTCATCCGTTGGAGTTCTCAAGATTATGCGGCCGACCAATGGGGGATGCAAAGCATCAGGATATGGAATATTGTATGCATTGGGCAGCGGAGTACGGATGCATTCTTGTGTTAAAAGATGCGGTGACGTTGATTACTGACGGAAAGACGGTATATATCTCGGATAGAGGTACGGATGCCTTGGCGACGGCAGGCAGTGGTGACGTTCTGGCCGGGATGATTGTCATGTTTTCCAGTATGGATAACGGTTCTGACGGTGTACAAAGGCAGCGGGCAGACAGCTCTTGCGATGCTGCCATGGCAGTAAAAACCGCGGTTGCTGTTTTTAGCCATGGAAAAGCCGGATGTTACGCGGCAAAACAGTATCACCGCGCTTCCGTAAAAGCAGGCGATCTGCCGGATATGATCCCAAAAGTATTGAAAGAAGGCGGCATATAATCTTGGAAGTTCAGAATAGATCAAAAGAACGAACCTATGTAACGATAGATCTGGAGGCTTTCCGCCGGAATATCCGTAATATATACGCATGGAGTAAGGTACCGTTGATCGCGGTACTTAAAGCGGACGGTTACGGACATGGAGCAGTCAGGCTCGCGGAGGAGTTGGAGCAGTTTTCCTTTGTCTGGGGATATGCTGTGGCAACTATAGAGGAAGCGGTAGAGTTGAGAGAGGCCGGATTGAAAAAACGGATTCTGATCTTAGGATATGTATTTCCAGCCGCCTATGAAACCCTAATCAAATGTCAGGTGACGCCGACAATATTTGATACGGAAAGCGCGGAATTATTATGTAAAGAAGCAAAAAAAAAGAATCAAACGATTCCTGTACATATCAAGGTGGATACCGGTATGTCCCGGATCGGTCTGCCAACCGCAGAAGAAGGCATAGATACGGTAAAAAGGATTGCGGCATCTAAGATGCTCACGGTAGAAGGAATCTTTACGCATCTTTCCAGAGCGGATGAAAAGAACCCTGAACCGACACAGCAGCAGATCGGTCGTTTCAGTAAGTTCTGCCGGGACTTGGAGAAGGAAGGAATTGCCGTTCCCCTGAAGCATTGCGCAAACAGTGCAGGAATTATAGGCTTCAAGTCGGCGAAAATGGAACTGGTACGGGCGGGGATTATTATTTATGGATTGATGCCTTCTGATGAGGTTTCTGCGGATGTGATTGCGCTCCAATCTGTTTTAAGCTGGAAAAGTGCTGTCACATATGTTAAAACATTGCCGGCAGGAGTTCCCGTAAGTTATGGGGGAACATATATTACATCAGGGGAGACCGTAGTTGCGACGATACCGGTAGGATATGGCGATGGTTATCCGCGTCTGTTATCCAATCGGGGTTCCGTCTTGATTCGCGGTAAGCGAGCGCCAATCATTGGACGCGTCTGCATGGATCAGTTTATGGTGGATGTTACGAAGATCGAGGGCGTCGGGCGCGGTGATGTGGTGACATTGATCGGCAGGGATCAGAAAGAAGAGATCCGCATGGAAGAACTGGCTGAGCTTTGCGGAACGATCAATTATGAGATTGCTTGCAATATTAATAAACGCGTGCCGCGGATATATCAGTAAATAATGTATAGCACTAAGAATCTTGGGCATAATACATAAATAGAATTGTTTCATACATAAGAAGGAAAATAGTAATTGTAGTGAATTGAGAGGTTTGTTATGAAACGAGGAGATGTTTATTATGCTGATTTGCGGCCGGTAGTTGGATCGGAACAGGGAGGGATCCGTCCGGTGGTGATTATCCAGAATGATATTGGGAATAAACACAGCCCTACCGTAATCGTAGCGGCGATCACATCCAGAATGAATAAAGCCAAACTGCCTACTCATATAGAGTTGGAGGCTTCCAGATATCAAATGGAAAAGGATTCCGTAATCCTTTTGGAACAGCTTCGGACCGTTGACAAGAAACGAATGCGCGAGTTGGTCTGCCATCTGGATTATGAGATCATGGCAAAAGTAGACCGTGCGCTAAAGATAAGTTTGGAATTGGATACATAAGAGCCTTTCTTGACGTTTATCCGGGAAAATGTTATATTTAATTGCAGTTAAATAAGCCAATGGGAAGGTGTGGTGAATTTTTTATCATGAACGATGATTCTGCGGGCGGGCAGATTGAAAAATCAAAAGATTTTTCAATCGCAAATTTGTGCCTGCGGCCCAAATTCGCAGGCTGTAGAAAGGCATGGTTATTAGTATGATGTTTCTTCTGGGAGACAGTCTGGCGGTCGGCATCATAGCATATATTGTTACGATTCTTATATATTTTATACTCTATTCCTTTGGAGAGGCCGTTAAAAACTATCCGGCTGGAGCAGCAAAAGAAAACAACGCGGAGGTCATGAAGCTTCATGACGATCCGCAGCGTCTGGTGGATACGATTCATCTGCTTGCGACGGTTCTGCTGTTTTATGGTGGTTATTACATTAGTGGTCGTTTTATAACAATACGTTACGGCATACTGATGACGGTTGGGTTTGTTTATTTCCTGCTGATTTTTGGAATTCTGTTGCCGAAGCGGATCGCGTCAAGATATCCGGTACAGGTCATCCGCCTGTTTTATAGGATCGTTCATATATTGTTGATTTTCCTGACACCGCTTACATGGTTTTTGCGAAAAAGTGTGGAATTTCTGGAGCTGGTATTTGGCATCCAGAGGAAGTCGGATACTTCGGATGTGACAGAGGAAGGGATTATTGCGATTGTCAATGAAGGACAGGAGCGGGGAATCCTGCAGGCCAATGAAGCCGAGATGATCAACAATATTTTTGAACTTTCTGATAAAGAAGCGCAGGATATCATGACAAACCGCAACAGCATATCCGGTTTGGATGCGGATATCAAAGTCAAAGATGCCCTGTGGGAGATCTTGAATAATAATTACAGCCGTTATCCTGTTTATGAGGAAAATATCGATCATATCGTCGGTATCCTACATATTAAGGATCTTGTCCGGGTACAGAGTGAAAATCCCAAGCTGAACAAAACGCTGAAAGAGACGGCAGGGTTGATACGGGACGCTGTTTTTGTCTCGGAAACCAGAGCGGTAGATGCTTTATTTGAAGAGATGCAGGCAACCAAGACGCAGATGGTCATCGTCGTGGATGAATATGGACAAACTTCTGGACTGGTGGCGATGGAAGATATCTTAGAGGAGATTGTCGGTAATATTCAGGATGAATACGATGCCGATGTCCATATGATACAGAAACATGAAAAGGAAGAGATCTATCAAATCGACGGGCTGACCAGACTGGAGGAACTGACGGATACGTTCGGGATTGATTTTGGTGAACAAGAATTTGAGACGATCAACGGATATCTGGTCTCGCTGATGGAAAAAATTCCCGAGGAGGATGATTTGTTTGAAACGAGTATCGAGAATTACCGCTTTAAGGTATTGGAAGTAGAGAATAAGGTGATCAAAACCATACAGGTGACGCCGATTCAATCATAAAATACAAAAGGATTACAGGAGGTTTTATATGTCTGGACATTCAAAATTTGCCAACATTAAACACAAAAAAGAAAAAAATGATGCTGCGAAGGGAAAGATCTTTACCATTCTCGGAAGGGAAATCGCAGTTGCCGTAAAGGAAGGCGGCCCCGATCCTGCCAATAATTATAAACTGGCTACTGTGATCGCCAAAGCGAAAGCTAATAATATGCCCAATGATACCATCGACAGGGGAATCAAGAAGGCGGCAGGCGACAGCAATGCGGTCAACTATGAGCATGTTGTTTATGAGGGATATGGTCCGAAGGGTATTGCGATCATTGTAGAAGCGTTGACTGATAATAAGAACCGTACGGCAGCCAATGTCCGTAGCGCGTTTACCAAGGGAGGCGGCAGTATCGGCGCGCAGGGATGTGTGTCCTTTATGTTTGATACAAAGGGACAGATCATCGTGGATAAGGAAGAATGTGAGTTGGATGCGGATACGCTGATGGAAAAGGCGTTAGATGCCGGAGCGGATGATTTTGTCGAGGAAGAGGATTCTTATGAAATCTTGACAGATCCCGACTCGTTTCCGGAGATATTGGAGGCAATGGAAGGCTTGAAGCTGCCCATCGTGTCTGCGGAAGTAACCAGACTGCCGCAGAATTATGTGGAACTGACGGAGGAGGACAGTGTCAAGAGTCTGCAGAGGACGCTTGACCTTCTGGAGGAAGATGACGATGTGCAGTCCGTCTATACAAATTGGGATGAATGATTAGGAGAATCCGATGGATAGATTGGCGATCGTAGTTCCTTGCTATAATGAGGAGGAAGTGCTTCCACTTTGTCTGGCAGGGCTGCGTCAAATATTAAAAAGATTAATTGAGGAAAACAAGATCAGTCAGGATAGTTTTATGCTGTTTGTCAATGACGGCAGCAAGGACCGGACGTGGGAAATTCTGAAGAAAGAACAAGCGGCTTCAAAGGATGTATGCGCAGTCAAGCTGGCCAGAAATGTGGGGCATCAGAATGCTCTACTTGCGGGATTGTCCTGCGCTAAGGAAATGGCAGATATGATCGTTTCCATTGACGCGGATCTTCAGGATGATGTCAATGCCATTGAAGATATGGTAGATGCCTGCCATCAGGGGAAGGATATTGTCTATGGCGTTAGGAGCGCTCGTAAGACCGATTCCTTCATGAAGCGAAACACGGCGCAGATATTTTATAAGCTTCTGGATATTATGGGGGTGGAAACGGTTTATAATCACGCGGATTACCGGCTGATGTCGAAGCGGGCGGTGGAAGAACTTTTTCGCTATGAAGAAAGTAATATCTATCTTCGCGGGATGGTGCCATTACTCGGTTATGAAACTGCGGAGGTATATTATGAGCGGCAGGAGCGGGCGGCCGGATCTTCCAAATATCCTTTCAAAAAGATGTTGGGACTTGCCATAGATGGCATCACTTCTTTTAGTGTAAAACCGATTTCCATGATCATTTCACTGGGAATTATTATACTGGGTTGTTGTTTTGCGGCGGCAGTATATGCGTTTGCTTCTTATTTTTCAGGATCGGTTGAAAAAGGATGGACCTCTCTGATCTTATCGATCTGGTTCTTGGGTGGCGTGCAGCTGTTGTCCATCGGTATTGTGGGAGAGTATATCGGCAAGATCTATAAAGAAGTCAAACGTCGGCCGAAATACAATATAGAGACGCGTCTGGATCCCGGTAAGTGAGCATGTCTGCTCTTTGAGCCGATATTAGTGTCTTTAAAGTTGATATAAAAAAAGAAAGGTATGGTAAAACATATGGAGGATGCTGTAAGGAACATGGAGGCTGAACAGACACCGGTGGAAAATACTGTAAAAAGAGGCCCCGGATTAAAAGAGTCTGTTGTTCAGGAGCCGGAAGTCAAGCAGGAACTGCCTGCTCAGCAGCAGATAAATCCTGCCTTGAAATATGGTCGACGGATGGATTATAAGACGGCAAAGGTAAACGACAAACAGATAAGAGATCTGAATCTGTCAATGCCATCACCGCCGCCACCGCCGGCGAACAATCATCAGAAAGAGCCAAAATCAGCGTTGGAATTAGAATTAGAGGCTCTGGAGGCGAAGTCGGCTTCAACATCGTCGATGATCCCTAATCCTCTGCCGACTCCAAAAAAACGCGTGCCAAGGGAGATGGAATTTGATATTGAACCGCCGGAATATGCGATGCATTTTGATCTGGTAGATATGAGTGGGAAAGATTATTTTGATATAAATTAAAAAAATGGATATGATATGAGAAGGATATTAATTGATATGTGATATCAACGGATATCCTTCTTTTTATATTGTATCATCAGAAAGGATAAGAGAGGATCTATGACGGAACAGATGACTTCAAATAATAAAACAAAGGATAACAAGAACAAAGATGAGCAGGATCAAATCCGGGAAGAGGGCAGTGTGTCTGCCGTATCCAAAGGAAAAAAGATAGAAATTATGTCGATCATCGGAGAGATCGAAGGGCATGAGAATCTTGCCAGTTCATCCAAGACCACAAAATACGAGCATATCCTGCCGAGGTTGGCGGAATATGAGATGGATGAACAGGTTAAGGGTGTTCTTTTCCTGTTAAATACCATGGGTGGAGATGTGGAGGCCGGTCTGGCGATTGCTGAAATGATCGCCAGTATGTCAAAGCCGACAGTATCTCTGGTACTTGGGGGCAGCCATTCCATCGGCGTACCGATCGCGGTCAGTACGGATTATTCTATGATCGTTCCGACAGGGACGATGGTTATCCATCCCGTCAGGTTAAGCGGTATGGTGATTGGCGCAAGACAGACCTATGATTATTTTAAAAAAATTCAGGAAAGGATCACACAGTTTGTCTGCGGTCATTGTCAGGTTACAAAAGAATGTTTTGAAACGCTGATGATGGAGACCGGCATGCTGACCAAGGATATAGGGACGATTTTGGTGGGAAAAGAAGCTGTGGAGCATGGAATCATCAATGAAACTGGTGGCTTATCGTCTGCAATCAACAAATTACAGAGCATGATATAGTATGCCTGCTGTTTCTTAGTGACAAAATATAGTATTTGTGATACAATATCTGGTAGATAATGCGAAGTTTGTAATGGAGGCAGATCGTTGTGGCAACATCAGGAAGTCAGAGAAGCAGCGGTAGAAAATATAATCATCGAAGTACCGGTACCACCAATAAAAACAGAAACGGTTCATCAGAGAGAAACACCCATAATAACAGCTATCCTCAAAGAAAAGAAGTGGATGAAAAGATTCGGCAGGAGGCAGTTGCATTAATTGTTTTTGGCGTTGTTCTGATGATATTTTTATGTATGATCAATGTGATAAAGGGATCGTTTGGACCAGCTGTAAAATATTTTATGCTGGGAGCTTTTGGGATTCTTGGTTATTTGATTCCGATTGCGGTATTTGTGGGGATCTGCTTTAAGATCTCCAATGCTGCCAACCAGGTGGCGACCTTGAAACTGATTTCCGCATTGGTACTGATTTTTATGATCGGGATATTGCTGTGTTATATTACCGGAATGGATATTTCCTATCTTGCCGGTGCGGAGAAGCAGGTCCGGTTGCTCTACGACCAGCAGGGAGGCGGAGGCGTTATATTTGGCTTGGTGGCCTGTTGGCTGTATCATGTATTTGGACAGGCGGGGTCGATCTTTTTAGCGATTGCAATTGCGCTGATCTGTATCATACTCATTACGGAGCGTTCCTTTTTGGGAAAATTAAAGTTCGGAAGCGATTCGTTCCGTGACCGTTACACGGAAGATGCGGATGGACAGTATGGATTAATCCCGGAGGATGAGGAGATGCCGGAGGAGGGACTCGCCCTTCCTGTTATTCATGGGAACAGACAAAGCGTCAAAGAGCGCGTCGGAAATACCGCTTTGGAAAAAGCAAAGGAGCAGCAGAGAAGACGGGAAGAAGCGAAGCAGAGACGCCGGGAACTAGAAGAACAGCGGGAAGATGAGCGGATCGCAACCGCGCATTCCGTACATAATACAAAGAAAAATAAGATTGATATCGATCAGGTTTTGATTGAAGACCAGAAACAAAGGAACAATCGTGATGATATCCATGAGATTACTCTGCTGGAACAACCTTCCGAAAGGGAACAGAAGCAGTCTGACATTCCCTCATTGGAAATGAGAGAGATTACGATCAACCGGGGAGAGGAACAGGAGGAAAAAACGTCAGATGTGGATATTCCGGAGATTGATGTCTCTGCCGTAGATGGTCTCTATACAGCAGCGGAAAACCATACTCCATATGGGGTACAAATGTCTGCCGATAATACTGTCGCAGAAAAGCCGGAGGAACATGCCGGGGATACGACAGAAGAAACCGTTGTGGCAATGCCGGATCTTAGCCAGATGCCCCAGCCGGTGACTGAACGCAGTCATCAGAACGGTTCGGATCCGGAAGCCCATTTAGCAAAAGAGACTGAAATTCGCAGCATGTCCCAGAGCGCGAAAGTGGTATCCAGACCGAAAAAATATGAAAAGCCTAAAATAACCTTTTTAAAGAAAAATGAAAATAAAAAGAATGGCGACAGCGATCAAGAACTGAAAGAGACCGCCCTGTTATTACAACAAACATTAAAGACTTTTGGAGTAACAGTTACTGTAACGAATATCAGTCAGGGACCATCGGTGACAAGATATGAACTGCAGCTTGGGGAAGGAATTAAAGTTAATAAGATCGTCAGCCTGACGGACGATATTAAATTAAATCTTGCAGCGCAGGACATTCGTATTGAAGCACCGATTCCGGGCAAGGCTGCCGTGGGGATCGAACTTCCGAACAAGAAGACAAGCGATGTGTTGATCCGTGATCTGATCGAATCTTCCGAATATAAGAATGCCTCTTCCAATCTGACCTTTGCGGTCGGAAAGGATATTACCGGAAAGACGATCGTTGCGGATATTGCTAAGATGCCGCATATGTTGGTGGCAGGAGCAACCGGTTCCGGCAAATCGGTCTGCATCAATACATTGATTATGAGTATCTTATATAAGGCTCATCCGGATGATGTCAAGCTGATCATGATCGATCCTAAGGTAGTGGAACTTAGCGTATATAACGGGATCCCGCATTTATTGATTCCCGTCGTTACTGATCCGCGAAAAGCCAATGCGGCGCTGCAGTGGGCAGTGGCAGAAATGACCAAGCGTTATAAGGCATTTGCGGATTTTGGACTGCGTGATTTAAAAGGTTACAATAAAAAAGTGGAAGATCTGCAGGCAAAAGGAGAAGGCGATACTCTTCAGAAGATGCCGCAGATCATTGTCATCGTAGATGAGCTTGCTGATCTAATGATGGTTGCGTCCAAAGAAGTGGAAGAGTCCATCTGCCGACTGGCACAGCTTGCACGTGCTGCCGGCATCCATTTGGTCATTGCGACGCAGAGACCTTCCGTAGATGTCATTACAGGACTGATTAAGGCCAATATGCCGAGTCGTGTCGCGTTTAAGGTGACAAGTGGTGTGGATTCACGTACAATACTGGATATGATTGGCGCAGAAAAACTTCTGGGCAAAGGGGATATGTTATTTTATCCGCAGGGATATTCTAAACCGCTGCGTGTGCAGGGAGCGTTTGTATCAGATCAGGAAGTTTCGGAAGTTGTTGATTTCCTAAAGAAAAATGCCGGAGATCAGGCTTATGATGTCGCCGTGGAACAGCAGATCTCCGGGATGTCCGAGGGCGATGCGTCACAAGACGGAACATCCCAGAAAAGCAGCTCCGGTGCGGATGATTCTCTGGATGCGTATTTTGACGAGGCATGCCGTTTTGTTGTGGAAAAAGAGAAGGCTTCCAGCGGTATGCTGCAGCGTGTTTTTAAGGTGGGATATACCAGAGCAGCGAGAATCGTAGATCAGATGGAAGCTGCGGGCGTCGTGGGTCCGGAGGAAGGTACGAAACCAAGGAAAGTTTTGATGAATTCGGTGCAGTTAGAAGAGTTTTTGCAAAATAGAAAACGTTAAAATGCATGAATAAAATAAATGTATAGTAAGGTAAGGGGAAAAATCATGAAATCAGACATTCAGATTGCACAGGAAGCGAAACTGCAGCCGATTGGTGAGATTGCAAAGCAGCTCGGTCTTACAGAGGATGATTTGGAATGTTATGGAAAGTATAAGGCGAAGATCAGCAATGAATGCATCCAGAAAACGCTTGAAAATTGTGATGGAAGACTGGTGCTTGTGACGGCAATTAATCCTACGCCTGCAGGCGAGGGAAAAACCACAGTTACCATTGGTCTTGGGCAGGCATTGTGCCGCATGGGAAAGAAGGCATCAGTGGTTCTTCGGGAACCATCTTTGGGGCCATGCTTTGGCATTAAGGGAGGTGCGGCAGGTGGAGGTTATGCACAGGTCGTACCTATGGAGGATCTGAATCTTCATTTTACTGGTGACTTTCATGCTATTACTTCTGCGAATAATCTTCTGGCAGCGATGTTGGATAATCATATCCAACAGGGCAATGAACTTAGGATCGATACCAGACAGGTGGTTTGGAAGCGCTGTCTGGATATGAATGACAGAGCGCTTCGTAATATTGTGATTGGTATGGGTGGAAAATCGGATGGCGTGGTCAGGGAAGATCATTTTGTGATTTCCGTAGCATCCGAGATTATGGCGATTCTTTGCCTTGCAGACGATATGGAGGATTTAAAAGAAAGGCTTTCTAAGATTATTGTAGCTTACAATATGGATGGGGAAGCAGTCACGGCGAAACAGCTTGGCGCGGTGGGTGCCATGGCAGCGCTTTTAAAGGATGCTATGAAGCCAAATTTGATTCAGACTTTGGAACACACGCCTGCTTTTGTACATGGCGGACCATTTGCCAATATTGCCCATGGATGTAATTCCATTCGCGCGACAAAGCTTGCTTTGAAGTTATCCGATATTGTAGTAACAGAAGCGGGATTTGGCGCGGATCTTGGCGCGGAGAAGTTTCTGGATATCAAGTGTCGCAAGGCTGGTTTGAAACCAGATGTTATCGTTTTGGTTGCAACAATACGAGCTTTGAAATATAATGGTGGTGTAGATAAGAACGGATTAGGAGAAGAAAATCTGCGCGCGCTGCAAGATGGTATTGTCAATCTGGAAAAGCATATTGAGAATCTGCAGAATTATGGTGTGCCGATCGTAGTAACGCTCAATCAGTTTGTGAGCGATACCGAAGCGGAACTTTCTTATGTGCGTTCTTTTGTGGAAGAAAAAGGATGTGTATTTGCGCTTGCCCGTGTATGGGAAAATGGCGGAGAAGGTGGATTGGAATTGGCGGAAAAAGTAATCAGAATGCTGGATCATGAGAAATCTGATTTTCATTTCCTTTATGAAGATGATCTTTTGCCGGAACAGAAGATTGAGTGTATTGCGCAAAAAATTTATGGTGCCGCCGGCGTATCTTACACAGCGTCCGCCAAAAAACAATTAAAAAAGATTGAAGAAATGGGATATGGCAGTCTGCCTGTCTGCATGGCAAAGACGCAGTATTCCTTGTCCGACGACCAGACAAAGCTGGGACGGCCGGAAGGATTTACAATCAATGTCCGTGAAGTGTATCTGAATGCCGGAGCGGGCTTCATCGTTGTTATTACAGGCTCGATTATGACTATGCCGGGATTGCCGAAGATACCTGCTGCGGAGGGAATTGATGTAATAGATGATAAGATCGTGGGGTTATTTTAACTGATAGAAACCAGAAAAGGAAAAGGAGAAACGAAATGGCGTTTGTAATAGACGGAAAGAAGATCAGCCAGGAGATCAAAGAGGAATTAAAGGAACAGGTTGCGGCGCTTAGAGAAGAGGGAAAGGAGATTGCCCTCGCTGTCATACAGGTGGGAGAGGATCCGGCTTCCAGTGTGTATGTTGGCAATAAGAAAAAGGCATGCGCTTACATTGGCATCCGTTCAGAAAGTTATGAACTTCCTGAGACAGTGGCGCAGGAAGAATTGATCGCATTGATAGAGCGATTGAATCAGGATGATAAGATAGGCGGTATCCTTGTACAGCTACCGTTGCCGGAGCATATTGATGAGGACGTAGTCATCAAAGCGATTGCACCTGCCAAGGACGTGGATGGATTTCATCCGGAAAGTGTGGGAGCGCTGCTGATCGGTCAGCCCGGTTTTCTGCCTTGTACTCCAGCAGGGATTATCCAACTTTTGAAACGGAGCAATATTGAGATTGCAGGGAAAGAATGCGTTGTGATCGGACGAAGCAATATCGTCGGAAAACCTATGGCGGTTCTTTTACTTCGGGAAAACGGCACCGTAACCATTACACATTCCAAAACAAGGAACCTAAAGGAAGTGTGTAAGCGTGCGGATATTCTGGTGGTTGCGGTCGGTAAACCTAAAATGATCAACAGAGAATATGTAAAGGAGGGCGCAACGGTAATTGACGTGGGCATCCACAGAAATGCAGAGAACAAGCTGTGTGGCGATGTGGATTATGAGGATGTATTTCCGATTGCAGGAGCGATTACACCTGTTCCGGGCGGAGTGGGCCCCATGACAATTGCAATGCTGATGAACAACTGTGTGTCGGGTGTGAAGCATTAAGATTGGTTGCGCTAATTAGGAAAGGAACAAGGTTATATTATGGTTTGTCCCAATTGTAATGCTGAAATAGCGGATGATCTTCTATACTGTCCGAAATGCGGAGAAGAAGTCCAGTATGTCCCTTATTATGAGCCGGAAATTGAGCAAAGTATCAGTGATACCTTGTCTGATATTCAATTGGATGCTGAGGCTTCTTATGAGGAATATAGGGCTTTAGATACGGAAGGATTGGAATATGTTGATATGGATGTTCCTGCGGATATATCTGCAGGATATGAAATGCAGACAAATTATGGGGAGAATAATGAATATTATGATCGTGATTCTGCGGAATATAGTGATGAGAACGAATATCAGTCTGCAGGATACGACGAATCAGAAGAATACGATAGCGAATATGATGATGAGTATGATGCGGCAGAGGAAAATGCGTATGATGCTGAAGATGAATTTGACGAGGAATATGAATTGGATTATCTTGATGATTTTGATGAAGAAGATCCGCATATCATGTATCATTTCTTGAAATTCATGAAGGAAAGCAGACTGAGATGGATCGTGATTGCACTTTTTCTGGTGGTTACCGTATCGGTTGTTGTGGGGATCGTCAAGGTTTCGCAATATATGTATCAGAATAATAGTTCGTCATATCAGGCAGAACTGGCTGCTTCTTTTGCGGCAGAAGGCAATTACGCAGACGCGATCGCGCATATGGAGCGGTCTGTGATGCTTTCTTCGGAGAATACTTCCTTAAAATATCAGCTGGCTGAATATTATTTTCAAAATGCTGAAGAGGAAAAAGGCGTTCTGATGCTATGGGAGATCATCTATGCAAAGGATGTCAATTATCAGGCCGCCTATCGAAGGATTATTGATTATTATGCATCAAAGCAGGATTATGCCATGATTGAGGAGATCCTGTCGAACTGTGAGGATATGATCATTGTTAACCAGTTTCAGAATTATTTGGCCAATGAACCGCAATTTAGTTCCCAGGGAGGTACGTATGACGAGATCGTATATCTGAAACTTTCGTCCAATTCCGAGGGGACGATCTATTATACCATGGATGGCACTATGCCGACTTATGAGAGCCCGGTCTATAAGGAACCGCTTGTTTTGGATCTGGGCATCTATAAGATCAATGCGATCTTTGTAAATTCTTATGGGATCGAGAGTGATGTCGTGTCCATGACTTATACGATTGATATCCGTGTGCCAAATCCTCCCAATGTGATTCTGGAAGGCGGTAATTATACGATCCCGGAATTGATCAAGGTGGATGTGCAGACGTATTGTACCGTTTATTATACGACAGATGGAACGATACCTACCAATACAAGTACGGAATATACAGGACCGGTTCCGATGCCGCTTGGTACGAGCCATTTTACCTTTATCGCTTACAGTCAGGAAGGGATTCCGGGAGAAGTCACGGAAGTGGATTATAATCTTTCCCTGCAGGGAACGGCGCAGGTACAGGATATTACCGCAAATCTGATGCAGTATAATGTGAATCTCGGAAAAGCCAGCGATTTGACCGGATATGTTGCGGGTAATACGATGAGATACAGTTATATCGTATCTTCGGCGATCTGTCTGGAGGATAAGATTTACTATATTTTTGTAGAAAATATGGTTTCCAGCAGCCCGAATATGGAACAGGGAATAACAGAACAGAGTATGCGGACAGGAACATTTTATCTGGCGGATATTAACGATGGAAGCCTGTATAAGGGAGTTCGGTCTGAAGAAGGGGTATATTCGTGCGGAGATTTGATCCCGCCCGAAGCATATGCGCCGCCGGTCATAAATGTTTCCGAAAATATGATACCAGAAGCGTGAAAACAGAAGATGTGGATAGAATGCAAAGGAGTGTGAGAGTATGCCGTGGTGCCCGAAATGTAAAAACGAATACGTAGAAGGAATCAAGAGATGCAAAAAATGTGATTGCAGTCTGGTAGAACAGCTGATCCGGAAGGAAGACAGCATTGCTAAGGGGGCTCCTACGCAGCTTCAAAGTATTGTCGATCTGTTACATCAGAATAATATCTCCTCAGCGCGTGTGCAATACGATGAGGGAGAAGAAATCCATTATCTATTAGTGGATCCGGAGGAACGGGATGCGGCAGCTAATGTTGTAAGTGAGATTGCGCGTATGGAAAACCAGATGCGTTATCAGAAGATGCGTAGTGTGGGAGGCGGCAGTAATAATGGGAGTAATGAAATATATCAGAATAAAATGGAACAGGCGCAGGAGGTCAAATCTTCCGCGTATGCGCTGATTATTGTAGGAATCGTAGGATCAGTATTTAATATTCTATATATTTTTAATGTGATACCCATCAGATGGAGTACTTTTACAAAGACAGTGACCTGTTCTGTAATGGGCGTTTTATTTCTTGCATTGATCATTATGGGATTTTTATCTGTCAAATCATTTAAGAGTCTTTTATCTTTTGCCAAAGAAGAAGATAAGATGACCGGAGAGATCGAAAAGTGGTATCAGAAAGAATTGACGTCTGAACAGATAGATGCCATGCTGGAAGGAAGGATGGAACCTAATCTTCCAGAAGAGGAAAAGTATTTTTACAGGATTGAGCAGATCAGACATGTCCTGACAGAAAAGTTTATGAATCTGAATCCGGCGTATGCTGATAATATGACAGAGAAAATCTATCAGGAGCTGTATGAGCATGAGGCTTGATATTTTATGCGTCGGTTCCATCAAGGAGGAATTCTACCGACAGGCAGTCGGAGAATACAGCAAAAGGCTTTCGCGATATGTCAAACTTAATATCTTTGAAGTAAAGGATGAAAAGACGACAGAGAACGCTTCCGAGAAGGAGATTCGGATGGTTTTGAAAGCTGAGGCGGCGCGTCTGGAAAAATATCTTGTCCCGAACGCGTATCTGATTGCGCTGGCGATCGAAGGAACGCCATTTACCTCGGAAGCATTTTCTCAAAAACTATGCGATCTGGAAACAAGTGGAAAAAGCCATCTCCAATTTATGATAGGTGGTTCTCTGGGAATAGACGAAGAACTAAAGAAAAAGGCGGACCTTTCACTCAGCTTTTCCAAAATGACATTACCGCATCAGTTGATGCGGGTGGTGCTGTTAGAGCAGATTTACCGGGCGTATAAAATCAAAAATAATGAGCCATATCATAAGTGAGCAATGCTCATAGGTTACGCAGGGCTTTGGGATAATGGTTTTTCAGTCTGCCGTTCGATGCCTTAAAGCCGCCGAGAGGACATCCCTCACAGCAGATAACGCCATAACCCTTGGATACGCTGTCATCTGTAATCTCCTGACCGGAAAGATACTGTATGATGCGGGAGTCTTCCGGCATAAGAAAAAGCGTGTTACGGCAGAGATTTCCGTATGCATGAAAGAAATGATGATGCGGCGTAAAACGGTTTTTCTCCATCATGCCTGCCGTAACGCCGCATAAAGTGATGCCATGGGGCGGAAGCTGGACGTGATAATCTTTTGGTAATGCGATGATTTTGTCCTGATGTTCATAAAAGGAGATTTCGGACAGGTCAAAATGATCGGTAAAAGTCTCCTGAATAAGGGACATATTTTTAGAAGATATCTTCCGAAGCGCCAAAGACGGCTTGACTGGCTGACTGTCTGTTGCGTCAGGTAACGTCCCCGTTTTTCGGAAATAAGCCATAAATTGACCTTCGCCTTGGAAAAGATGTGGATAAGATCTTCTGCAGCAGGAAATCTCTTCCCCAAAGGCGGGAGCGGTGACTGACCGTATCTGTTCCGGTATGTCATAGGGCTCCAGAGAATATTCCTGAAGTAGCCAACGGACAATATCCTCGTTTTCCTCAACGGAATAGGTGCAGGTGGAATAGACCAGAATACCTCCCGGAAGCAGTGTATTTACCGCATGACTTAAAATTTCCTTTTGCCGTTGCTGGCAGAGAAGGACATTTTCCGGGGACCATTCATGGATGCTTTCCGGATATTTACGGAACATTCCCTCACCGGAGCAGGGAGCATCCACTAAAACCATATGGAAATATCCCGGATAATATGAGGCGATCTCCTGCGGAGTCAATTTGGTAACCACAACATTGGGATATCCCATCCGTTCCATATTGCTGATCAATATTTTGTTTCTGGAGGGATTGGGTTCATTGGCAAGCAGAAATCCCTGTGGGGACAGCTGGGATGCGATCTGTGAACTTTTTCCGCCAGGGGCGGCGCACAGATCAAGAACACGCCAATTGGGCGAGATATCGATCCCGCTGACGGGAAGCATGGCAGAGGGGTCCTGTGAATAAACAGCTCCGCCGTGATGGAGCGGATGCATACCAAGTTTAAGTTCATTTTTCACGGTGCCGCCAAAATAAAATCCAGATTTAATATTAAATATAGGAGATACAGAGCATCCAAAGCACAGTAATAAAGCCTCTTCCGAGAGACGTTTTGGATTTAAGTGGATCCCTTTTACTGCGGCTTCGGAATAGGTTGCTTCAAAAGCGGGATATTCCCCGCCTAACATATGTTTCATTCGTTGGATAAATGGTTCCGGTAGTTTCATTGTAAGTGGATTGTAGCATAAATGGAGGCAGGATGTCAAAGTATCTGCCGTGAAATGAAGAAAGGAGATTCTGCTGGATGAGAATGTATGATCTGATTGTAAAAAAGCGTAATGGCGGTGTTCTGGAGGCAGATGAGATCCGCTGGATGATCAAGCAGTATACGGCAGGCAATATCCCCGATTATCAGATGTCTGCTATGATGATGGCGGTATATTTTCAGGGAATGGATGAGAAAGAGACTCTGGAACTGACGCTGGCGATGCGGGACAGCGGTGATATTTTGGACCTTTCCGGAATCAAGGGGGTCAAGGTGGATAAACATTCCACCGGTGGCGTGGGTGATAAAACGAGCATTACACTTGCACCGTTGGTATCTTCGGTAGGGGTCAAGGTTGCGAAGATGAGCGGCAGAGGCTTAGGACATACCGGTGGGACGATTGATAAACTGGAGAGCTTTCCGGGTTTTTCGACGGGTATTTTAACAGAACATTTTTTTGATCAGGTCAACCGGATCGGGATCGCTATTATGGGACAGACGGCAGAACTTGCGCCGGCGGATAAAAAACTATACGCGTTAAGGGATGTGACGGCAACTGTGGATAATTTTTCTCTGATTGCCAGTTCGATTATGAGTAAGAAACTTGCGGCAGGTGCGGATGCCATTGTATTAGATGTGAAATGCGGCAGCGGCGCATTCATGAAAAAACGGGAAGACGCCATGCGGCTGGCGGAGGAAATGGTTAAGATCGGCAAGGGTGCAGGAAAATCCACCACCGCGTTTTTGACGAATATGGATCAGCCGTTAGGCTTTGCTGTGGGCAATGCGTTAGAGGTGAAAGAAGCTATTGATACATTGAAAGGAAAAGGACCGGAAGATTTTACGAAACTGTGTTTGACCCTTGGCATACAGATGGTTCTGTCGGCAGGCATTGCGAAGGAGGAAAAAGAAGCGGAGGAAATGCTGCAAAAATCCATTGATTCTGGTGCAGCGCTTGATAAACTGGCAGAATGGGTAGAAGCTCAGGGCGGCGAAAAAGAGGCGGTATATCAGACAGAACGATTACCACAAAGCCGGTATACAACTGTTTTGACCAGTCCTAAGGACGGATATATCGGGCATATTACCTGTGATGAGGTGGGTGTCTGCTCGTTGATCTTAGGCGGTGGCAGGGAGACGAAGGAGAGTGAGATTGATCTGTCTGTGGGTATTGTGCTGAAAAAGAAAATTGGTGATCCGGTAAAAGAAAATGATGTGCTGGCGGAGATTCATTATAATGACGAACAGAAATGCATTCAGGCAAAGGAACGTCTCTTAAAGGCGTATTCGATACAGGAAAAAGAGCCTGGACATACGGAAATTATTCTGGATAAAGTCATGTAATCTGTTATTTTTTCATAGCATATTAAAAAAGAGATGATATGCCATGGATATAGCAGATATCAGGGCAGCCATGACCGGTGATCATGAGCTGACGATTGAAAATTATAAAGGAATCGTAGAATATCAAGATGATCGCATCCTTGTATGCGGCAGGGATCAAAAACTTTTAGTGACAGGATGCGAACTTTGCATTGATTATTATTCCAGATTTGATCTGCATATTTTAGGCAGGATAGAATCTCTGCAGTGGCTTAGATAGCTGTATTTAAAGCAAGTCGCAGCATGGAGAATCATAATGATTTTAAGATTGCTTCGCCGTCTGTTTTTTATTGAACACTATCTGCGCATTGAGGGGGATTATGCAGAACGTTTTATCAACCTTTGCGCAAAAAATGACATCCAGTTGGAGAAGATCAAAAGAACAGAAGAAAATGTCCAGGCTATAGCGATCGGTTTCTGTGCATCAAAGATCAAAGAACTGGCTGATAAGGCGGGGATTTCAGTGACGATTACAAAGAAAAGCGGATTATTGTATCGTTTTCTGTTTTACCGCTGCAGGATCGTATTTTATCTGATGCCGCCCGCTATACTTGTTGCCCTGTGGGTGTTGTCCGGCTTTATATGGTCCGTCCAAGTGTCCGGCAACCGGTCCATTACGAACGATATGTTGTACGATTATTTGATAGAGCAGGAATGGTACTATGGTGACAGGATCAGCAATATCGTGCCGGATGAGATGGAGGAACACCTTCGGGCGCGTTTCCCGATCATTACATGGTGCAATGTGGTCGTGAAAGGGACCTGCCTTATGATTGATATCAAAGAAAATGAACTTGCAGGCGCGCAGACTGGGGAATATCAGCAATATAATATGGACGGATATGGAGATATGGCTGCTTTGGAGCAGGGGACGGTTGCTTCCATCATTACGCGCGCCGGTATTCCGCAGTGTAAGACTGGAGACAGCGTATCGCAGGGACAAATTCTTGTGAGCGGCAAAATTCCGATCTATAATAATACGGGAGATACCGTGATCGATTACCGTTATGTGGCTGCAGACGCGGATATTATGCTGCAATATGAGATCAGTTATCTGAATTACGTATCTGCGGAGGTGTGTGTCAAGGAATATACAGGCGCATCAAAGGAATCCCCTTTTATCACCACTCAGCTGGGAAAGTGGCAGATCGGCGCGCAGGATGCACCCTATGAGACATTTGATCATTATTCTTCCTGTTATCAGTTAAGATGTATGGATAATTTTTATCTACCGTGTTATTATGGTAAGATAGAGTATCTGGAAACTACGTTTCACAATATCTATCGGAATGATCAGCAGGTCAGGGAGATTTTGATAGAGGATTATAACGATTATCTGGAGGAACTGAAAGCGGCGGGTATCGAAGTTATTGGTGATGAGTTACAGTATATTCCGGGGGTGCAGGGAACGTATCTTTCCGGTCGCCTGACGATATGTGCGCCGGGCGGAGTATTTGTGCCGATGGAAAGTTCTGTTGTCATTGACACAGGAACAGATTGAACTAAAATTAGGCAGGGCTTGGCTATTAGTGTGAAAGGCGTTTTTCATTCCTATTTAAGCCGCCGAAGGCGGCATGAGGGATTAATATGAATCATGATTATAAAGAACAACTCAATATAAGCAGCGATGCCATGCGCATGATTTTTGGGGAATGTGACCGGTATATCAATAAGATGGAACGGGAACTTTCGGTGGAAGTCATTGATCGCGATGGCGCTTTGCAGATTTATGGGGAACCGTCTTCAGTGCGTAAGGCGAAGTCTCTGATTTTAGATCTGATAGAGATCTCGAAAAATACGGATTCGCTGGAGGCGCATAAGGTAGAGTATGGAATTACGATGGCAAAGGAAGATAAGGTAGATGTTTTGCTGGCGCTGGAGGATGATGTCATTTGCCATACGATGAATGGTAAAGCGGTAAAGCCTAAAACGGAAGGGCAGCTGAAATATGTTCAAGCCATCCGGGATAATATGGTCGTATTTGGGACAGGCCCTGCAGGAACAGGAAAAACGTATCTTGCTATGGCGATGGCAATCACGGCATTTAAGCGGGAGGAGGTCAGCCGTATCATCCTGACAAGACCGGCAATCGAAGCCGGAGAAAAGTTGGGATTTCTTCCAGGAGATCTGCAGAGTAAAGTGGATCCGTATCTCCGTCCATTATATGACGCGCTCTATCAGATCATGGGAGCAGAGGCTTTTAGTAAAAATATGGAAAAGGGTTTGATTGAAGTGGCGCCTTTGGCTTATATGAGAGGACGGACGCTTGATAATGCCTTTATTATTTTAGATGAAGCACAGAATACAACACCTGCGCAGATGAAGATGTTTTTGACCAGAATTGGTTTTGGCTCTAAAGCAGTTATTACAGGAGACCGTACCCAGAAGGACTTGTCGCAGGGAACCCTTTCCGGACTTGATGAGGCATGCAAAGTGCTGTCCAAAGTAGAAGGCATCTCCTTTTGTACGCTGACCAGTAAGGATGTGGTAAGACATCCGCTGGTCATGAAGATCGTGCAGGAGTACGAGAGATATGAACAGTCGAAAAAACACTCAAAATATGACAGGCAGATGAACCATAATCCTAAAAGATAGAGGACGATCAATATGACATTGTATTTTGAAAAAGAAACGAAGGAAGAACTGGCACTGGACTTTGAAATGATTGCCAAAGATGTGATCAGGGCGGTGCTTGCTTTTTACCGCTGCCCATATGAGGTCTGTGTTTCCGTTTATCTTGTGGATGATGAGACAATACAGCGCGCCAACCGAGAAACGCGTGGTATCAATAAGATTACGGATGTATTGTCCTTTCCCAACGTACCATTTGAGAAAGAGGCGGATTTCGCGATCCTGAATGAAGATGGCAGTCATTATGCTTACTTTGATCCAGATACGGAGGAACTGATCTTAGGGGAGATCATGATTTGTCAGAAGCAGATGACGAAGCAGGCAGAACAGTATGGACACAGCATCCTGCGGGAATATGCTTTTTTATTGACACATAGTATGCTGCATCTTTTGGGATATGATCATATGGAAGAAGTGCAGAGATTGCGGATGGAAGAAGCGCAGAGACTGATATTGGAGCAGCTTTCTATTACAAGGGAATAGACCTTGAGATAACTCATGAAGAATTACAGAAGCTTGCGAGTAGAGAAAGGATAAGACATGGGCAAAAGAAAAAGAGCAAGAAAAGTACAGAATAATTATCCGGCAGAGGATTTGGTGATTCCAGCAGTAGTTTTGATGATCATTCTGCTTACTTCATGGACATGGGCGGTGATTGTTTCCAAAAATGGACTGCAGGGATCGGCGTATTTTTTTTCGGTATTCGACCTGATCCTGATTCTGATGGGATCGGTACCTTATACACTAAAGTCTGTAATTGCCTCTCTCGTTAACAAACGGGTGGAACAGCGGCAGTACCGCAATGCAAAAAGTATATTGAATGCAGGTTTATTAATCGCTATTTTATACAGTATTACAGTGATTCTTCTGTTATATATCTTTGCGGATTCGCTGTGTCTGTCTGTTTTGATTGGGCCAAAAAGTTATCTGACGTTAATTATACTAACCTGCGCCATATTTTGTTACAGTATTTCTTGTACTTTTAAGGGATACTTTGAAGGAATGGGTGGATCGTTTCCACTACTGGCGGCATCTCTGACCGGACAACTTGTAATGGCAATTGCAACGGCTATATTTTCCGGCATCCTTATGACACGGGGGATTAAAGCGGCTAATGTGCTTGGAACACAGGAAACGCGTTATGCATATGGCGCTGCTGGGGCTGCTGTCGGGGTGTTTATAGGCATTTTGGCGGTATGTGTCCTAATGTTATTCCTATACCAAATGTATGGAAAATATTTTAGAAAACTCTTAAAGAGAGATACTGCCAAAAGAAGGATGGATACGATAGACATTGTCATCCATCTTTTGATGCAGGTGTTTCCCGTGGCAGGAAGCTATTTTGTGGTACTGCTCTATCCGGTCATCGATCAGATTATCTTTTTCAAAACAGGTGAACTTCAGGGAAAAACGATCATGTTGACCTATCAATGGGGCGCTTATTCGGGAGTTTACAGAGGCATACTCTTTCTGCCGCTGCTAATCGTACTGACGCTTACTGCCGTTGAAAAAAGGAAACTGTCCATCGGATATCAAAGCGGTGATCTTCATGAAGTACGTATTAAGATCCATGGAATTATCCGTGATAACATGATTGTGTCACTATTCTTTATGGCGTTGGCGCTTATTATGTCAGATAAGATTATTGCAGGATTCTTCCTTATGGAATCCGCGCTTGCGGTTCGCCTGCTTCGCATGGGATGTATCGCGATCGTATTGCTTGCTATGTCAGTGACGCTGCTTGTGATTCTTCCTGCAATCAATATGTCCCTTGCTTCTTTGTTAACAGGAATCTGTGCGCTTGCGGCAAACGGCATTATTGCATATATTACGGTGGAACGGCTGTCTATGGGGATTTATGGTGTTATACTCTCTGTCATCGTATTTGGGGCGGTATATACGTTGCTGGGAATGTTTTTTTTGCATCAGGCAGTTAAGGGGCGTATGAATATCAGGAAGATTCTGTATTTCCCGGTGGCATCTATTATAGTTACCATGGTTGTGATGATCCTGTTATCTCTTTTATTTGGATTATTTTTACCGCCGATCATTAATGTGATTGTAACCGCGCTGCTTTCCTTCCTGATATATTTTATTGCGCTGGCTAAGTTTGAGGTGATCAGCGCATATTCGGTTTCCGCGTTCCCATTTGGAAATCTGTTTTTGAGGCTTGGTAAATTGCTTGGAATCTTCCCATAAGTGAGGCATAATCTTGCCGTATAACAATAGGAATTGTGGAGTAGTGTTATGGAAAGGCATGGTTATTAATATGATTTATACACCGTTAACAATTAAAGCGATCAATATGGCGTATCAAGCGCATGAGGGTCAATTTGATAGAGGAGGGCTGCCTTATATTTTTCATCCATATCATCTTGCGGAACAGATGAAAGATGAATATTCGGTCTGCGCGGCAGTTCTTCATGATGTAGTGGAAGATACGGACGTTGGCATTGATGTGATCGCAAGGGAGTTCCCGGTTGAGGTTGTGCAGGCTGTACGGCTTTTGACGCACGATCCGAATACGCCTTATCTGGAATATATTGAAAGATTAAAGGACGACCCAATTGCACGTCAGGTCAAGCTTGCTGATCTGGCACACAACATGGATGACACCAGAACCATGGATTCTGGTGTGGAATCTGTGGAAAAGAAGAAGAAACGCAAAGAAAAATATATGAGAGCAAAAGAGATATTACTGAATAAATAAATTATTTGAGCTGATACTATAAAAAAATGACTGAAAGCCGGAAACATTCTCCGGCCATGGAAGGGGTTATTTATGTCGAAGGTTTATAGAATCAGCTTGATTTGCGTTATGGTTCTTGCCATGTTCACGCTTTGTATTCTGTTATATCGATATGAAGAACGTGATGTGCCATATGTAGAATATTCCGACAGTCAGAATCTTCCGTCGAAAAAAACAGAGGATATTTCTTATCCGGGAAATGGCATGCTGGAAGAACAGGAAGATGTCACAGTTACAGCTGACGCATCGGATGTAACGACTGCAGATACAGAGCTGATCATTGTTGAAAATTATCCGGGTGGGCTGCGCAGACAATCTGAGACGGCGCTTCCCGCGGAGTTGGTTGGCAGGAACCGCAATGATCTGGATGAACTGTTGGAGTCATATTGCTCCAAACCGGACAGTATTGATATTGAAAAGGGATTGTACCGTTTGGAATTGACTGTATTTTCGGCAGCGTCCGTGACCATAGAAAAATCATATCACAATGAAGTGATGGATTACTATTATCTTGCTTTTGCGGATGATTGTGTTACGGTATATCGCGAAGATAAGAGGACTGTCTTATTGACGACGGATATCCACAGGGATCAGTTGACGGCTGCGCTTGTGGAAGAAATCTTGAATTTTAAACTGATCGTGGGTAATGCAGAACTTTTTGATTTCCTGGAGACATACACCAGTTAGATTGAAAAATCAAAGATTTTTCAATCACGAATTTGTGCCGCAGGCACAAATTCGTAGGTTGAGGAAAGGCATAGTTTTTATGAAGAAAAATATTGTAATCATAGGTGGAGGAATGTCAGGTATGGTGGCTGCCATCAGGGCGGCAATACCAGGGATCAGGGTCACGCTGTTGGAAAGGCAGAACAGAGTTGGAAAGAAACTTCTTCTTACTGGCAGTGGAAGATGCAATCTGACGAACCGAGAGATGCATGAGGATTATTATCTGACGGATGAGGTAGAACGCCTGAGAAAAGTATTGGATGCTTACAGTCTCTGCGAGGAAGATTTGTGGAGAGATTTGGGGCTGCTGACAAAAGAAAAAAACGGCTGTGTCTATCCGTTGAGTGGGCAGGCGACTACAGTGCTGAATTGTTTGCGGCTGAAACTGGAAGAAAAGGGAGTTGTCATCCGGACTGGTTATGAAGCCGGATACATAAAAAAACAAAATGATCGGTTTGTCATAGAAACTGTAGAACATAAAGAAAAGATTTCCGCAGATGCTGTTATCCTTGCTTGTGGTGGAATGGCCGGTGTCTATGATGAGCAGCATAAAAACGGCTATGCGCTTTGCAAGCAGCTGGGACATCATATTCTGCCCTGTGATCCGGCACTGGTTCAGACGATCTGTGTGGGAGATTATTTTAAAGGAATCAGCGGTATCAGGACAGATGTGCGTATCTCACTGCTCTTAGATGATATTGAAACGGCGACGGAGGAAGGGGAACTGCAGATCACTGATCAGGGACTTTCCGGAATTGCCGTATTCCAATTGACCAGATATCTGGGTGAAGCATTTCGGGCAGGTAGGCAGACCTGCTTTTTACTGAATTTTATTCCCTACATGAAAAGGGATGAATGGAACAGGATGATGGTTTCCCGGCGGGAACAGATGAGACATCGCAGCGCAGAGGATTTTTTTACCGGTATCTTACATAAAAATTTGATAGCCATGCTGCTGAAAAGCCAAAATATTGCCCTGGGAAAGGACATTGATTCCGTATCTGAACAGGATTTTCAGATGTTGCTGGATCAATTTCAATGTTTTCGCGTCAAAGTGAAACAGTTAAATGATTATAGGCATGCACAGATATCTACAGGGGGTGTGCCCTTGGCGGAAGTAGATGATACACTGACCTCGACACTTGTAGAACATCTTTATCTAACGGGAGAGATGCTGAATGTCGCAGGAGCCTGCGGCGGATATAATCTTCATTTTGCGGCGGCGACAGGATATCTTGCGGGTAGAAACGCCGCCACGTCATTACAGTGAGTAAGAACGGATCAACGTTTGGGGGAAAGGCAAGGTTATAGGGATGCTGCAAATCGATCAAATAAAGATGTTGATTACAGAACAAAAACAAGAGGAAACGAGCTTTTTACAAAAACAGATTTTAAAACTTCTGCATACTTCACCAAAGGAAATTGTCAACTGGAGAATCCTGAAAAAATCTTTAGATGCCAGAAAGAAGCCAAAATTGTATTGGATCTACCGTGTGGCTGTGACACTGACAGATGAGAAGACGGAAGCAAGGATTCTGAAATCCGGAAAAAATAACTTTGTTGCATCATATCATCCGGTGGTTTATCAACCGCCTGTGCTGAAGATGCCGCTCGGAGAACAGTTTCAGGATCGTCCAGTTATTATTGGTACGGGACCTGCGGGATTGCTGTGCGGTTATCTGCTTGCCTGTCAGGGACTGCGTCCGATCCTGATAGAGCGGGGAAAAAGTCTGGAGCAGCGAAAACAGGTAGTGGAAGATTTCTGGGACAAAGGAATACTTGATCAGAATACGAATGTTCAGTTTGGCGAAGGTGGAGCTGGTACTTTTTCAGATGGAAAGCTGCAGACACAGGTGAAGGATAAGACCGGTCGGATCTATTACATTCTAAAGACCTTTGTGGAGCACGGCGCGCCGGAGGAAATACTGTTTTTAAGTAAACCCCATATCGGAACAGATCTTTTGTCCGTCGTTGTGAAAAGCCTGAGAGAGCATATGATCGCTATGGGGGCAGAGTTTTATTTTGAAACAAAGATGACGGGACTGGTGACCGGGCAGGATCGGATCTGCGGCGTCAGGGTAATGGATCAGCAGGGGGAGCGCATCATCCGCACGGGATGTTGTATCTTATGCATTGGGCACAGCGCAAGGGATACGTTCCTGACATTGTATGATCAGGGCGTAAAAATGGAACACAAACCTTTTGCGGTGGGGTTACGCGTGCAGCATAGCCAGGAGCTGATCAATGAAGTACAGTACGGAGAAGGATGGAAGACAAAGCATCTTCCTCCGGCTGATTATAAAATGTCATATACGGTAAAATACGGGCGGAGCGTCTATTCCTTCTGCATGTGCCCGGGAGGATATGTTGTCAATGCTTCCAGTGAACCGGAAAGAACTGCTGTGAACGGAATGAGCTATCATGGGCGTGATTCCGGCAATGCCAATAGCGCCATCGTGGTGACGGTGGATCACAAGGATTACGGAGAGGGTGTTTTTGACGGTATGCGCTTTCAACAGGAACTGGAACACAGGGCATATTTACAGGGTAATGGAAAACTTGTGTTGCAGAGGCTGTCGGACTTTACCGCGGAATCCTCCGGGAAGGATGAAGGAACAGCGTGTGCTGAGATGCTGCAGAATGACATCGAAATCAGGGGTGTTGAAAATGGTCAAGAGGAATTGTCGCCGAAGGTAAAGGGACAGTATCTGTGGGGAAATATCCGCGGTGTTCTGCCGGAAAGCCTCTCTCTGGATTTTAAGGATGCTATGAAATATTTTGGAACAGTCATGGGCGGTTTTGACCGGCCGGATACCATATTGTGCGGGATCGAGAGCCGGACGTCTTCACCCGTTAAAATCATCCGCGGCGAGGATTTTCAGAGTAATATCAGGGGACTGTATCCTTGCGGGGAAGGTGCTGGATATGCGGGAGGAATCACCTCCGCTGCGTTAGATGGGGTAAAAGTTGCAGAAAAAGTCATTATGTTGTATAATAAACCCAAATGTGCCACAACATAATGAATAGTAATATTAGATAAAACGAATCGGCAATTTGAGTCAGAGTCTCAAATTGCTTTGATCGCAGATGAGAAACCGCCTACGCGGATTTCTCATCGCGTGTCATCGCAGTAAAACTGCTCTGACATGGAGGAGTAAGATGAGCGGACTACGTGAAGCAATTTCAGATAAAAAAAGAATTGTTGTTAAGATCGGTTCATCGTCTTTGCGGCATGCGGAGACCGGTGATCTGGATTATATCAAGCTTGAAGTTTTAGTACGAGAACTTTGCAATCTACGCAATCAGGGGAAGGATGTAGTGCTTGTCACTTCCGGAGCAATCGCCGCCGGCAGAAAGGCGGTCCATATCGGCAAGGAAGATCATCCAATTGCAGTTAAACAGGCATATTCCGCTATTGGACAAGCGCGGCTGATGATGATATATCAGAAATTATTTTCCGAGTACAATCAGGTTTCGGCGCAAATTCTGATGTCTAAAAATACGATCGTAGATGATCTGAATCGTTTTAATGCTCACAATACATTTTCGGAATTGCTGAAGCTGGGTGTGATTCCTGTTGTGAATGAAAATGATACGGTTGCAACATATGAAATTGAGATCGGAGATAATGATACGCTTTCCGCAATCGTCTGCGCGCTGATCGAGGCGGATCTTTTGATCTTGTTATCGGATATCGACGGCTTGTATTCAGACAATCCTAGGAACAATCCGGAAGCTAAGTTTATCAGTGTGGTAGAGGAACTGACTGATGATATTATGAAAATGGGGACTACGGAAACAGGATCTTCCTGCGGCACGGGAGGAATGAATACCAAACTGATTGCTGCGAAAATAGCGACCTGTGCCGGTGCGGATATGATCATTGCCAACAGTAGTGATATCAGGGTAATCCACAGGATTATGGACGGCAGGGATATCGGAACTTTATTTAAGGCGCATAAGGATGAAAATTTTTATTTAAAAGATTTTGTTCAAAATCTGCATCGCAGCTGAGTGACAGGGGAGATTGATTATGGCAGACATGGAAGCAAAGATAAAACGGATTAATGAACTATATCACAAGTCTAAAAGAGAAGGTTTGACTGATGCGGAAAAAGCGGAACAAAAGCAGCTACGTCAGGAGTATATTGCCAGCGTCCGCGGCAATCTGCGGGCACAAATGGATCAGATCGATGTCATTAATGCTGATGGAACGATTTGCAATCTGAAAGAGAAGCGTGAAACAGCTGCAGGGAAAAAACGAAGTATGGAGAATGGATATGTACGGAAATAATCTGAACAAAACTGTTCTGCGAAAGGAAATACAGGCAAAGCGCAACCATCTTTCACCACCGGAAATGATACATTATAGTGAAAAGATCTGCCGATTGATTACATCATCCACGCGTTTCTTCAGGGCGCAGCATATCCTGCTATATTGTAACTATGGCTCTGAAACAAGGACAAGTTATCTTTTTGATGCTGCGAAAAAAGCGGGAAAAAATACATATTATCCCAAGGTAGAGGGAGATAATCTGTATTTTTATAAAGTGAATTCTCTTTCAGAACTTTCCGACGGCTATCGCGGTATCAAAGAGCCATATCATCCCAGCAGGGCCTTTCAGAACAGTCTTAAAAATATGGAGGCGATGATCATTGTGCCGGGACTGGTATTTGGCATGGATGGTTATCGTATAGGGTATGGACGAGGTTTCTATGATCGTTATTTGGCGGATTATCCGGGTTTATGGAAGACGGGAATATGTTATGGTGTTCAGATGGTAAAGAATTGTCCGCATGAAGAACACGATATCCGCATGGATGAGATCGTATGCGAGCAGGGAGTGGTTACCCTGAATGGGGAAGGAGAGGCAAGATGGATTTAGTAGGGTTATGTAAAGCTGCAAAAGCTGCAAAATATGAACTGCAAAAACTGAGTACCACAAAGAAAAACGAAGTGTTAATGGAAGTTTCAAAAGTCCTGTTGGAAAATAATGAGCATATCCTTTTGGAAAACGCTCATGACATTGCTGCAGCCACATCCAAAGGACTCAGTATCGCTCTGATTGACAGACTTAGGCTGACTGATGAACGGATCGCGGCTATGGCGGAAGGACTGGTTCAGGTTGCACAACTTCCGGATCCGATCGGTGAGGTGATAGAGCGGATAGAAAGGCCCAATGGTTTACTGATTGAGAAATGTAGGGTACCGCTGGGGGTGATCGGCATTATCTATGAGGCAAGACCAAATGTGACTGTAGATGCCTTTGGATTATGTTTTAAAAGTGGTAATGCCGTGATTTTAAAGGGCGGAAGCGACGCTATTCATTCCAATGCAGCCATTGCTTCATGCATTAGGCAGGCGTTAAAAAATTGTGACGTAACAGAGGATGCCATTTGTTTTGTGGAAGCAGTAGATAGAGAGACGACGATGCAGCTGATGCAGATGGCTGATGATATTGATGTATTGATTCCCCGTGGAGGCGCGGGACTGATCAGGAGCGTCGTGGAAAACAGTCGCATCCCCGTGATTGAGACAGGCACCGGCAACTGCCACATTTATATTGACGATTCTGCAGATCCGAAGATCGCCAAGGAAATTATTCTAAATGCCAAGACGCAAAGGATCGGGGTATGCAATGCATGTGAATCTCTGGTGGTACATGAGGCAGTAAAGAATACGGTTTTAAAAGAGGCTGCGGCTGCATTGCAGGAAAAACATGTGGAAATCCGGGGAGATGAAGCAGTTGTGGAATTACTGAACTGCAAGCCGGCCACGGAAGAAGATTTCGGCAAAGAATATCTGGATTATATCATATCTGTCAAAACGGTAGCTTCCGTTGATGAGGCGATCGCGCACATCAATCGTTACAATACCGGCCATTCCGAATGTATCATTACGCAGGATCCAACTCATGCGGAACAGTTTTTAAATGAAGTAGATGCAGCATGCGTATATGTCAATGCATCCACAAGGTTTACAGACGGTTATGAATTCGGCTTTGGAGCAGAGATTGGAATCAGTACACAGATGCTTCACGCAAGAGGTCCGATGGGGTTAAAGGAACTGACTTCATATAAGTATAAGGTTCATGGAAACGGACAGATCCGAAAGTAAACAGAACGGCACACGGCAGCGTCTTAAAGCTGTGAGAGAAGTATGGTGATATATGATGAATCAGATTACAAAAACAACAGATCATAAGCGTACATCCGAAGAAGAAAGCCTCCGACAAAAGGAGGCAGTTTTGCGTGCAAGAGAGCTGGTGGCACAGCTGGGAAAAGAGCTCGGCAGGCAGCCGACCTGCTGTGTTACAACATTCGGTTGTCAGATGAATGCCCGCGACTCTGAAAAGATCTGTGGAATCTTACTGGAGGCAGGGTATCAATTGATCGGAGAAGAAACGGCGGATCTTGTCATATACAATACCTGTACGGTCCGGGACAATGCCAATCAGCGCGTCTATGGCAGACTGGGAACGCTTCTTGCGATGAAAAAGAAAAATCCTGCCAAAAAGGTTGCGTTATGTGGCTGCATGATGCAGGAGCCTGCAGTGATTGAAAAAATATTAAAGAGTTATTCACAGGTGGATCTGATCTTTGGCACGCATAATATCTATAAATTTGCAGAGCTATTGTGTCTTTTATTAGGGGAAAAAAGACGGATTATCGATATCTGGGAGGAAACAGACCAGATCGTGGAAGATCTTCCGAACCATCGGAAGTATCCGTTTAAAAGCGGTATCAATATTATGTTTGGCTGCAATAATTTTTGTAGTTATTGTATTGTGCCGTATGTCAGAGGCAGGGAACGCAGCCGCGCAAGCAGTGAGATCATTGACGAAATCAGAGCATTGGCGGCGGAAGGTGTAGTGGAAGTGATGCTGCTTGGGCAGAATGTCAATTCTTACGGAAAGGGGCTTTCGGAAGAAATTACTTTTGCGGATCTGCTGCAGCAGGTGGA
Source organism: Lachnospiraceae bacterium (assembly GCA_029062895.1). Lineage (GTDB taxonomy): Bacteria > Bacillota > Clostridia > Lachnospirales > Lachnospiraceae > NK4A136. The sequence goes on from JAIDPF010000022.1 coordinate 44,530, forward strand.
ACAGATCGAAGGTATCCGCAGGATCCGTTTTATGACGTCGCATCCAAAGGATCTGTCGGATAAGCTGATCGCAGTGATGCGGGATTCCAAAAAAATCTGCCGTCATCTGCATCTGCCGCTACAGTCGGGAAGCAGCAGGATTTTGGAGAAGATGAATCGCAGATATGACCGGGAAGCATATCTTACACTTGTAAAAAAACTGAGGGCCGAGATCCCTGATCTCTCCATTACGACGGATATTATTGTAGGTTTTCCGGGAGAAGTCAAAGAAGATGTGGATGAAACAATCAGAATGATCGAGGAAGTCGGCTTTGACAATGCATTTACATTTATCTATTCCAAACGTACCGGAACTCCGGCTGCTGTAATGGAAAGCGCAATGTCAGAGAAAGAGATTTCCGAACAGTTTGACCGCGTCTTAAAAACAGTGCAGGATACCGCAAGACGGCAGACGTTAAAGCATACCGGAAAAACGGTGGAAGTTTTAGTAGAAGAAGTCAATGAACATGACTCGTGTCTGGTCACTGGAAGACTTTCTAATAACCTTCTGGTGCATTTCCCAGGCGGGCCGGAACTGATCGGAACTTTTTGTACGGTAAAATTAGTGGAAAACAAGGGATTTTACTTTATAGGAGAATGTGTTAAAAAAATAATTTAAAAAATATTTTTTAAATTATTTTTGGATAACAGAGAGGAATCTATGGAACAGCAACTAACTCCTATGATGCAACAATATATGGAGACCAAAAGGGAATATCCGGACTGTATCCTTTTTTATCGTCTGGGTGATTTCTATGAAATGTTTTATGAAGATGCGTTGACTGCCTCAAAAGTACTTGAGATTACGCTGACTGGCAAAAACTGTGGACTGGAAGAAAAAGCTCCGATGTGCGGCGTGCCATATCATGCGGTAGATGCCTATTTGAATAAAATGGTCTCCAGTGGATATAAGGTTGCAATCTGTGAACAGATGGAGGATCCGGCGACAACAAAGGGGATTGTAAGACGTGAAGTGATCCGCATCGTTACGCCCGGAACGAATCTGAATATGCAGGCGCTGGAAGAAGGAAAAAATAATTATATCATGAGTGTTGTTTATTTTCCAGATAAGATCGGCGTTTCCTTCGCAGATGTCACAACAGGAGAATACCGTCTGACAGAGATGTCCGATACAAAAATGCTGATGGATGAGATTGCAAAACTTCTTCCGGTAGAGATCATCTGCAATGACGCGTTTATGGTTTCCGATATAGATATGGAAACTCTGAAAAACCGTCTTGGCATCACCGTTTACAATATTGACTCTTGGTATTTTGAGGAAGCATCCTGTCATAAATCACTGCAGGAACATTTTCATATGTCATCTATCAAAGGTCTGGGGATTGATGATTTTGTTACGGGGATGATCGCGGCAGGCGCGCTTTTGCAGTATCTGTATGAAACACAGAAAATTTCACTTTCCCATATCACACGCCTTGAACCGTATATCAACAGTAAATATATGCTGCTTGACAGTTCTACCAGACGTAATCTGGAACTTTGCGAGACCATGCGTGAAAAACAGAAGCGCGGTACGCTGCTTTGGATCTTAGACAAAACCAAGACCGCTATGGGGGCAAGGATGCTTAGAAACTATATCGAACAGCCGCTGATCAAACTTGAAGAAATTATTCTGCGGCAGAATGCGGTATCTGCTCTATGCAAGGCTCCGATGGAGCGGGATGAGATCAGGGAATATCTGGGCGCTATTTATGATCTGGAGCGACTGCTTGCAAAAATTAGCTATAAGTCAGTGAATCCACGTGATATGATTGCATTTCGCAATTCTCTGAAAATGTTGCCTTTTATTCGGCTTTTGCTGGAAAAGTTTGAGGATACGCTCTTACATATGATTTTTGAAGAAATTGATTCATTGGAGGATATCTGTCAAAAGATTGAAGATGCCATCGTGGAAGAACCTCCGATCAGTACCCGGGATGGTGGTATCATCAAGGAAGGGTATGATGCGGATATCGACCAGCTTCGCAGTGCCAAGACTAAGGGAAAAACATGGCTTGCGGAAATGGAAGCCGCAGAACGGGAACGGACGGGCATTAAAAATCTGAGGATCAAATATAATAAGGTCTTCGGATATTATCTAGAGGTAACGAACTCTTATAAAGATCTTGTACCGGAGGATTATACCAGAAAGCAGACTCTCGCCAATGCAGAGCGATATACGACGCCACGTTTAAAAGAACTGGAGGATATGATTCTTAATGCTGAGGATAAGCTGTACGCTCTTGAATATGATGCATTTGCCGCTCTTCGTGATGAAATCGACCGGAATCTTAACCGGGTACAGAAAACAGCCAGAGCAGTGGCGCAACTGGATGTCTATGCGTCGTTGTCCTTTGTGGCAGAGCGCAATCATTATGTATGTCCTCTGGTAAATACCAAGGGTGTCATCAATATTAAGGGCGGTCGTCATCCGGTGGTGGAAAAGATGATTGAAAACGATATGTTTATTGATAATGATACCTTTTTGGATAATAAGAAAAATTGCATCAGCATCATTACCGGCCCCAATATGGCAGGAAAATCAACCTATATGCGTCAGGTGGCGCTGATCGTACTGATGGCACAGGTGGGTTCCTTTGTTCCTGCTAAGTCGGCGGAGATCGGTATTGTGGATCGTATCTTTACCAGAGTGGGCGCGTCGGATGATCTGGCGAGCGGACAGTCTACCTTCATGATCGAGATGAATGAGGTGGCTAATATATTGAGAAACGCCACAGCAGACAGCCTGCTGATCTTAGATGAGATCGGACGGGGCACTTCCACATTTGACGGTCTTTCTATCGCATGGGCTGTCATCGAGCATATCAGCAACAAAAAGCTGTTGGGAGCAAAGACGCTTTTCGCGACGCATTATCATGAACTGACAGAACTGGAAGGCAGGATGAACAATGTTAATAATTACTGTATCGCGGTAAAAGAGAAAGGTGACGATATCGTATTTTTAAGAAAGATCGTCCGCGGCGGCGCGGATAAAAGTTATGGAATACAGGTAGCGAAGCTGGCCGGTGTGCCGGATATGGTGATCGACCGGGCCAAGGAGATCGTCGGACAGCTTTCGGATAATGATATCATGGAAAAGATCCAGACGATTGTGGGAGAGCCGAAATCAGAACGAAAAACGCCGATGCATTATGAAGAGGTGGATCTGGAGCAAATGTCCTTATTTGATACGATGACAGACCAGGATATCATAGAGGAGTTAAAAGAACTAGATATCTCCAATATGACGCCGATGGACGCAATGAATACATTATACGGTTTGCAGAATAAATTGAAGAACAGATGGTAGAAGAAGGGAGTGAAAGCATGGCACTCATACATATTCTGGATTCCCAGACGATCGATCAGATTGCGGCTGGGGAAGTGGTGGAACGTCCCTCCAGTGTGGTAAAAGAGCTGGTGGAAAATTCCATGGATGCCGGTGCGGATGCGATTACGGTAGAAATCAAGGATGGCGGGATCGAATTGATCCGTGTTACGGACAATGGCTGCGGCATCCTGAAGGAGGATCTCCCAAATGCATTTTTACGTCATGCTACCAGTAAGATCCGTACGGCAGAGGATTTGAGTAAGGTGCTTTCCATGGGTTTCCGTGGGGAAGCTTTGGGAAGTATTGCGGCTGTTGCGAAAGTGGAGCTCATTAGTAAGCATAGGGACGCTCTGATGGGAAATCGTTATGTGATCGAAGGTGGGATAGAAAAAGAATCCGATGAAGTGGGGGCGCCGGATGGAACGACCATCGTCGTGCGTAATCTTTTTTATAACACGCCGGCAAGGCGGAAGTTCTTGAAAACAACTGCTACGGAAGGTGGATATGTGGCTGATCTGATGGAACATCTGGCGATGAGCAGACCCGATATATCCTATACTTTTATCCAGAACAGACAGGTGAAATTCTCAACTTCGGGGAATGGGGATCTCAAGGAAGTGATTTATCATATCTACGGAAAAGATACGGCGCGAGAGATCATTCCGATCATTAGCAATCAGGATGGAATGACGATCGAAGGTTATCTTGGAACGCCGGTCAATGCCCGCTCGAATCGTAATTTTGAAAATTATTTTATAAACCGCAGATATATTAAAAGCAACCTGATTGCAAAGGGTATCGAGGAAGGTTACAAGGCGTACATGATGCAGCACAGGTTTCCGTTCTGTGTACTGCACATTACGATGGATACGCAGGAAGTAGATGTCAATGTGCATCCATCCAAAATGGATGTGCGGTTTCATGATCAACAGCAATTTATGGATTTTATCATTAAGGCGGTTGCGGAAACGCTTTCCGCGCGGGAGATGATCGCGGATTGTGATCTGGTGCCGGAGAAAGAGGAAAAGAAACTATCAAAAGAGGCTCCGGAACCCTTTGAACACAACAGAAGGGAATCTGAGGATACACATAAAAAAACAGCCATGCTGCAGAAAATACTGGAACCTAAACCGGTCGGTAAGGTTACCAAACCCGTGCCGAAAAACAATATTCTGAAGGAGCGTGACCATATCTTTGTGGAGCGTCCTGTGCAGATGGAATTATTTGATAAGCAACGCGTCCTGTCTGAAAGTTCCCGTAAGCAGTATAAGATCATCGGACAGATTTTTGATACTTATTGGTTGTTTGAACTGGGGGACAATCTCTACTTCATCGATCAGCATGCAGCGCATGAAAAAGTAAATTATGAACGCCTGATGAAACAGCTGAAAGAGGATCATGTCTATCGCCAGCAGCTCAATCCTCCAATCGTCGTTACGGTGACCGGCATAGAACGCCAGGTGCTTTCGGAAGCGATGGAATATTTCGCGGAACTGGGATTTGAAATAGAGGAATTTGGGGGAAATGAATACGCAATCCGTACCATACCATTGGAACTATATCTGAATGATCCGAAGGATATGTTTTTGGAAACATTAAATGAACTGGCTGAGACAGGTCTGACCGGTACGCCGGAGATCATCTGCCAGAGGATCGCGACAATGGCATGTAAGGCTTCTGTCAAGGGAAATATGAAAGTATCACTTACAGAGATAGACGCACTTTTGGACGAACTTCTGACGCTGGAGAATCCATATCACTGTCCTCATGGACGCCCCACGATCTTTGCAATGAGCAAATATGATATTGAGAAGAAATTTAAAAGGATCGTATGAATTATTTTATGGAAAAAGAAAAGCATAAGGAATATGTCAGGAAAATTCCGGGTAGTGATACAGTCGTTCTTTTTATCCATGGGATTCTAGGAACACCGGATCATTTTGAAAAGCTGGTAGGCATTGTTCCCATGGAATGGTCCGTTTATAATATCCTGTTGGCGGGGCATGGCGGAACGGTCGAAGATTTCACAGGGGCAACGATGGACTTGTGGAAGGCGCAGGTTCATCATATGGTTAAAAAGCTGAGCGCTCAATATGATCATATTTTGATTGTGGCACATTCCATGGGGACATTGTTTGCTATTTCAGAATCCATCAGTAATCCAAAGATCCAGACGCTTTTTTTGCTGAATGTGCCGTTGATGGTATATGTGCATCCCAGGATCGTGGTGATTTCCCTAAAAATCATCTTTGGGAAAGTATCGCCGGAAGACATTGAAGCTACAGCCGTACAGGATGCTTTCAGTATTACACCGGATCGCAATCTGTTAAAGTATCTGCACTGGCTGCCAAACTATTTTATGTTATTTTCAGAGATCAGGAAGACAAGAAAGAAAATCGCTCAGATCAAGGTCCCCTGTTTTGTATTCCAATCAAAGAAAGATGAACTTATTATCGCAAGAACGGCACAGTATTTTAAAAACCATCCTAAGATCAGATGTGCGGTATTAAATCACTCCGGACACTTTTACTATGAAGCATCGGATATGGAATTCCTATTAGAACGATTTCAAAAGGTATATCATAAAATCGATTGTCATAACAAAGAATTATCGTGAAAAAATGGAAAACAATATACAAATCAAAAGAATTTGATATAATAAAATAAAATTAGAAAGGAGCGCGGATATGAAAAGATTTGACGGATTTATGAAAGGTGTGAATCTGGGCGGATGGATTTCCCAATGCGTAAGTTATGAGAAAGAGCATTTTGATACCTTCATTACGGAAGAAGATATCAGACAGATTTCAGAATGGGGACTGGATCATGTGCGTGTACCCGTAGATTACGATATCATTGAGAATGAGGACGGCAGTTGTAAAGAGGAAGGATACGTTTATATTGACAATTGTATCCGCTGGTGCAAGAACCATGGTCTGCATATGGTTTTAGATCTTCATAAAACTTACGGTTATTCCTTTGATCCTTTGGATCATGGCAATTTGGAAGAATTCTTTTCTAATGAAAAACAACAGGAAAGATTCATTAAGTTATGGAAAGAAATTTCCGGAAGATATGGCGCTTACAGCGATACTGTTGCTTTTGAACTGTTAAATGAGATCGTTAGTCCGTCCGTGGCAGATGCATGGAACGAGATTGCCAACCGGACGATTGCAGCCATCAGGGAAACGGCAAAAGACAGTTATGTGATCTATGGCGGAGTTTGTTACAACAACGTGACCAGCGTGAAACTGCTGGCAAAACCATATGACGACAAAGTGGTATATAATTTTCACTTCTATGAGCCACTTACGTTTACCCATCAGAAAGCATACTGGGTTGAGGGTATGACGTCGGATTTTGAACTGGGATATCCAGATACCAAAGAAAAATATATGGAAAACAGTTCTATGCTGAGTAACGAGTTGGTTGGTGCATTAAAAGAATTTTCACTGGATCATGTAGACCGCAGGTTTATGGAAGCAATGATGATGCCCGCAGTCGAAGCTGCTGAGAAAAACGGTGCATATCTTTATTGCGGAGAATACGGCGTGATCGATCAAGCGCCGCTTCCCGATACGCTTAGATGGTTTGAGGACATCCATGCGACATTTGAGAAATACGGCATTGGACGTGCCTGCTGGAATTATAAACAGAAAGATTTTGGTCTGATAGATGCTCATTATCATGAAATTCAGGCGGATCTGATTAAAAATCTGTGAGAATAAGACATAAAATGGCAGGAAGGAATTTCTGTCATTTTTGTCATAAGCAGTCTTCAATGCGCCTATATACAGCGCGGAAATGATGAGAAACCGCCTGCGCGGATTTCTCATCGCGTGTCATCGCAGCAAGCTGCTCTGACATGGAGGTGAGGTATGCAATATACAGGTAAATATAAATCTCCGTTCGGCAGCATTTTACTTGCTGCGGATGAGACCGGACTGACAGGATTATGGTTCGAGGGGCAGAAATATTTTGCCGATACCCTTGATCCGCAGAATGCCGAGAAGGAACTGCCGGTTCTGATACAGGCCAGGCAATGGCTGGATATCTATTTTTCAGGAAAAGAACCGGAATTTCAAGTGCCGCTTCATGTTACGGGATCAAAATTTCAGCAAAAAGTATGGGCAATCCTTTCTGCCATACCTTATGGACAAACAATTACTTATGGCGCTGTCGCAAAGCAGATTGCCGTGACAGATGGAGTGGAACGGGTGTCGGCGCAAGCAGTAGGCGGCGCGGTAGGACACAACCCGGTATCCATCATCATACCATGCCACAGGGTAGTGGGAAGCAATGGAAGTCTTACCGGCTATGCCGGCGGATTGGAGAAAAAAGCTGCACTTTTAAAGCTAGAAGCAGGAAATGGAGAGAATAGGGTTGTCAGATAAAAAAAAGCCTCTTATCATCATTGCCGGTCCGACGGCGGCAGGAAAAACTAAAACTTCAATATTATTGGCCAAGAAAGTGGATGGGGAGATTATCTCTGCAGATTCCATGCAGGTCTACCGCTATATGGATATCGGTTCTGCAAAAGTGACGCCGGAGGAAATGCAGGGAGTGCCGCATCACCTGATCGATGTTCTGGAACCCACCGAGGAATTTAATGTGGTGCGTTTCCAAATCATGGCAAAAGCAGCTATGGAAGATATTTATGCACGGGGCAGGATCCCGATCCTTGTCGGCGGGACAGGCTTCTATATCCAGTCCATATTATATGATATCGACTTTACGGAAAACGAGGCGGACACAGCCTATCGCCATGAACTGGAGCATCTTGCCAAAGAGCAGGGCAGCGAAGCCCTTTATCGGATGCTGATGGAAGCGGATCCGGAAGCGGCAGAAGAACTGCATCCCAATAACATAAAACGTGTCATCCGGGCATTGGAATATCATCATCTGACCGGACAGAAGATATCAGAACATAATCAGGAGCAGCGCCATAAATCCTCCCCATATGAGGCCTATTATTTTGTATTGACCATGGACCGCGCTAAACTTTACCAAAGAATCGATCTGCGTGTGGATCTGATGCTGGAACAGGGACTCATAGAAGAGGTTAAGAAATTAAAGGCGATGGGATTGACCCAAAATGATGTCTCCATGCAGGGCCTTGGTTATAAGGAGATTCTTGCTTTTCTGGAGGGCGAGGCGACATTGGAAGAAGCCATCTATACGATCAAACGGGATACCAGACATTTTGCCAAACGACAGCTGACATGGTTCCGCAGAGAGCCGGAAGCGATCTGGATCGACTGCGATCCCGATAAACGTACGGCAGAGGATATTGTGTCGGAATTACTGAAATATATATCAGGTAGGGGTGAAATATAATACTAGGCAATTGCGAAAGAGTTAAGTCCGGCTTACATAACTCTTTGTTTGAAAATAGTTGTTCCAAAAACATCATAAATGAAATCATTTTTGGAACAACTATTTTCAAACTTCAAGTTATGTAAACCTAATGAGCAGAATTACGGAACTAAAAATGATAAAGTAATTGTTTTACGATCACCTGATAAATAAAGATAGGCAATTGCGAAACTGCTGATTTTCCATAACCAATTACAAGTTGGTTATAACCAGTTACAACTGGTTATTGCCAGTTGTGCAATGCAGACAATATCATACGCCGGGTGCTTGTGCGCTCGCCGGCACTTAGGTGCCGTATTTTGGCATCTTAGTGCCGTTGCAGAGCGTGCGCAGCGGAAGCGTGACCGGCGATGATATGTCTGTGTTGCGCAACGGAAGCATGTAAAACCATTGTTTCGCAATTACCTAAAAATTTTAACAATAAAGAGGTAACGCATATGAACAAAATCGAAGAAATGTATCGCTCCCTTGGCATTGATGAGGAAGTATATCACTATGGCCGGACGATTCTGGAATCCCTGAAAGAAAGGTATGAGCGGATCGACCAAGTAGCAGAATATAATCAACTTAAAGTTTTAAAAGCCTTTCAAAAGAATCAGGTCAGTGAAGCCTGCTTGTTAGGAACTACAGGATATGGGTATAATGATCTTGGAAGAGATACCTTGGAGCGTGTCTATGCTGATATATTTCGGACAGAAGATGCTCTGGTACGTCCGCAGATCACCTGCGGAACTCACGCTCTTGCCCTTGCCCTGATGAGTAATCTACGACCGGGAGACGAACTGCTCAGTCCTGTGGGGAAACCCTATGACACATTGGAAGAAGTGATCGGGATCGGCAAGACCAAAAGCTCGGATGGAAGATCCACCGGTTCCCTCGCGGAATATGGCATCAGCTACCGTCAGGTAGATTTGCTGGCTGACGGAGCATATGATTATGAAGGTATCCGGAAGGCTGTCAATGATAAGACGCGTCTGGTCACCATACAGCGTTCTAAAGGATATCAGACAAGACCGACCCTTTCCGTAGCAAGGATCGGCGAGCTGATCCGTTTTATCCATGACATTAAGCCGAATACCATCATTATGGTAGATAATTGTTATGGAGAGTTTGTAGAAACTATTGAACCCTCCGAGGTGGGAGCGGATATGATCGTCGGTTCTCTGATTAAGAACCCCGGCGGTGGACTTGCTCCGATCGGCGGTTATATCGCCGGGAAAAAGAAATGTGTGGAAAATGCTGCTTATCGCCTGACCTCGCCGGGACTTGGCAAGGAGGTCGGCGCATCTCTGGGTATCCTGCCTGCTTTTTATCAGGGCTTGTTTTTGTCCCCCAAAGTAACTGCTAACGCATTGAAAACAGCTGTTTTTGCCGCCAATCTTTATGAACGCATGGGATTTTCCGTTCTTCCGGATGGAACGGAAGAAAGACACGATATCATACAGGCAATTACCTTGGGAAAGCCGGAACTAGTGACAGCATTCTGTGAGGCGGTACAGGCTGCGTCTCCCGTAGACAGCCATGTGGTTCCTGAGCCATGGGAAATGCCCGGATATGATGCGGATGTCATTATGGCCGCCGGGGCATTTGTTTCAGGATCTTCGATCGAACTCAGCGCGGACGCGCCGATGAAAGAGCCTTATGCCGTATATTTTCAGGGAGGACTTACCTTTGAACACGCGAAATACGGAATGCTCAAGACCGTACAATATCTAAAAGATAGGGAACTGATTACATTGCCCGTATAAAATCCTGTCGAATGCTATCGAAGGAGAAAGGAAACTTCCTGTAACTATTTTATGTACAGTTGTGGAAAAATATGTTAAAATCATGAATGAGAATTTAATAAGAAAGAGAGTTACGTATGAAGAAAAAGAACTATTGGATACTTTTAGTGATGATTCTTTCCGGTCTGGTGATCGGCGGGTTTATTGGAACTTATGTCCCTTGGGAATGGCTTAACTATGGAGGCGAGTTTGGATTGACTTCACCGGTCATGTTAAACCTGGGTATCATAACGATTACTTTCGGATTATCAATCAACATAACGATCGCAAGTCTGATCGGCGTCGCGATTGCGATTGTCATATACCGGTTTTTGTAGGATAAAATTTACATACACAAAAGAAAGGAGATTCTATTTTGGGTGTGAGCGCTTTTGGAATTGATCTGGGTTCCAATAATATTAAAATATACAATGCCAACAATGATACATTTTTTATGGGGAAAAATATGATAGCGATCGAAGGCAAGGATACGTTATTTGCGTATGGGGATTCTGCTTTCAGTATGTATGAAAAGGCACCGGATAATATTACGGTCTCTTTTCCGGTCAATGCAAGTGTGATCGCGGATATCAAAAATATGAATATTCTGATTCGGTATTTTATTGCCGATCTTTGTAAGAATACGATCAAGCCTGCGGATTATTATATTGCGGTTCCTACGGATATTACGGAGGTGGAGAAAAGAGCCTTTTTTGATCTGGTCAGGGACGCGAATCTAAAGGCAAAGCATATATATATGATGGAACAGGCAGTTGCGGACGGTCTGGGACTCGGTATTGATGTAAAGACCTCCCAGGGCGTGCTGGTTGTAGATGTCGGTTATGACACGACGGAAATTTCTATTTTATCGCTGGGCGGTATTGTTCTCTCAAGGCTGATCAAAATGGGCGGCAATAAATTTGACGAGGCGATCAAAAACGCGGTAAGAAAAGAGTATAACCTTTTTATCGGCAATAAGACGGCAGAAAAGGTGAAGTATGCCATGCATGTTATGGGTGTCGAAAATAAGAACGCAGTCATTTACGGAAGGGATATCGTTACCGGTCTTCCGGTAGAAAAAGCGATTTCTACAGATCTGGTTTATGACTGTCTGAAAGAGAGCTTTCATGTAATTATTGATAATATTAAACAGGTATTGGAACGGACGCCGCCGGAACTGGGTGCAGATATTTATCGAAACGGTATCTATCTGACAGGCGGCGCGAGTCAGGTGGAACATCTTGCGGAGATGATCGAGGAAGAAACCGGTCTGAAAGTAAATCTGGACGACGAACCATTAGGCAGCGTGGCAAAGGGGCTTGCGACAGTAATCCGTGAGCCGAAATTCCATTCTCTGGCGTATTCCATTGAAAATAAATAACGCAGATATGCTGCTTTCGGATGGGAATAATCAGAAAGGCAATTAAGTTTCATATATATGAGTCCTATCGTAAAGAGAAAACCAGAAAAACCAAAAATACCGGGAAAGTATGTGATGTTAATGCTTTCCATGCTCTGTATTGCGTTGATGCTCACAACATTTACCACCAATATTACAGGGACATTTCTTGGAAACATTGCAGGTTTTATTATTGTACCATTTCAAAAAGGGATCACATCCATCAGCACCGTTTTGGTAGAAGCCTCCCGTGAAAAGGAGACCATTGCGGAACTACAGGCTGAGAATCAGGCGCTGCAGGAGCAGATCAATGAGCTTCAGATTGAGAATACGCTGTTGATGCAGGATAAATATGAACTGACCAGCTTAAGGGAGTTGTATGAACTGGATCAACAGTATTCGGAATATGAAAAGGTAGGGGCACGGGTGATCTCGGCGTCTTCGGGCAATTGGTTTGATTCCTTTATCATTGATAAGGGAAGTGACGATGGTATCCTTGTAGACATGAATGTCATTGCAGGAAGCGGATTAGTGGGCAGAATCGTGGAAACAGGAAAAAACTGGGCAAGAGTAACGACTGTAATTAATAACAATTCCAACATCAGCGCCTCCGTACTGCATACGCAGGACAACCTGATCGTTTCCGGAGATCTAAGACTAATCGAAAATGGTTTTATCAGATATTCCCAACTGATCGATGAGGACAATCAGGTGGGAATCGGAGATAAAGTGGTGACATCAAATATCAGCGATAAATATCTGCCGGGGATCCTGCTTGGATATGTGGCTTCTGTGGAAACGGATTCCAATAATCTTACAAAATCGGGTTATATCACACCGGTTGTCGATTTTGAACATTTATCGGAAGTGCTGGTCATCATCCAGATGAAACCGGAGTTCGAATAGAATGGAGCTTGACTATGAAGAAAATAGTTACGGCCATAATGCTTTTATTGATTATGTTTTTATTGCAGACCAGTGTATTCCGCCAGTTGTCTTATGGCAGGATCGTACCTAATCTGTTGATCCTGCTGACCGGTACATACGGATTGCTGCGGGGTGAATACAGCGGTATTTTTCTGGGATTTTTCAGCGGACTGTTACTGGACATTTTTTTTATGGATGTTCTGGGGTTCTACGCACTGGTTTATATGCTGATTGGTTACTTCGATGGTAAACTGAATACCTACTACATACATGATGATTTTAAACTTCCGCTGGCGGTGATCACCGGAAGTAATTTGATGGTATTGTTAGTGGATTACGTGTTTTTTAATCTGTTAAACGGGAATTTTGATTTTGGCGGTTATATTCTGCACACCATTCTCCCGGAACTGATTTACACACTTGGAATCTCGGTGGTGGTATATCCTTTGTTGGTGGTTCTGGAATATAAGTTTGTTTTAGCGGAATTTAGGAGAGACGATTCGGATGTTTTATGATTTGAAAGAAAAGATCATTAACTTCATATTGTCAAGATTTTCATTGTTATTTTTGTCGCTTATTATCATTACCGCAATATTGGTCAACAGGATCTTTCAGCTTCAGATCGTGAATGGCGATCAATATATGAGCAACTTTACGCTCAGTATCGAAAAAACAGTGGATATTCCCAGTACAAGAGGTAATATTTACGATTGTAACGGCGTTCTGCTGGCTTATAATGAATTGGCATACAGTGTGACGATCACAGATACCATCGAATCGGGAACCGGAAAAAACGCCACGTTAAATACGATCATTTACAATATGATACATATGATCGAGGACAGCGGGGACGAGATCATCAGTGATTTTAAAATTTATCTGGATGAGAACGGTAATTTCCGATACGCGGTGGAGGGGAATACACTGCTTCGTTTTTTGGCGGATGTTTACGGCAGAAAGACAATACAGGATCTTACTTATCCGGAAAGGACAGCAACGCCGGATGATGTCATTACTTATCTTGCCGGGGAAAAAAAATTTGGAATCGGAGGTTATTTTACCGACGAAGAAGGCAAACAGACTGCGTTTGTCATGGGCATGGGCTATACCAATGAAGAGATTTTAAAGATCATCAATATCAGATATAATCTGAGTTTAAATGCCTTTCAAAAATATATTTCCACCGAGGTAGCAAGAGATGTCAGCGAAAAGACTGTTGCCGTCATTATGGAAAACAGTGATATTTTGCAGGGCGTTGCCATTGAAGAGGAGACAATCCGCCGGTACAATAACAGCATTTATTTTGCGCCGATCATCGGCTATACCGGAAGAATCTCACAGGAAGAATATGATTCACTGTCTTTAGAAAATCCTAATTATTCTCTTACCGACATTGTCGGGAAGACGGGAATAGAATATTCCATGGAAAATGAACTGCAGGGGACAAAAGGTTCCGAAACCGTCTATGTGGATAAATTTGGCAGGATCATAGAGGTGCAGAATGCCATACCGCCAATTGCCGGCAACGATATCTATCTGACGATAGACAGTGAACTTCAGATTGCAATCTATAATTTAGTAGAGCAGAAGATCGCCGGGATTCTGGTGAGCCGTATCGTGAATGAAAAAGAAGTGGAACAGACCGGACGTAATGTACAGATCCCGATTTATGATGTTTACTATGCACTGTTTAATAATAATGTTATAGATATCAACCATCTTTCTAAAGAATATGCGGGCGAAACGGAAAAAGCCGTTTATCAGGCATTTTTAAACAAGCAGGAAAGTGTATTTGCTGAGCTTAGAAGGCAGATGATGGAAAGCGATACCGCTTATCGGGATCTGAGCAAAGAATATCAGGTCTATGAAAGTTTTATCATCTCCATGCTTTCTTCCAATGATTATGGCGTGCTGAATATGGAAGCAGTCGATCAGACAGATGCGGTCTATCAAAGATGGAAAACGGAGGAGTCCATCAGTATCCGGGAATTCCTAACCTATGCCATTTCCAAAAATTGGATCGATATCAGCAAGCTGCATTTGGAGAGCCAGTATTCCGACTCTTCGGAGATCTATGCAGCGATGATAGATTATATTATAGAACATCTTGCTAATAATAATGATTTTTCCAAAAGGCTGTACCGTTATATGCTTCTGAATGACAACATTAACGGAAAACAAGTTTGTCTGCTGCTTTGGGAACAGGATATCATTCAGATCGACCAGTCAAGGATCAACCGGCTTACATCGGGACAGATATCGTCTTATAGCTTTATGGTATCCTTGATTTCCAATCTGGATATTACGCCGGCACAACTCGGACTGGAGCCATGTTCGGGTTCCTGTGTTGTCACAAATCCAAATACCGGAGAAGTGCTTGCTCTGGTGTCCTATCCTGGTTATGACAATAATCGGCTTGCCAATAACGCGGATTCCGCTTATTTAGCAGCGCTGAACAATGATATGTCGAGACCGCTTTGGAATTATGCCACACAGCAGCGTACCGCACCGGGATCCACCTTTAAGATGCTCTCTGCTGTAGCAGGGGTGGAAGAGGGTGTGATTACGCTTGGAGAAACGATTACTTGTCAGGGTGTGTTTGAGGACAAGCTGGCCGGAACCACCCCGCCAAGATGTACCGGAATACATGGGTCGCTTGCTGTGACAGGTGCGATTGAAAATTCCTGTAATATCTTTTTCTATGAGGTTGGTTATCGCCTTGCAAACAGCGGAACAGGCTATAATGACAGCGTCGGTATGGAACGGATCTATCGGTATGCGGATATGTTTGGATTTAGCGAAAAGTCCGGGGTGGAAATTGCCGAATCCGAGCCACAGGTATCGACGCAATATCCCGTACCGTCGGCGATCGGCCAAGGCAACCATAACTATACGACAGTCGGACTCGCGAGATATGTAACGACGATTGCCAACAGTGGTACGGTATATCAGTTGAGCCTGATCAAATCCGTACAGAATTCACGAGGAGAAGTACTGCGCGGTTATACACCAAATGTCCGCAATTATGTGAGCCTGAGCAGTAACCTGTGGAACGCGATCCATACCGGCATGCGCAGGGTGATCGAGCGTAAGTCATATTTTAATGATTTTGGCGTTATCTGTGCCGGTAAAACAGGGACAGCACAGGAGGCGGAAAATAAACCTAACCATGCATTGTTCGTTGGCTACGCCCCATATGACTCGCCGGAGATCGCCATTGCGGTACGTATTGCCCATGGATATTCCTCCGATTATGCGGCACAACTGGGAAAAGATGTATTTACTTATTATTTTGATCTGATGGATCATACAGAACTAATCAACGGCGAGGCATCGGAGGCAGTCGGAGGCAGCACGACAACTGATTGACGGCAGAAAGGACGATTATGAATAACCTGATCAAAATAAAAAGTTCTAACAGCGGTCTTCGAATCATAATGGATGCGGAGTGTAGCATGGAAGATCTGGAAACGGCGCTGCGTCAAAAGCTGATCGACGGGCGGAAATTTTTTGGAAACGCGAAGATGGCGCTGTCCTTTGAAGGGAAAGAATTGACGGAAGAAGAGCAGGATCATTTCTGCGATATTATCACAGAATGTACGGATATTAATATCATCTGTCTTGTGGATCATTCCAAAGCAGCTGATTCCTTCCAACATTGTATCCGTGTTATAGCTGAAGAATATAAGAAAAATGATATCTGTTTGATCAGAAATTCCGTAATCAATCAGGACTTTATAGATTCCGAAAAAGATGTGATCGTCATAGGCGATGTTCATCCGGGATGTACGATCATATCTGAAAAAAGTATCTTTATCTTCGGTGGTTTGTATGGAGAGGCTTATGCCGGGGTCAGGGCTTCAGAGAATCCTAAAATACAGCCGCAGCCGGAGGAGAAAAAGAATGAGATACATAATGAAGCTTCTAAGCAGATGATCCTTGCTATGGAGATGGCACCTGAGGAACTCAGGATTGGCCGTCTTTGCTATCAACCTGCAAAAAAGCCCCGCTGGGGGATCAAACCAAAATTATTGCCCCAGATTGCTTATGCATCTAATGATAAAATTAATATAGAGCCTTACACCAAAGAATTACTAAAACGGATTACAGAATAATCCATTGGCTGTAAGCAGATTACTGATGTAATCAGATTACCGATGTAATCATGTTTTAGGGGACAATTATTAATTTTGGAGGGAAACCAAATGAGTGAAGTAATTGTCATTACATCAGGGAAAGGCGGAGTCGGTAAGACAACTACCACCGCAAATGTAGGAACAGGACTAGCGTCCTTGGGAAAAAGCGTTGTCCTCATTGACACGGATATTGGACTTAGGAATCTTGATGTTGTTATGGGACTGGAGAACCGCATCGTCTATAATCTGGTCGATGTGATCGAAGGAAATTGCCGCATCAAACAGGCGCTGATCAAAGATAAACGTTATCCATCGCTTTATCTTCTGCCTTCGGCACAGACTAAGGATAAAAGCGCGGTATCGCCGGAACAGATGAAAAAGCTGATCCAGGAACTGAAGGAGCAGTTTGATTATATCCTTTTAGATTGTCCAGCAGGCATTGAACAGGGATTTAAAAATGCCATCGCGGGGGCAGACCGGGCGTTGGTTGTTACGACGCCGGAGGTTTCGGCCATCCGGGATGCAGACCGTATCATCGGACTGTTAGAGGCCAATGAATTTGAAAAGATTGAGCTCGTAATCAATCGTCTCAGGCATGATATGATCAGACGTGGCGAAATGATGACGATCGATGATGTCATCGATATTCTGGCAATCCCACTGATCGGGGCTGTTCCGGATGATGAGAATGTCGTGATCTCCACCAATCAAGGGGAACCGCTTGTCGGCAGTGCAACGCAGGCAGGTAAAGCATATTTGAATATTTCAAAGCGTGTCAACGGAGAAGATATACCGCTGATGGAATTTGACAAGAGCATTACTTTATGGGCCAAATTCAGTGGTATCTTCCATCGTGTATAGCAGAAAGGAGAGCAGACTATGAATAGATTTTTATCTCTTTTCAAAAGACATTCATCAAGCCACGTAGCGAAAGACAGACTCAAAATACTGTTGATTTCTGACAGAACAGAATGTTCTCCTGAAATGATCGAAATGATCAAAAAGGATATTATCGGTGTGCTGTCAAAATATATGCGCATCGATGTTGAAAGCACCGAAATACAGATCACACAAACAAAGAATCAGGAACGAGGCAACAGGATCCCTTCGATCCGGGCAAATATTCCTATTCTGGAGTTACGGTCGAAATAATATTGATTAAAGGATAGTATTATTAAAATGCCACAAAAGTACCATCTTAAAAATTTTGATTTTATACTTCTTATCTTGTTGTTTGCAGTGACAACGATAGGCATCCTTGCGATCGGAAGTGCCAAGGAATCCGTGCAGACCAGACAGATCGGCGGCGCCATCCTTGGCATATTTCTGATGGCGGCGATCGCCTGTGTAGATTATCATCTGATTCTGAAGCTGCAATGGTTGATCTATGGAGGGAATCTTGGTTTACTGCTTCTGGTCCAGTTGATTGGCCAGTCGTCTAACAACGCCCAGCGATGGCTGGAAATTGCGGGAATTAGATTTCAACCGTCAGAAACTGCAAAAATACTATTGATACTTTTTTATGCACAGTTTATAATAAAACATAGGGATAATCTGAATACTTTCAGCACATTGGCAAAAATGGTTCTTTTGCTGATCCCCCCGCTGGCATTGATTTACAAGCAGCCCGATATGTCGACCAGCATTATGGTGGCAGTGATTTTCTGTATTATACTTTATGTAGGGGGATTAAGCTATAAGATCATTTTAGGTCTGCTTGCTGTAGCGATACCAGTGGGAGTTATCTTTCTGTTTATTGTACTGCAGCCGGATCAGACATTGATTGAGGATTATCAGCAGGAACGTATTTATGCATGGTTAAATCCTGAAAAATATTCCCTGACCACCGCATATCAACAGCAAAACTCGATTACTGCCATAGGATCGGGACAGCTGTGGGGGAAGGGTCTGAATAATAACGAAGTGGGATCCGTGAAGAACGGAAATTATATTTCCGAACCCCAGACGGATTTTATCTTTGCCATCATCGGAGAGGAGATGGGCTTTGTCGGGAGCTGCGCTGTCATATTGCTTTTGATGGCGATCTCCGCAAGATGCTATTTGGCCGCTATGCGAGCGGATGATATTGCGGGTGCAATGATCTGTAGCGGAGTGGGTTCGATCGTATGTTTTCAAAGCTTTATCAATATTTCGGTTACAACCGGGATCCTTCCCAATACCGGAATACCACTGCCATTTGTCAGCTATGGATTGACTTCACTGGTCAGTTTGTATATGGGAATGGGATTTGTCTTAAATATCGAGTTGCAACGTGGAAATCGCAGACGGACAAGCAGTGGAAAAGAGGATGATTTGATCAGTCTTTGATCTGTCATATACATGATACTCTATAAAGAACACGGAGCAGGGAAAGACAGGGGGATATCAGCATGAATATTGCGTTAATTGCGCATGATGCAAAGAAAAAACTGATGCAGAACTTTTGCATTGCTTACCGGGGTATCTTAAGCAAGCATATGTTATATGCGACCGGCACTACAGGACGTCTGATAGAAGAAGTAACAAATCTTACGATCCATAAATATCTTGCCGGGCATCTGGGCGGAGAACAGCAGATCGGCGTGCAGATCGAACATAACCAGATTGATCTGGTCATATTTCTGCGTGATCCGTTGACGCCAAAGTCCCACGAACTGGATGTGAACAATCTTGTCAGGTTATGCGATATGCATAATATTCCGCTGGCGACCAATCTTGCATCTGCGGAGTTGTTGATAAAATCTCTGGAAAGAGGAGAATTTGAGTGGCGTGAATATAAATAAATATATCAATAAATTAATTGCATTATTTTTGGCTCTGCTGACACTTTCATCGCTGTCTGCCTGTGCTTCCGAAGAGATTCCGCTTCCTTATGGAACATTGCAGGCCAATGACAGTTTTTCCATAGAGGCAAATGAAACCCAAACGCAGATTGCCTTGTTTGCATCTGATCTTTGCGCGACGGCAAACGATATTACAGACAGCAGTACAGCTGTTGTAGATGGGTTGAATGCGGCTTGCATCTATGATATCAATCAGCAGGAGGTGCTGTATTCCTATCAGGCAAATGATCGTCTTAATCCTGCATCTTTGACAAAAATTATGACAGCATTACTCGTTATGGAAAACTGCAATATGGAAGACGTTGTGCTGGTCGGTGACGTGACCATTTATGAAGATGGGGTACAGCTCTTTAACCTCAAGGCCGGAGACCGGATTACTGTGCAGAATCTCCTTTATACGATGCTGGTTTATTCCGCTAATGACGCGGCATTGGCACTGGCTCAGCATGTGGCGGGGTCCGAAGAAGCATTTGTGGAAATGATGAATACGCGGGCACTTCAGCTAGGCGCAACCAATACGCATTTTGTGAATCCCCACGGATTGTCCCATGAAGAACATTACACGACAGCATATGATCTCTATCTGATCTTTAACGCAGCGGTAAAGTATGATATTTTTCAGCAGATCATTAATACCACCTCTTATACTGTGGAATATACTTTGGCTGACGGTACGTCAAGCCGCAGGGATATCACAACCACCAATAAGTTTTTGTCTGAAATCTATGATTCGCCAGCCGGAATATCAATCATCGGCGGAAAGACGGGAAGCACCATGGCTGCCGGGAAATGTATTATTGTGTATGCTGCGGATGCCGCAAAGAATCCTTATATCTGTGTCGTCATGGGTGCCGGAAATGAAGAACAGCTGTATCACCTGATGAAACAGCTGTGCGAGGATGTTATTCTGAGATGATTTTGGTTTTGTGTGGCGAGGAAAACTTTATATATCTCTTGTAAAAATGAGTTGTACTATCCGTGAGAATACTGTATAATAATTTATGATAAATTTTGTTTTTAACATACCAATACATAAAATTCGGAGGATGGAAGCATGATTCAATTGATCGTCGGAAATGAAGGAAAAGGAAAGACAACAAAGCTTTTGGAAAAAGCAAATCAGGAAATCACTCAGGTAAATGGTACGATTGTTTATCTCGATAAGAATACGAAACATATGTATGAGCTGAATAATAAAATCAGACTTGTAGATGTATCCGAGTTTGACTTTGCGACGACGGATGAATTTTACGGATTCGTATGCGGTATCCTTTCAACAGACCATGATTTGGAACAGCTTTATTTTGATAATTTCTTACGGATCGCTTCCGTAAAGAAAGACGAACTTCCGGAAACCCTTGATAAATTTGCTTCTTTAAGCAATCGTATGAATGTTACGCTGTACATGAGTATCGCAATGGATGAAAGCGAACTGCCGGAAAAATATCGTACTGATGTTATTGTGTCACTTTAATGCTCCAAATAAAAAGTTATAGATTCTAATAAAATGAACAATCAAAGAAAGCAACAAAAAATAAATAACAGACCAATTGCATTATTTATTGTTCTGATTATTACTGTTTATATCATTAGCCAGTTTTTTAAACTGATCAACAGAAATGATATCTCTTCTTATCAAGTGAGGGAAGGTTCACTGGCGATTTCCAGCGTCTATACGGGAATCGCCATTCGGGAGGAGAAGATATTTCAATGTACCGATACAGGATTTATTAATTATCTGGCCAGAGAAGGCGAGCATATTGCATCCGGCGACCTTTTATATATTATTGACGAGGGCGGCGCATTGGATGAACTGTTGAATCAGGATAGTCTTGGAGAAAACTCTTTATCTGATCAGGATCTTTCTAATCTCAGAACAGATATCATCAATTTTAATTCCACTTTTGATAAATCTGATTTTTCAGAGGTATATGATTTTTTATATGCTATGGATGGGTCTATCCTGAAGTTGGCAAATATGAATATTTTAAAGGAACTGGATGGAGACCGTGCCAATATCAATCTTGATCTGGTGAAGTTAAATCGTGCCCCTCAGGCGGGATATGTTGTTTATCATACGGATGGATATGAAAATGTTTCCGAAAATGGAATCACGTCGGAAATGTTTGATACAACACAGTATGAAAAACATCAGATGATCAATAACACGTTGGTAGAACAGGGGCAGGATGTCTTCAAGATGATCACTTCCGAAGATTGGACGTTGGTGATTCCACTGGAAGAGAGACGCGCTTTAGAGCTTATGGGCGAGAACTATGTGGAAATCAAGTTTTTATCAACGCAGGAGACAGTTTGGGCAGGGATCAGAGTACAGCAGCTTGGAGATGCATTTTATGCCTATCTATCCCTAAATAATTCTGTTGTGGCATTCTGTAACGAACGCTTTATTGATATTGAACTGATAACCCACAATGAACAGGGATTGAAAATACCGATCTCCGCAATTGATCACCGTCAGTTTAACGTGGTTCCGGAAGCCTACCGTATCGACAGGATCGATGCCAACAACTCAACATTTCTGAGAAAGACATTTCTGGAGGATGGCCAGCAGTCCTCGGAAGTAGTTTCCGTATCTGTCTATGCCGAAAATGAAGAAGGGATCTATGTGGATGCTAACCAGTTAAGGATCGGAGATTATCTTCTCATGGAAAATACCATGAGTGAAAATGCTGTCAGCCAGGTAGGAGAACTGGTTGGAGTCTATTGCATCAATCAAGGGTATGCGGAATTTCGTCAAATCGTAATCCTGTACCAAAATGATGAATATGCCATCATACAGAAGAATACTCCAAGCGGAATCAACGAATATGATTATATAGTGCTGGATGCTTCGGTGGTATCCCCCGACGATTTTATATTTGAGTAGATGAAATTTCATAAACTTATTAATATTTTAATATTTTTAATAAAATTTTAAAAAAAACAGTTGACATAATTTCAATTAAGTTACATAATATAATTATGGTAATCATTACCATATGATTAATTGAAATGGAGGATCAACAGATGAGCGCAATTGGAGATTTCATAAATGCATTTAAGATGAGAGAACCTGATGATGAGTACTATGATGATGAAGAATATATTGATGATAACCTTGTAAGAGTGCCTTCCTATAAACAGTCTTCAAGAGAATATACGGAAGAAGAACCGCCTAAAAAGAAAATTCAGAAAGTAACACCAATGCCGATCAGAGGTAAAAAGAACAGCGCGGCAGGAAGCGGCGATGTATTTGGTATCAAACCGGAATCAATGGAAGATGCCAAGACGATTACAGATACCCTTCTGGAAGGTAGAACGGTAATCTTAAATCTTGAAAATATTGATGTGGAGACAGCAAGAAGGATTCTTGATTTTGCAATGGGTTCAACCTATGCAATGAACGGTATCATGCAGAAGATTTCCAATAGTATATTTATCATTGTTCCGGATGGCGTAGAGATATCAGGTGCATTTCAGGATTTAATCGGATCCACTGGAGATTGATTCGGTACATAGGAATTGTATTAGGGCAGCGGCATAGTGTAGTTGTGCCGCTGTTTTTATGTCGCATATATTAATGAGATTGACATCCATTCGATTGATTGATAAGATTAGAGAAAAGCAAATAGATTACAGGAGAACATACCATGTCAGCGAAACTGTCAGTTACCATGAACAAAAAGCCGATTTATGACATTATTATAGAAAATGATTTTGAGACGCTTGCCGAACAATTGGAGCCGTATCGTGACAGGCGGTGCATGATCGTAACGGATACCAATGTAGGACCGATCTATCTTGACACCGTCATGGAAAAGGCTGCAAAAGTATATAAAGAAGTTTACTCAACATCGTTTTCGGCTGGGGAAGACAGCAAAAATTTAGTTACTGTACAAGCTGTATTAAAAGAACTGATAGAGCATCGGTTTGACCGTAAAGACTGTATCATTGCGCTGGGCGGCGGTGTGGTTGGCGATCTGGCGGGATTTACAGCATCTATCTATATGCGTGGGATCGCTGTTATTCAGATTCCCACCAGTCTATTGGCTCAGGTTGACAGCAGCATTGGAGGCAAAACAGGAGTTGATTTTGACCAATACAAGAACATGGTCGGCGCCTTTTATATGCCCAAACTGGTATATATCAATACGGCAACATTATCCACGCTGGACGCAAGACAATTTTATTCCGGTATGGCAGAGGTACTGAAGTATGGACTGATCATGGACGCATCATTTTATGAATGGCTTCTAGGAAAGATCTATGAGATTCAGGATCGTGATCCTGCAACTCTGGAAGAGATGATCGAGACCTGTTGCCAGTGTAAACAGCGGGTTGTGGAGCGTGACCCCTATGAAAGTGGAGAGCGTGCCATCTTAAATTTCGGACATACGCTTGGACATGCCATCGAAAAATATATGGATTTTAAACTCCTCCACGGGGAGTGTGTGGCTCTTGGCAGTATTTGCGCTGCATATATATCATGGAAAAAAGAAAAACTGTCCATGGAAGAATATTATGAGATCCGCGATATGTTTGTGCCGTTTGGTCTGCCCATCAGCATGACGGAGATTGAACCGGAAAAGATTGTGGAACTTACCAAATCAGATAAGAAATCAGACGGCGGAGGGATTAAATTTATCCTGTTGAAAAAGGTCGGAAAGGCCGTAATCGATACAAGTGTAACGGCAGAAGAAATGCTGGCGGCATTGCAGGAGATTTGTTTTGATGAAAACGAATAAGCATATAAATCAAATACTGTTAGCTCTGGACATGATCATTGTGATTGCAGGCATCGCTTTGGATCAGTGGACAAAAAAGTTCATGACACAGCTTCTAAAAGATAAGCCCGCAGTTCCAATCATTACAGATATATTAGAACTGGATTATGTGGAAAACCGCGGCGCTGCGTTCGGTATGCTGCAGGGGAAACGGATCTATTTTATCATTATTTCTATTGTTGTATTTTTTCTGATTGTATGGCTGCTTCTAAAACTGCCTTCGGAAAAGAAATACCGTAAACTTCATATTGCTCTTAGTTTTATCCTTGCCGGAGCTATGGGAAATACCATAGATCGTGGTTTGAACGGATATGTTGTTGATTTTATTTATTTTAAAATCATTGATTTCCCAGTGTTTAATGTGGCGGATATTTTTATTACAGTGACTACATTATGGCTTGCAATCTTGATTTTATTCTTTTTTAAAGAGGAAGATTTTGATTTCCTTCGCAAAAAGAAAGTGCAGGAGAAGGATACCGAAAATAAGTAATATTTTTATAATCAAATATATAAATCCAAAATCTATCTGATCGAGATCAAATGAATATTAAGAAAGGAAATGGTACATGTCAGAGTATCGTTTTACCGTGGAAGCAGAGCAGGAAAATGAACGGCTGGATAAATATCTGAGCAGCCTTCTTGCAGAATGTTCCAGAAATTATATTCAAAAGCTCATTAAAGAGGGAGCGGTCACCGTGAATGAGAAAACGGTGAAAGCGTCCTCTTTACTTCATA
Source organism: Lachnospiraceae bacterium (assembly GCA_029062895.1). Classification (GTDB taxonomy): domain Bacteria; phylum Bacillota; class Clostridia; order Lachnospirales; family Lachnospiraceae; genus NK4A136. The sequence goes on from JAIDPF010000022.1 coordinate 69,866, forward strand.
TGGAAGACGAAGTGTCTATTATCGTGCCGCAGCCTGTCCTGCCGGAAATCCAGCCTCAGGCGATTCCTCTTGATATTATTTATGAAGATGACGATCTGATCGTCATAAATAAGCCGAAAAATATGGTTGTGCATCCTGCAGCAGGGCATTTTGACAATACATTAGTCAATGCCGTCATGTATCATTGTGGGGACCATTTATCAGGAATCAATGGCGTTATGCGTCCCGGTATCGTTCATCGGATTGATAAGGATACTACAGGTCTGCTTGTAATCTGCAAAAACGACGTCTGCCATAATGATATCGCCATGCAGCTGAAAGAACACAGCATCCAAAGAACTTATCACGCAATCGTAACCGGTGTACTCAAAGAAAATACCGGCACAATCGATCAGCCCATCGGCAGGCATCCAGGTGAGCGCAAAAAAATGAGTATTAATCAAAAAAATGGAAAACCGGCCATAACACATTATCAAGTACTGGAACGTTTTTCGCAATATACCTATATCCAATGTAATCTGGAAACCGGCCGCACACATCAGATCCGCGTCCATATGGCAAGTCTGGGGCATCCTTTACTTGGCGATGAATTATATGGCAGAAAATCTAATCGTTTTAAAACGGATGGTCAGGCGCTTCATGCCAAAACCCTTGGATTTATCCATCCGTCAACAAAAAAAACAGTTATGTTTGACAGTCCGCTGCCGGAATATTTTGAACAGATTCTTACAGTATTGAGAAACTCTTAAACATGTAAACATGTTTTAATGATGTTTTACAATTGTAATTAAATAGGTTGCTAACCGCATACAACTATTCGCAAAACTTTCCTTTTGCGAATAGTTGTAGAGCGCAATTATTATCACACCATCCACGGAATTATCCTTGAATCAGAAGTTTCACTGCAATCAACACCGCAATTTCAGAGATTCCCTGCCGATACAGATCAGCATATTCTGCGTTGTGCTGATGGATTTCCTGAAGCATTTCATCTTGTGTATCGATCGTATGTATGGTTTTCCAGTGACTGATCCGGCTGTTAAGGTTCCTGAAGATATGGATCAATTCCGGCAATTCCAGACCTCGTTCCAATACTGTACGCAGTCCGTTTCGTTTTTCATGATCCGCCGTCGTGATGATCTGCATAATCAGCCGCAGTTCCCCAGTCAGATCGGATGCCTCCATCATGATATCCGGTCTTGATTTCCAACTCTCCATAAAATAAGCTTTGGCACCGTCAATATCCTGTTTTTTTAGAAATTCTGCAAGTTTTTCCTTCATTTCCCGGGTCTCCGCCTTTTCACCAAAGACACCCACCATGCATTCTAGTGCTTTATATTGGTTCGCTTGTACCCATACAAGCAAAAGAAACTCCGAGATAAATCCAAATACCCGTTTATGATAATCATCCTCATCGGTATCCAGATCCATCCGCTTCTGCACCTCAAAAAATATATCAAAAAGCCACTCCGCGTAAGCATCAAATTTCTTTTTGTCGGTCACAAACAGATTGCCAAAGTAAGTCTCCGGACCATTCACCAGCCGGACAAAGGTTTCATAATATGGAGGATATGCCTCTGAAAAGGTATATTTCTCCTTCAATACCTCCCCTACCATATCCAGCGCAGCAATATTATGATTGGCCGCAAAACCATAATGATATGAATTATTCAGCACAACCCGTCTGGTTGTAATGATATCATACTCTTTGAAAGCGGAAAGATATTTCTCCGCAGTAAAAAGTTTTCGTTCCTCATCCAGAAGATATCTGCGGTAATGGCTTGTACCGACATAATCCACATCCTTACAGTTCTTCCAGATCCAGTAGATCCCTGTCAGCTCACTATAATATTGGTTCAGATGAGAAATGTTATCACCGGTATCATCTCCTGAATAACCAAGATCCCCGTGAAGCTTCCGTCCCACATGAAGCGGCTGATATAAGTCATCCGGAGGCAGATCATATTTTTTATGCGTAAATGTATAGATTCGTATCATAAAAAATATCCTTTCCAAATTTATTGCCTGTCTTCCAGAATATGATCCATTCCCTGCGCAATGATCGTCTTGACATGTTCATCCGCCAGAGAATAAAAGATGGATTTTCCATCCCTTCTGCTCTTGATCAGCTTGCTCTGCTTCAAGATCCGAAGCTGGTGGGAAATGGCGGACTGCGTCATATGAAGAGCTTCCGCAATATCGCATACACATACCTCCGCCTCAAATAAAACAAATAAAATCCGAATCCGTGTAGAATCCCCAAATGTCTTAAATAGCTCCGCAAGGTCATAAAGCTGATTTTCTTCCGGCAGGGTATCTCTGACATGTTTTAGCAGGTCTGTATGAATCTCCTTATTTTCACATATTTCAATATCTTCGTGAATGTGCATGATATATTCTCCTCGATAAAAATATGATAAATGACTGCACCCTCCATGCTGCAATACTCTGACGCATGGAGGGACCCCACCTTTATAGCTATAGTAATAACTGCAGCTATACTTATAATTTCGCCACAAATAATGCCCGTATGGCATTGATCACCGCCAGTACCATCACACCAACATCTGCAAAGATCGCCAGCCACATATTAGCAATCCCCAGAGCCCCAAGGGCCAGACAGATCACCTTAATTCCGATGGCAAAATAAATATTTTCATAGACGATCCGGATACATTTTCTCGCGATTTTGATTGCCTTTGCGATCTTTAGCGGATCATCATCCATCAATACGATATCCGCAGCTTCGATCGCCGCATCAGAGCCAAGCGCACCCATAGCGATACCAATATCCGCTCTGGCTAGTACAGGTGCATCGTTGATGCCATCTCCAACAAAGGCAAGGGTTTCTTTCGCTCCTTTCTGGGAAAGCAGATCTTCCACTGCCGCAACTTTGTCGCCGGGTAACAATTCGCTTCTTACTTCATCGATCTCCAGCTCCGCGGCAACCTGTTTGGCAACCTTATTGCTGTCGCCGGTTAACATAATATTTTTATGGACACCTGCTTTCTTTAAAGCGGCTATTGATTCTTTTGCATGCGGCTTTATAACATCAGAGATCACAATATGCCCCATATACGTTCCATCTACTGCCATATGGACGATCGTGGCTGCGCTATGACACTCCTGATACGCAATGCCAAGACGCTTCATCAGTCGATGGTTGCCGGCAGCGACTTTTTTCCCATCCACCAATGCCGTGATTCCTTCTCCACTGATCTCTTCCATCTGGCTGACCCGGGACTGGTCAATCTCCTTACCGTATGCTTTCTGCAGGCTTTTGCTGATTGGATGGGTGGAATAGCTTTCCACCAGAGCTGCATATTCAATCAATTCCTCATTTTCCAGCGCGCTGTGATGGATACCGCTGACCTCAAAGACTCCAAGCGTCATCGTACCAGTCTTATCAAATACCACACATTTAGTATCGGCAAGCGTCTCCAGATAATTAGAGCCCTTGATCAGAATCCCCTGTTTTCCCGCACCGCCGATGCCCGCAAAAAAGCTAAGAGGAATACTGATTACCAATGCACAGGGACAGCTGATTACCAGAAATGTCAAAGCCCTGTATACCCAGATTCCCCATGCCGGTTCTAATCCCATAGCCAGCATCCGGATTAACGGCGGCAGGATCGCCAGCGCAAGTGCGCCATAACATACTGCAGGCGTATAAACACGCGCAAATTTACTGATAAAATTCTCAGACTTTGATTTCCGGGAACTTGCATTTTCAACCAATTCCAGAATCTTGGAAGCCGTAGATTCACCAAATTCCTTTGTGGTACGCATCTTTATTACTCCGTCTAAATTAATGCATCCACTGATGACTTCATCTTCTACACCCACCTCTCTGGGGATACTTTCACCAGTCAGTGCACTTGTATTCAGGGTGGAGTTTCCCTCAATAACAATACCATCAATGGGAACTTTTTCTCCCGGCTTTACTACTATGACAGAGCCGATCTCCACTATATCGGGATCTACCTTCTCCGTCTTTCCCTCTCTCTCGATATTGGCATAATCCGGCCGGATATCCATCAGCTCACTAATATTGCGGCGGCTCTTTCCCACAGCGTAACTTTGGAACAGCTCTCCGATCTGGTAGAATAGCATAACCGCTACGCCTTCTTCATATTCTCCCAGAAGAATAGCACCGACCGTTGCTACAGCCATCAAAAAATTCTCATCGAATATCTGTTTATTTCTAATCCCTTTTACTGCCTTTTTCAAGATATCATACCCGATGATCAGATAGGGAACCATGTAGCATATCAACTGTATTATATTGATATAAGACTGTTCCAATGGCAATAAATCAAATGGTACAAACTGCAGAACAATCATCAAAGCCAGAGACACAATGATTCTTATGAGAACTTTTTTCTGCTTCTTATTCATAACAAACCTCCATGCCGCCTATGGCAGCTCAAACTTTCCAGAATATCAGGTTTTCTATCCTGTTGCTATATTCCTGCCATATTGCTCATCAAAGATAAATTTCGCAGTCATCTTCGACCTTCTTGCAGTTCTTCAAAACTTCCTGCATGACAGTATCCGGTTCCTGCCCATCCTCAAACTCCACGATCATCTTCAGCGCCATAAAATTGACTACCGCATTCTTAACACCTGCCGTATTTTTTGCAGCTTCCTCCATCTTATTTGCACAATTGGCACAATCCACTTCAATCTGATAACTTTTTTTCATTTTCATGATCCTCCATAAATTTTTAATTAACATATGAACATTTATTCATATGTTAAT
>JAIDPF010000023.1 GCA_029062895.1 Lachnospiraceae bacterium
GTTTCGCAATACCAAGAAAACAAAATAGATGAACAGCAAGCAAGAGATTATACATATATTAATGGCTTGTACTACTGTAAAAAATGTGGAAGAGTAATTCTTAGAGTTACGGATAAAATAGGTTATATTGATGACACATGCGATTATTGCAAATCAAAACTATTTCCTGTACCAGAAAAATATTGGCTTGACGGAGATTCATCATTCATTTCAAATGAACAAAAAAAACTCCTTAGAGAAGAACTTGTGAAAAATTCTCAAGAATTCGATCAATATCTATTTGACCATAGAGAAGAAATTTTAGCAAAACAATCTGCTGAGTTTGATGCAAAAATGGAACACGGAAAAGCAGTGTTAGAAGGTAGAGACAAAGGAAACAAATTTGGTATTGAATGTCCTTATTGTCATGCAACTAACGTAAAGAAAATTACTAATACATCAAAAGCGGTCCATACAGCGGTATTTGGGATTTTTAGTCTTAGCAGAAATTCAAAGAATTATCATTGCAATCATTGCAACTCGGATTTCTAAGTTATAAGCTTCACATCCCTCTATCTAATTAGTTTTATTTTGTTATTTTCTCCGTTTCTTCCACTACGGCTAGGAGAAATCCTTGAATGATTTTACCGTCAAACAGCGGCTAGTATCGAGCGCATATTATAAAAGCAGCGTTGCATCTAACTTTTACTCAGGGTTGTCGCTACAGTGAGGGCTTGACTGCGAGAGTCCTATCCCTGCTGACCCACGGAGTTCACACATTGTCACTATAGCCTATTCTGTCGCCAGAGTAGGAGAGTAGTGTGAGGTTTACCGTTTTCCCAGCATATTGCCTGTTCATTTAGATCTATGTATTTCATAGATTGTATGTCCTAAACTACTGTATCCAGTAGAACTAACATACTGTCGGTATATTCAAAACAATTTTGAGTCCAAACATTTTAGGACTGCCGACGTTTTTAAACCCAGCGAATAATCCTGCGCTGAGTCCAATAGTTTGTAATAAACCCAATTTGTTTATTATTTGATCAAGCGCTTGTACACCGCTTGTACCTAAATCTACAAACCATTTCAGCAAATCACTGTCAAAAACAGTAGAAGACAGGGATTGAAACGCAGCATTAAATTGTTGCGTTTTTGCTGCTAAAGACTCCAGCCATTTTTCCTGTTCTTTCATAGCAGAGCCGGCAGAATTTACAGATGCTTCATATGCTTTTTGAATTTCTCCGGACTGAAATGCCTGTAGTATTGCGATACCCTGATCGGCTCTGTTCTTGCCAAACAGTATTTCAGTAAGATCAGCCCTGCCGGTATCGCTTAAGTCAAAATAAATTTCAGAGATTTCTTTTAATTGGTCATAAGTAGATTTAAAGGAACCATCAGCCTTTAAAATATTGACAGAACCATTGGTCAGATTAGAAATCTGTTCCTGTATTTTAGTGATAGATTCGATACCTTCATATTCTTCTCCGATGCTTTGAAGCTCATCCTTCATGCCCCTAAGGCGCATACTGACTACTTGCAGGCCGTTGGAAAGCTCGCTAACATTTTGGTTGATTTCTCCTGCGCCAGTTAAGATGGCAAGCGTTTGATGGACGTCATTACCTGCGGCTGCCATAGAGGATGCAGAGGTTTTAAGCCCTTCCCCCAGAGATTTTGCGTCCGTTGCAAATTCGTTTCCTAACTTGTTTAGGGAGTCTACAATGACCATAGAATTAGCTGCTTCAATATTAAAAGCTTTCATTGCCGATACAAGATTGCTGATGGCAGTATCATCATCTATTTCGCCGACATTAGCATACACAGAAGATATCTCAGCCAGTTTAGCGGATGTATCTAAGTCAAATCCGAGTTTTGCCCAATTTGCTGTTTGTTCCACTAAGCTAGAGATAGATCTGCCAAGTTTTTGAGCGGAATCGCTGGCAGAATCTAAGAACTGCTGATATTTACTGCTGGTTTCATCAGTTACTTTATAGAGACTGGTCATAGCAGTATCAATCTTATATACTTCTTTTGGCATCTTTTTTATCTGTTGCAATAAAGTATTAAGTAAGCTATTAACTTTTTTTGGACCGTCAAATTTTTCAAAAGCTTTCTTGAGCTTTTCGATTGCCGTGATACTGGTATCGCTGGTTAGCTTGGCTTCGCTTTGCAGGGATTTTTCAAGTTCAGTTAAATTTTTTAGTGCGCTAGAAGAGAAGCTGTCGGTTGATCCGGTGGTCTTTAAAGCAGTTAACTGTTTCGTTAGATTCTTTAAGGCGGTTTCATCAAATTTTCCGCTTATTTTTAGTTTACTGATACTTTTCTCTAAAGCACGGATTTGTTCGTTTACTTTTTTGGCACTAGGTAATTCAACAGTAGCTTGGACTTTCATGTTATTATCTGCCATATATCAAACCGTCCTTTCTATTATTTTTTGGCGCATTATTTAGCTGCCCTGCGTTTCTGATTCGTCTTTGTTAGATTCATGGTTGATCAGTTCTATTGCCTGTTGATCGATAAACTTCCAGAGAGCAAGCCTCCATTTTGCCCTTAGCTGCCAGCATCGAAACATTCTAAAAAGTGTAATCATTGATTCGTTGTCCTCCAATTCTTCTTCATAATAATATGTATGGTTAAAAGCCTTCTTTTAATTTTTGCTTATAGGCTTCATTGATGAGTTCCATTGATATTTCGACTTCACCGTTTTCAAGTCCATTTTCTTCTAAAATCTGTTCATATTTGCTATACACATGAAGGCAATGTTTAAAACTGTCCTTATTACAGGGCTTGCCTTCAGATACCTGCGTTGCGAAGTTATTAATTTCCCAACGCATATCATCAATTTCCTTATCCAAAAACATTTGAGTTAATTTTTTGATATCCGATGATATTTCATCGTCTCGACGATCAGAATGTTCCTCATATTTTATGTGTTTTTCCTGCAGTGACTGAAGATTTTGGGAAGTCTGGATCAGTAAGTTGTGTTCTTCTTTCCTTTTTCTCATTCCATTGGTTTCAAGTCCAAGTTTTTCAATAAACCATTCCATAAGAGAAACGATTGTCTTAATTCCAATAAGAATTACAAAAACGGATATAAAGATGTATGAAAAGTTGATGTTAAATAATTCATTTATTGTATCCATTCCATAAGTTCACCTTACTTATTTTTATTTGAAATTTGGGATAAGGCCTGAGACACTTTATCGAAACCATTCATGGAGGTAATCCCGCTGGCTAATCCCATTAAAATGATATAAATAATATTGTCTGCTGTGAACAAAATACCATTGAGCTGATAATATATTGCGGTTCCACATCCGCCTACAATGAGAGCAGTTACTATAGCAACAATATTGTAAGATAAGTTGGCTTTATCTGTGGCAACCTTCTTAATCGTTTCTGTAACAAGTCCGGTAATCACCGAAAAAGAAGATAGTAAAATTAAAAACATAGTAGTATTCATATTTTAATCATCCTCGCTTTCCATATTTGTCATTTCTAATTCCTCTATTTATGTGTTCAAATCGGATGTGTGAATATCACACGCACTTCCTGTTTTCTTTATATCCATTTGTAATATAATGTTTATAATATAACGGAAGATTATCATGAAATGCGTTTCGTAAGTCGATGTAATTATTTTTATAGGTAGTTACATTAAAATTAACGCTTGCCATACGTCCTTCCTTCATTCCATTCGTACAAAAATGATGGAATAAAGCAGTTGCATTTGTTCCAAAAGCATTTTTTAAATCCGGATATTTATTGGCATAAAAGGTTGGATCAAAAACGGGAGAGTAATCCAGACCTTCAAATATAAAATTGTTGAAACCTGATGGCGTATGTATTTCCGATGGTGGATTCAGTTTTTTGTTGACTTGCTCTGCAATATAGGAATGCTTTTGATATAAGTAATTTCCAGGACACGCTTTTGCGGCAAAGTCTCTATGAACAGTCATATTAGATCCATTAAGATGTTTTATTCTGTTATTTTTGTTTGTACTCCATACAAGTTTTTGAATATTGTTTCGTTTGCAAATATCAGTAACCAGATTAATAAGTGATACCATAGCCTTGTCTGATACATGCCAATCCGGCGCGCCGCCATCATTAGCAACCTCAATGGTAACTGCCCGATGGTCATTAGACGCATTCGATGACGCCCAGCTTCGATCCTTTTCTTCCACATATAAAGCAATCCGGCCATCACTTCCTATGCCATAATTAGAAGACGCCTTTCTTGACTGATTGGCAAAAATATTACCACAGGATTCTATAGATAAGTTGCCGGCCATGCAATGAATTGTGATGGTATCAATGATGTGATTCCTTGGCGAAGTTTTATTCGGGCTGATTTTTGTATATGTAATTAATGAGCTGTTTGTATATTTCATCATTGTACTCATGCTGTGAGCCTCCTTTGTGAGCAGCTAATGTGCTATAAGTGTTTCAACGCACTGTTTTAGCGTCGTACATACATAGTTTAATTTTTCTTTGGATTCTTCTCCGCTAAATGTCATTCTTATACAGCTAAAAATATCTTTTTCGTCCAGACCAATGGCGGATAAGGTTGCAGAAGCAGAAATGGATTGGCTGTTGCAGGCGGAACCGGTGGATACTTGGATTCCATACATATCCAACAGAATCATCAAGGCTTCACCTTCTACGCCTTGGAAGCACATATATAGATTGTGTGGTAATCGTTTCCCTGATTCTATAGGTGCGCCCACCAAATAACAGTCTGGAATATGTTTTACGATGTAATGATACACATAATCTCTACCGGAAGATGAGATAGAAGAGTAGTCATAATCTTTAACAGCTTTGCCTAAGGAAGCGATTCCTAATGTGTTTTCTGTCCCTCCTACAAGTGATTGTTCCTGGGATCCGTAAATTAAAGGTTCAAGATCTATATTTTTCTTCTTATATAAAACGCCGCAGCCTTTTAACCCACCCAGTTTATGGGCAGAGAATCCTACCATATCAACGTCCAGCATTTTTACATCCACAGGAATGGTAGATATGCTGCCGGTGCAGTCAAGATATACGACTCCGTCATAAAAATGTACAAGTTCTATGATCTCTTTGATATCTTGAATCGTACCTATTTCTGAATTTGCATGGTCAATCACGATAAATGGTTTCGTCTGCATTTCATCCAGCTGTTTTTTCAGATCATTAATATCAATACTTCCTTTCATATCTACTTTTAAAGGAACAGAGTTTTTACAGTTAGTTACACACTTTAAAATTGATTTATGCGCGATAGGAGAGTACAAAATGGTACATTCATGTTTTTGATCATATCCTCGGACTGCCAGAGTATTGCTGGCTGATCCGGACGGCGTAAAATAAATATCTTTTACATCTGCATTAATAAAATTTGCAACGGATTGCCGTGATTCTGTAATCAGCTTTTTCGCTTGTTCTCCCTGTGAGTGCAAGGAGGACGGGTTACCGCATATGTCTAATACGGAGGTTAAATATTCTTTCATTGATTCTGATAATTTTGTTGTTGCTGCATGATCTAAGTACACTTCCATACATTATTCCTCATAGTTATTCCATTTCTTTTTATATTTATCATGGTCTGCTTTTGAAAACACAAAGACAAATATTTTGTCGCTTGTAGGGAATACATCTAATAATTTTGCACCCCAGAGGACATAACTGGCGCTTTGTTTTGCATTTTTAAAATATACCGAATCTTCCGGTTCATATGTTCTTCCGGTTGTGTCGCTGACCGTAAACAAGAAACATCACATCCCTTCCATTTATCGTAAAAAAATGGGTATTCAACAAAACACGAAAATGTGAAGTGTTGAATACCCATAATAGATTATTTCGTTGATGATTCAAAATTACTCTTCACATTTCTTTTTGTCTGCGCTTTTGTTTGCTGTTTTTTTAGGTTGCTCTACGGGCGCAGACATGATTTCTTTGATCTTATTTCTTATTGATTCTGATAAAATTTCTTCGTTGTATGGAATTGCTTCCAACTGTTTTCTTGCTTCTTCCTTTGAGGTATATCCGTTGTTATATTGTGTAATGACAAGGAAAATCTTATAACATTCCATCGTATCGGTAATACTTTTCCAAGGTTTCAGCCTAATTTGGTTTTTGCAAGATAAACAGGCTTTATATTCTCTTCCGCATACTACGCAAGTAGCAGTTCCCTGATTACCCATATTAATAACCATGCCTTTCCATAATCTGCAAATTTGCGCCAAAGGCACAATATTTTCCTATCTGTAGCTGCTTACTTTTATATGTAAGCAGCTACGCCATATTTTACTGATTATTTTGCAACATAAATGTTAAATAATCTCTTCTCGAGATCACAATAATCCTGCATCATCTGCAGAGAGAACGGATGACCGGAATCAGTAGCAAAACTCAGATCCATATCTGTTTTCAGTTTTGCGTTAGGGAATACGATATAAGCCACATAGGTAGCCGTCTTATCGCAGGTATCCTTACCAATGACTTCAAGCATGAATTTACCTGCTTTAGGGAACTCAGAAGCGTTATTCTGAAGCATAACTGCTTCTTCAGCGTCGTAATCGTAGAAGACTGCAATATTTCCGGTTACGCCTGTAGGAACAGTAATTGTCTTAGTTGCAGCATCAAGAGTAAATTCTGTGTTAGAAATAGAGGCGCCAAGAGTATATTTTGTACCAAGGGTACTATCGCTGTTCAGTCCATAGATATACTTGATTTCTGCGCCGGTAGTACCGACAGGAACATGCGCAAGCACAATCTTGCCACCAGAAACTACCAACTGCTCAAACATAGGAACACGAATCTTACTGGTTTCGGATGCTACCTGTTTCTCATGACCAAACTGAGCGGCAGACAAACCAAGATCCCATAACGCATTTGTGGCAGAAAATTCCGCATTTTTGGAACGGTCAAACTGCGTGATGATGTTGCCAATCGCGTCAACAGCATCGGAAGTTTCACTGGACATATTCAAAGACGCGTCCTTAATCTGTGTGATAGACCATAGAGCCTCTCCGGTGGTGTCGCTAAACATCGTTCCACGCCTCACTCTATCGATCAAAAAATTGTTTAATGAAAAACTCATTAATTGTTACCTCCTAAATAGTTTTTTTATTATTTAAAAAGACCTAACTTTCGCTGGGCCTTGAAAAATAATCTAATTTTTTGTTGCTTATTTTCTTTAGGTCAACGCCGAATCCTGAATAACCGCTTTGCAGCAGCAGATCAACGTTCTTGATATGTAACAGTTGATAAACAGAATCCATGAAAGCATTTATTTTCATATCCCATACGGTTGACCAGTTATACTTAAAACCTTCCATATTAGTCATTGTAGAAATTAATGGAAGTAAATTAGATTTGTATTCTTTATCTTTGTTCATGTTGAAATTTTCTTCTGCCTCTTCTAACAAAACATTTTTGGTTGTTTCATTCATGGCTCGTTCCACATGATAAGATAAATTATGCACTTTTCTGATATAATTAGCAGATATTTCATAGATGGAACGGTCGATCACGATTCCGGACTCAGTATCATATAGAACGATTTCCTCATTATCTGCCGTCACAGTAACAAATTTTGTGAAATCTAAATCGCCAAATATCAGAGAAGATGATTTCTGATCAAATAATTTATACGTCATAAGAAAAAGTTCATAGTCTGAAATTGTATTCCAATCTAACCCCATTTTACTGAGTTGATATTTCATATCCGTAGGAGTTGCAGTAAAATTATTAATGAAAGAAAAATAACGTTGTTCGCCAAAATCACGTATTTCTCCTAATGTTGGCTGCATTATTTTAATTTTGTCATTCACAATAAAATCACTGCCGCCATATATCTGTAATTCGTCATTTTTATTCACAAGTTATGGTCTCCTTTCACTAAAAGAATCTTTAAAGTCAACAGCCTTCCTCATCAATATAATGCGCTAGGATATGATGCGCAATTTGTAATGACCGGCTTCTCCCTAAGTCCAGCACAATTGATTTTGAAACAGCAAAATCAAGATGATCCATGTATTTTTCGTCTTCTTTTGTAGTTTCATATTTTGATTGCCTATCGACTATTTGTTCTACCTGCTCTAATGTTTTCGATAATTCCTTACAGATTTTATACATATCAATCCTCCATGTCAGAGCAGCTTGCTGCGGATCAAATAAAAATGAAAATAGAACAAATGACGATACTGCCAGAAAAGCAGTACCGTCATCTGTATAGAAAAGAATATTTTTACTCCGTATAAACGCCTTCGGTTCGGGATAACCATGTATGTACTTCGGGAGTAAAAGTGGAGTCGTACCGTCTCGCTTGGCAAACTTAACGGGTATATAGCACGTTCCACAAGTTTTTCATATAACATCATGCCAACTAACTTATAGTTATATGTAAGACGAAAATCAATATGATAAATATTATTACTATTGATGAAATAACTGCTGATTGATCTGGTCATTATAATACTTGGACAAATATGCCTTAACATTTACATGTTCAGGACAATCTAAATTTTGAAACATACCTTTAGAATATTTTTTCTTTTGGATGTATTTTCTTTTAATGTTAAAACCGTTCAACAGTTTTAAATTAACTTCCTCGATTGGACTAATAGAAGATAAGTGGTCGAAAATAATCATTTCTGCCGATTTGATTACCTGCCGGACTGTCGCCGGATTAAGATCTGCTTTCTCTGCTATTTGATTGATTAAGACGTCCTGTGTAATATTCAAATACTTTCTTTGCCTCCAATCGTATTTTGGTTTATGTGCGATATGTTTCTTCTTTCCCTTATACGCACAAAAGTTCTGTCGTTATTTACGGATGATGATACTTTCCGATGTTATTTTTCATCCGTAAATAACGAATGATTATGTGATCTTTTGTTAAACGGAACTTTTGCTTTTATGTTTTCTCTCCCGATCATACATTTTGATATGTTGTTTCTGACAGGAAGGACATCTGTGTGTTCGATGATCTTTTTTATCAACCTCGATCCATTCGTTACAATCAATGCACTGTATATATTTGGTTTTCTTCACTTCGATATTCTTCTCTAAATTTGTTACAACATGCTGTCCGTAGCAAAACCATAACAATTGCTTGTAACGCTTATTTCTGCCATAAAGATATTCCACTAACATATCTGTAATCGTTTCTTCTGAAAAGCCGAATTGATTAAATTCGTCTCTAATTTTACAAGCAATATATCGTAGATTATCTGTGCTTTCATCCTTCATATTAATCATGTAACGATACTGCTTATTTAATTTGTCATATAGGTCAGATACTTCTTTCATACAGATGATATTGGAGTCGGACATCATTTTATGGTAATTAATGATCTCTAAATTCAGACCGCGAGTATTAATTGGTTTATTTGGTATTCTGTCGTATATCTTATTTACGAAGCTCCCATTGCGGTTTTTGACCTGTGTTTTTTCTTTATCTTTTGCATATTCAAAGAAAGCCGGAAGTTTTGCATTCGTATACTTGGATATTTTTTTATTGATCTCGTCTGGAAATTCTGGTTTATATAAGGTTTTTGCAAAATCGATCACAAAATTATTCTGGCAGCAAAGTCTTTTTACACAATCGATGGCTTCCTGTTTTTCAGCTTCCGAACCGGTGATAAACACTTCATCATTCCAAATTTTTGAGATATCATTACTATAAAAACCAATATTACCGCCGGTAAAAGCAGCGTTCAGTCCGGCATAAATAGTCTGATGATTTAATTCTGTTGGATCCGCTTTTCTCATATTGTAATAGAGGGGGACAATACCCTTCATATTGCGTTCTGTGATTCTTACAAAATCTCTATCGGCAACCACAAGGCTTTTATCACCGTCAACATCGTACATTAAAACCTTACTGATTAAATCATGGGTACTTGCATAGATTCCATCGGTAGTAAACCATTCTCTTATCAGCTCTGCTTTATTGCCATAGACATCATTCGCAACATTACATCTGATGGCATGTTCTTTATAAAGATGAGGGCTTCGTAAACAGTCAAGTTTATCATATTGTTTGAATAACCAACAAAAAACTTCGTTATCGTCGAGTAATCCCATTGGATTGTCGATATGCCCAAACCAGTATTCACATGCAGCATAGTAATCCGGAAGTAAAAATGTATATTTTCCATTCACTTCTAATTTCCCGCTACGGTATTTCTTTAAAAGGCTATTTTTCACTTCCCTGATCACATCTTTGGCATAGGTATCGTTTAATAATGCGGAATAAAGTTTCACAGCTTTTTGAAATGGAGTCATGTGAGTGTTATATGGTGTAATACCAAGGATCTCCATCATCGTTTCTTTGGAAGAACAGATATTACTGATACGCTCAGATGATTTCTGCGTCAGCAGATCAATTTCTTCATCTGTAATATCGGTAAGGGTCTGAAGCATCTGGTAATTGAGCTTTGCGTTTTTGATCCGGTCCTCTTCCACATTACATTTACCGGCACTACAATGATATCTTTTAAAAAATTCTTTGTATTCCTCCCAAGAGTTATAAAATTGGTACATTTTAAATTGGGATTTTGTCAGGATGATCTGTATGTCCTCTTTCATAATGTCATGTTCTTTCCCATAAATATCTTTTATCATAGGAGAATAGTCATTTCTTTCTATAAATTTTCTGAAATCAAAGACTCCTAACAATCCCTTAATCCAAGGAGCGCGAAACATAAAGTTTTTCGTTGAGACCGATGGCAATATCATACCGGCCCCATCAGTGTGGGGGATTGGCACATAATCAGTCTTTCTTGTAATCGAATAATCCGTTTCATCTACAAAGTCAAAAGTACCATATACATTTGTTTCAAAATCATCAATTACTATAGACTTATCAATATCAAATTCCTTCCATTCATCAGTAGCAGAATTCATCAAGGCCATATAAGCTAAATGCTTATTGACGTTATTACCGCCCTTTAAATTGATTTTATCGATTGTCAGTCCGCACATAACGGTCTTTTCAATTTTTTCCCATACAGATTCCTTGATGAAAATAGCCTTCTTTTTTCGGATTTGTCCCGCTGATGACGTAAAATAGATATATTTCTGGTTTTTATATGTAAAACCATAAAATGAGATATCTTTAAATACATCAAGATAATATATCTGCACAACGATCAAAGCATCCGTCAATTCATCCTGTTTGATTCCAATCGTCCTACTAAGGGCAGAATCGAAAACAGAGATTATATTTGTGTCATTTAAACCATCTTCTTTCAATGTACGAATATGGTCTTTTCCATCTGATAATTCATTCTGCTTCATCTTATTAGATAAAAGGGTAAGTAGTTTTTCTTTAGATTCTTTTGCTTTTTCTCTTTTGTGCTTCATCAATCCTGTCCAATGTAAATATTCTGAAATCGTTTCATGAGAAGATGGAATAAAATCAATCTCTTCAGGTTTATTATTTTTTAGATTCCTGATATCATCTTCAGAATATCCAAACTGTTTTAAGCGTTTCTCAATTTCAGGTAATTTGTTCTGGATATAATTACGCTCTCTACGATATTTGTAGTTCATATCATGCAAATATTTTTCGCGGCTGCTATAAAAATGTCCGGTATCTACAGAATACATATGATATTGTTTATCTAGCAAATCATCAGCCTCCCATCTCCATAATCATTATTTCTTCTCCAAGCCATTCCAATAGATCTCTCATATCATAGAAACATTCAAAATGCCGATAGTCACCGTTTTTGTTTTTCATATATTCTTCTCCCTCATAAATCCCTTCATCACAGAAAGAGCAGTAATGGGATGCTTTTGGCGGTTTATAATTCGGACATCTGGAATGACAGGGATCTTGCCTACAGATTTCACAAATAACGCAACACCTCCTATATGATATTTTTCTTTTTTGTGAACGTATGCAATTGACTAATCTAACCAGACCTCCCAATATCCATTACAATATCTCGTTCTTAAATTATCAAAATGGAATTTCAATAATTCTTCGATTTGATAAATATAATAACAATAGTCGATTTGCCCACTACGGATATTTTTTAATACGTCATTGATAAAGCGGCAATATTCCTGCCAATTCGTCCGACCATAATATGTACCTTGTGCTTCTCCCTTACGTTTGCCATATTTCCCAAAGCCGTTTCCTTTTAATTTCTTTATATTTTTTGCATATTGCGTAATGAAAAGTTTTCTTATGTTAAATTCCTTTTGCCATTTTTCATCGGTGAGAGAGGAGAGTGGTCTGCCATTTGTATTTGATATTATTTTCATTTCTTTCAGTTCTTCTAAAGTCATGTGTTTATATTTTTCACGTTCCTTTCTTTGGATTGATTCTTTCATACCTGCTACCTGATTATCCATTCTTTTTTGATTTGGATAATTTGTGTTAAAATCTTCAATTTCAATAATTCCTGTCCAAATAGACGGATCTGTTTGATAAGTATTTTCGTGATGAAATATTTTTGCCATTGGTTTTATAAATTCTCCTTTCCTTTTAAATCTGTTGATACTTTTTGACCAGTTTCTCTTACTATTTGATTTGCTATGTTTATGATTTCTATTTTTGTATGACCCTTAATAATGATTTTGATTTTTGGAAACTTCATAATAGACTTGTCCTATTTAATGTACTGAAAAAGCAATATTATTTATATAGATGTGAAGAAATGAAGTGATCCCACAAACTAATGTGATTTGTTAATAAAAAATTTTTTTAAAAAGTATATGTAATATTGAAAGAAAAGAAATCTTCGTGACAAAATCGAACATATGTTCTATCATTATTTTTGTAAACGTTAATCTCTATTATGGGTGGCAAAAAAGAAATACAATATAGAAAATAGAGAAAAAGAAGAATTTTTAAAGATACAGAAAGAAATAATACATAATGATGAAAGGAGTGTATCAACATGGAACAGATCTTAAATACATATTACGAAAACAATGCTCAAAAACTTCATAGAATGGTGGATAAAATATTATTAAAATTTGGAGGATTATCAAATAAGGATTTAGATGATTTTTATTCACTTGCAAACGAGGTGTTTGTAGATGTAATGAGAAGATATGATAATTCGCAGGCATTTGATGTATTTTTATATTCCTGTCTTTTAAATAGGATCAAGTCAGAAATGACAAGACGGAACCGAGAAAAAAGAAAAGCAGACAGTATGTCGATTTCAATTGACACACTAATAGGCGATGATGAAAATACCACTGTCGGAGATATGATTGCTGATGATGTCACTATTGAAAAAGAGCTTTTTGAGCAAAAAGAAGAAGGTTATAGTAGAAAAATACTTTTATATCTTAGTAGGCTTTCGGGCTTGCAAAAAGAGGTGTTGAGGCTAAACATCGCTGGTTATCTTCCCAATGAGATTAGAGAGGAATTAAATATTAGTGAAAAGCAATATACGGATTGTTTTTCTGCGATTCATTCCTATAGAAATGTTTCCATATTGTTTTAGTAAATATTAAAAAGAATGATAAGGGGGAATAAAAAATGGCCAGACCGAGAAGACAAATTTATACAATGCAACAGTATTTAAATAATGTAAAAGAAGGATATATTAGTAACAATGCTGCTACACAGCGGAATCCCGCATGGAAACCAATTATTGACGGGCTGGTAGTAACAATTCTTACGGATGATTTTATTCCACCTATTATTCTTGCGGAAGAAGAAAGCGGCGGTACGGTTATTGTAGACGGGGGAAGCAGAACAGCAGCTTTTAAGATGTTATGTAACGGAAATTATAAAATCAAATCATCTGTTGAAGATCCAATCATCAAATATAAGAAAATGGAGAAAGATGAAAAAGGAAATACTATTTGGAACGACGCAGAATATGATATTCGCAATAAAACATTTGAGCAGTTCCCAAAAGAATTGCAGAAAAAATTTTATGAGTATCAGGTTGAGACGGTAATTCATGAATGTGATTCTGAAAAAGTTGCAAAATATCTTCGCAGATATAACATACATACCGGAATGAATGCAAATGAAAAAATGTTTATCTATTTACCCAAATTTGCTAATAAAATTAGAAAAATTGCAAATAGACAGTTTTTTGTTGATTTTAGTAATTTCACCGATAATGAAAAAGAAAAGGGGATGTTAGAACGTTCCATATCCGAAACAGTTATGTGTATGTTTCACCTGGAGGATTGGAATAAGCAGGGAAAAAAAATTGCATCATATTTAGATGAAAAATCTTCAGAGGAAGAATTCGATCAACTAAATAATAATTTACATAGGCTTGAAAATATCATAACAGATGATATTAAGGATATTTTTAATAAGAAGGACACGTTTGTATTTCTTACGTTGTTTGATAGATTCATTAAAATGAAAATTGATGACGTCAAATTTGCGGAATTTCTAGTGGAATTTAGTAAAAATCTTAGGAATAAGAAGAAAAACGAAAAAGGATTGCTGTTTGATGAAATTGACAAAGATGCAAGTACCAAAGACAAGCAGGTTATTTCTGATAAGTTAGATATGCTTGAAAGTCTGATGTTGGAGTTTTTGCATAAAGAGAAGAATCTAAAAGAGCAAAAGAGGGAAGAAGATTTTATAGCAGAAAATCTTAATATGAATAGAGAAGCATTTTTAGAAGATATGGATTTTTATAATGAATCACTAGATCTATTGTTAGAGAATACAGTTAGAGTTGATTCAAAATTACGAAGCGAAGAAAATAGATTGTCTTTGTTGGCAATCATGGTCTATTCCTGTAAGGAGAATATAAAAAATGCAGATCTGGAAAAATGGATGACAAAATACGCGGCAAAAAATAATAGTTATAATTCAGATCAAACGAAGAATTTCTTGTATATGAAACGAGATTTTGACCGGTATCGTAAAGAACATAAAAAGAGTGCTTAACTTATAAAATTAGTCCTTTTGAGTCAACTTGGTATATTTTCTTTTTTGAATTATTTTAAAAATAGGCATAGACAATATTCCGGCACTTATTCCGATGATCCATACATATTTCCAGCTGAAAATAAATCCAATAAGATTAATTGCGGCAATGATAATCAGCCAATATAGAAACTGGAATTTCGCATTCAACTTGTTAAGCTCGTCTATGATATCAATGCCGTCTGATGTATGTGGTGCATTTTCTATAAATTCCGCTGCACCGGCAGTTCCGGAACAGGCGCGAAAATCTGCACTGCATTCGGCGGCGGCATTTCCATATGCCTTATTGTTTAAGATTTCTTGTATGGTTGTCCGGATACCTTCGGAAGAATCATCCTTCAGCATAATGCCTGCGCCGATTTCGGTAACTCTTCTTGCCACAGCATACTGCTCGCTTGTTTGCGGATAAAGAACCATTGGTGCAGCCATATAAAGGCTTTCGGAAACGCTGTTCATTCCGCAGTGCGTAATAAAGGCATCTGCTTTGGAAAGTACATCAAGCTGGTCAACATAGGGACGCACCTGAATATGATCCGGCAATGCTCCAAGATCTTCAAGGTTTATCGCATTTCCGCAGGATATCATGATGTCAACATTCATATCTTTTAGGGCGTCAATGCATTTCTTGTAGAAATCCGGCCGGTCATTAATGACCGTACCCATAGAGATATAAATGAGTGGCCGCTTCTTCTCCTTTTCGGGCAGAACATCTGAAAATACCGAAGGTCCGACAAAGGCATAATGGTCAGAAAAGCTTTCCGCATACGGCTGAAACCGCTGCGAGGTATATACGATGGAATCCGTAGTATTGTCGCTCTGAACCAAAGAAAAAATGCCTTTCACATGGTATCCGTATGGCTCCAGTTTTTTTAGCTCTCTGGAAACTCTCGGAAGTCCAAAAATCAGGTCAGCCATTTCTTTCGGACTGTTTTTCATGTATTCGGAAGACATTTGATTGAATGCAAAGGTGCTTGTAGACACTACCATCGGCACATTGTGTTTCCATGCATTCAGCTTTCCCCAAAAGCAGACAGAGTCAGTATAAACGACATCGGGTTGGAAGGATTTAAATTCTTTATCCAGAAAATCATTCATGCAGAGTGTAATGCGAAGATCCTGTACCGTCATTTCAGTTGTAGAAACGTTTTTTAAGCCTGCTTCTTCCTGCTCCGTCAGTTTTGGCAGAAAAGAATCACAGGAAATAAATTCCGCTCCGGTAGGAATGATTTTTTTCTCAAATTCGTCAAATGAATAAAATCGAACTACATTACCGCGTCGAACCAGTTCAGCGGCAACCGGGAGCATAGGATTTGTATGACCGTGTGCAGGAATACAAAAAAATGCAATTTTCTTCATTCTGCGTCACCATCCTTTCCCTGAAATGCCACGCCGAACAATTCGGAAAATGCTCCTTTTGGAGGAATGGCAATGCCCCGCTCCTCATCACCAAGAAGAAGCAGCGTATCTCCCGGTTTGATTTCAAATATCTCCCGCGCCTGCTTCGGAATAACGATCTGTCCTTTTTCTCCAACAGTAGCCGTCCATGCATATTTACCTTTTGGTCTGGTCATTTTATTTTACCCCAATACAGTATGATTTGTATAACAAATCATACTGTATTGATAATGAAATGTCAATAGATAAGATTTTATATTTTAAGGAAAGTGAGATTTTTCTGCTTAAAAAGATTTAACAAAGATTCTGTTTTGGTGT
Source organism: Lachnospiraceae bacterium (assembly GCA_029062895.1). Classification (GTDB taxonomy): domain Bacteria; phylum Bacillota; class Clostridia; order Lachnospirales; family Lachnospiraceae; genus NK4A136. The sequence continues at coordinate 16,616 of JAIDPF010000023.1, forward strand.
ATCATAATATCAAGGTCAAGGTTGTTTAAAATCTTGGGAAATTGGGATATAAACGCACGGATTTGCAGTGGAATTATACCACTTCGCAGCGCAAATCCGACATAATATAGAGGTTAAGAGAGGTGATGAAAAGATTATTCGTATCGGATTTGGATGGAACTTTACTAAGAAGGGATGAAACCTTATCAAAATTTACAGTAGATACGATCAATGAGTTGACTTCCAATGGAATGTTGTTTTCCTATGCAACGGCAAGATCATTGGTGACCGCTAAGAAGGTTACAAAGGGGCTTGATACACACTTCCCTCTGATTGTTTATAATGGAGCGTTTATAATGGATAATGTTACAGGGGAAATACTTTTGGCACATTATTTCGGGGATGATATAGCGGAGGTATTTGAAGAGTTATTTGAAAATGACATATACCCAATTGTATATGCTTATATCGATGGGGTAGAGAAATTTTCATTTATACCTGAGAAATGCACGATAGGAATGCAGAAATTTATTCAGTCCAGAACTGGCGATAAGCGGATCAATATTGTGAATCAATCGGTCGAATTGACAAAAGGAGATACTTTTTATATTACCTGTATCGATACACCGGAAAAATTAGAATCATTTTATATTAAGTATAGAAATCAGTATCATGCCGTATATCAACGTGATATTTATTCAGGAGAACAATGGCTGGAGATCATGCCAAAGGCAGCATCTAAATCGAATGCAATCAGGGAATTGAAAAAAATCTTAAAATGTGAGAGACTGGTTACCTTTGGTGATGGAAAAAATGATATTGATATGTTTAAAATGTCGGATGAATCCTATGCAGTGGCAAATGCGGATGAAGAGTTGAAAGTCATTGCAACCGGAATCATCGAATCAAATAATAATGACGGCGTTGCCAAGTGGCTTAGAGAGAATGTCAGACAATAAAAACAAACCGACATGCCCCTTATGGGGCTTGCCGGCAAAAGAATGCATTGAAAGATATTCTGAAAGGAAGTCGTCAAGACGGCTTTTTAATTAGCGGGAACCAGAACGCCACCTACGTAGTTGTTTGTGCGGTCGGGAGTATCGGTAGTGTTTGAAACATCGAAAATATTTTCCGTATAGGAATTGGTCGTTTTGTCATAATTAATCACATCGGAATATTCAAACAAACGATTATTTTCATCATAATACTCAACGCGTATCAAAGTTCCATCTGACTCATAAATCGAAGTGGTATGGTGATAATTGTTTCCATTGTTAGGAGTGTTATTAACAGTGGGAGCAGGCGCTGTAGCACTTCCAGAATCTTCCGCAGCAGGAGTAGAAACTGCAGCGTTTGCAGAATCTCCCGTAGCAGGAGTAGAAACTGCAGCGTTTGCAGAATCTCCCGTAGCAGGGGTAGAAACTGCAGCGTTTCCAGAATTTCCCGTAGCAGGGGTAGAAACTGCAACGTTTCCGGAATTTCCCGTAGCAGGGTTAGAAATTGCAACATTTCCGGAATTTCCCGTAGCAGGGTTAGAAATTGCAACGTTTCCGGAATCTCCTGCAGTAGGAGCAGAAACTGCAGCGAAATCGCTGTTGATAGAACTGCCTCCGGAATTGCCGTTAATAGAGCTGATTACAGTATTGTCGTTGATAGAATTACTTCCAGTATTACTGTTGTAGGAACTACTACTGCTACTGTTAGAAGAGCTTGCGCCATTACTGATGTAAGTGTTCGGCCGGGTGTTTACAGTAGGACTGCCATTGCTACCGTTTGAGGATGCAATCATTTGGGCTTCCGCAATATCAGCATATCCCTGTGCCGTACCTTCGGTACGGTTCTCTGAAATCCCAAAATTAATATAATGGTCAATAAGCGCCTCTGTCTGATCGCCAAAAGCAGCTTTCACATCACTGTATGCCTCTGCATATGCAAGAGGATTAAAAAGGGCACCGCTTGTTCTGCCTTCATAAATGCCCATCGTCAGATAATGCTCTATGTAAGCATTCGTATTGTCACCAAAAGCGGCATCCAGATCACTGTATGCTGCTCTGTATGCATCGACATTAAGTATCAGTTCGGCATTTCCGCTTTCAATGAGTGCAGTCAGATAGTCGCCGGAGATAGGCTCAGCAGCTGATACGCTGATTGTTGAACCGGCTATTACTGCGGCTGCGGCAAATAATGCAATTACTCTTTTTAATTTCATAAAATTCTCCTTTCGCTGATGATCGGACAGCTATCTATTATGTAAATAGCTGACCGCTGACTATATTGCTGAAAATGCTTTATAATATAATATTACATTATATGGTACGGTCTTGTGGTTGTCAACTTGGCATCAGAAAAGTTTTACAGCATTTAAAACACTCTGAAGCGCTATATACAAAAAATGCAGAGGCAATTTTGAACATATCTATGGAAAATATTTCCATGGCATTTTAGGCGCTAAAATTGGCAGGTCGCGTGCGGTGCGCTTGAAAAAATGATATGTTGTGATAAGGTATTGCCTAGGGAAGGAGTGATTTAGTCAGTAATATGAAAATATCCATAAATATAGATCCTGAGTTTACTGATACGGAGATCATCATCAATTGCGGCAGTATTACCGCCGAAACGGAAAGCATCATTGCGGCGATTCGTATGGCGGATAATCAGATCACGGTAATAAAAGATGATGAAACCCACATACTTGATATTTCTAAAATTGCATATATTGAGGCGGTTGATAGAAAGACTTTTGTTTATACCGAAAACGACTGTTATGAATCAAAATTGAAGCTGTATGAAATGGACGATCAGCTTTGCGGAAGCAATTTCTTACGTATCAGTAAATCCTGTATTGTGCATCTGAAATATATACGTTCTCTCAAAGCTGAGTTTGACCGCAAAATACGCATTACTCTTGAAAACGGCGAACAGCTCATTGCGTCCAGACAATACGCCGATGAACTGAAAAAAAGAATGGGGGTACATTAAATGGATAAGAGATTTTCCATACTGGAATTTTGTTCACAGGTATTTACAATATATGGAATCACCATTGTATTGCTGAATCTTTTCTGTATTTTATTTGGCGCGTCGGCACAAGATATTTCCACGATTTTTTCCATGGGCAGTCACGGTTTAGGCGTTGCGACAAGTTTTCAGTTCCTGCTGGCGGTATTGGCAATCACTGCTTTAAGATTTATTTTTATGACGGATATATTGATTATAAAAATGCCAACTGCCGCAAGAATTGCTGCCATGTTTGCCGGGACGTTTGCTATCATACTTGTGTTTATTATTATTTTTGACTGGTTTCCTGCGGACCTGCCGATGGCGTGGATTATGTTTCTCATATGTTTTGTTGTCTGTTGCACCACCGGTACGATGATTTCTCTGGTAGCGGAAAAACAGGAAAACCGTAAGCTGGAAGAAGCGTTAAAACGGTACAAAGAGGAGGAATAAAAGTTGAAAAACTATGTTTTTCAACTTGCAGGTTTTGTGCTGCGCCAAAACCTGTGCCATTAGCTGCTCCTAGAATACAGTCGCAGCATGGAGGCTAAAAATGGAAGTAATGATTAAGGCAGATCATATTGTAAAATCATTTGGCAGCAAAAAAGTTCTGGACGGTATCAGCTTTCAGGTTCGTAAGGGACAGATATTCGGACTTCTCGGTCCGTCGGGGGCAGGGAAAACGACGCTAATCAAAATACTTACGGGACAGCTTGAATGTGACGGCGGGACCGGCGTGATCAACGGCGTGGATACTCATAAGCTGACAGGGGAGGATCATAAAGGATTCGGTATCATGATGGATAATTTCGGTGTTTATGATCGTTTGAACTGTTATGAGAATCTAAAAGTATTTGCGCAAATATATGACGTTAAAGAGGACGGCATTTTAAACGCGCTAAAAAAAGTAGGGCTTGAGAATGCTAAAAAAACCGCCGCCGAAAAACTTTCGAAGGGCATGCGCAGCAGGCTTCGGCTTGCGAGGGTATTTATGACGGATCCTGATATTTTGTTCCTTGATGAACCTACAAGCGGACTTGACCCGGCGACTGCCAATGAGATCCATAAAATGATGCTTGCGGAAAAGGAAAAAGGAAAAACGATTTTTCTTACAACCCATACCATGTCGGAGGCAGAAAAGCTTTGCGATTATCTGGTGATGTTAAATGAGGGAAAAATTGCGGAGCAGGGATGCCCTCAGGAAATATGCCGAAGATATGATCATCAGCGTATGTTGAAGATACATCTTTCGGATGGTTCGGATATACAGTTCCCGCATAATAAAAACGCGGCAGAGGAAGTTGCTGAATTGATTAAAAATGGTCGTATGGAAACGATACATACAACCGAGCCGAATCTGGAAACTGTATTTATGGAGCTTACAGGAAAGGAACTAAATTGAAAAATCAAAGATTTTTTCTAAAACGAATTAATTCGTTAAAACCAAATAAATTTGGTTTGCAAATATTGTGCCTGCGGCATAGCACTAAAGTGCATTTAAGTTTGCAGGTTATTGGAAAGGTATGGTTATTAGTATGAAAAATATGAAAGCAATATTTATGAAACAAATCATTGATACTCTTAAAAATAAAACAGTGTTCATTCAATTTTTAATGTTTCCGATCATGGCGGTCATTATGGAAAAAGCGATCAGACTGGAAGATATGCCCGATCATTTTTTTGCAAAATTATTTGCGGTGATGTTTGCGGGTATGGCTCCGCTCACATGTATGTCAGCAATTATCTCGGAGGAAAAAGAGAAGAATACACTGCGTGCGCTTATGATGAGTAATGTAAAGGCCTGGCAGTATCTTATCAGCATCGGCACCTATATTTTTCTGATGTGTATGGCAGGTACGGCTGTATTTGCCGTGCTTGGAGAATATCGCGGCAAGGAACTTGCAATCTTTCTTATGGTCATGATATCGGGCATCATTTTGTCGGAACTGATTGGCGCAGTGATCGGTATTTACAGCAGAAACCAGATGGCCGCAACCTCTGTAACGATGCCGGTCATGATGATATTTTCCTTTGTTCCAATGCTTTCCATGTTCAATGAAACGATCAAAAAATTTGCAAGAATCATTTATTCGCAGCAAATCAGCGACCTGATCAATGGGTTAGGCGCATCAGAAGTACCTTTTGAAGTATCTTCGGAAAATATGATTGTAATTGCAGCAAATTTTATGATTGGGATTATATTATTTGCTGTTATATATAAGAAAAAGGGGCTTGAATGAGAAGGTATTATAGTTTTTTTAAATAAAATAATATTACGGTGTATTCTCTGAATGTCGAGAGTTTAAGCAGGCGGATAATGGATAAACAGAGTTCGGTTAAGGAATCGGAAACGATCTTTTGATATTTGATCATTTCCGGTTCCTTTTTTGTTTGCATATCTTTGATTCTATTTTTGCCTCTAATCCTGTCAATTTTGTAAAAAAGAAAAAACAGAAAAGTGCTTTGCTATAATTTCAATCAAAACAGGACATGAGGTAAAAAAGCAGTGGAGAAAGATGTTGGCGCAGAAGTCATTACAGTTGAGGCTGTAATGGGAAATTTGGAGGAGATACGTTCCTTTGTCCGTAAGAAATTAAATGAAACAGAGGGGGATATGTTGTCCTGTATTACGCTGGAAATGGTTGTTGAGGAAATATACACCAATATTGCCAGTTACGCATATGGGAAGCATACAGGAATCGTTACGGTAAAATACAGCGCAAAACAGGAACCTTTGGAACTGATAGTGACGTTCATGGACCACGGAATCCCCTATAATCCGTTAGAGCATAAGGACCCGGATATCAAAGCACCGTTGGAAGAACGAAAGATCGGAGGCAACGGTATCCTAATGGCGAAAAAGATGATGGATGATATGCAGTATGAGTTTAAGGATGGAATGAATATTCTGACAATTAGGAAACTAGTGTGAGAAGAACGCCAAGCGAACAAGTTCGCTTTGAATAGGGAGGATCAGCCGGATGAAAAAAAAGATGATAAGTTACACTATAGCATTTCTGGCAGCAGTGTTTATATTGGGGTATCTGACCAACAGCGTATTAACACATATGACGGAATGTTTCAGTACCGGAAATTATGCATTGTTATGGGACCCTGCATTATTCCTTTTATTGAAAACCTATGTTTGCGGTGGTGTAATGACCAGTCTGTTCATATGTCTTTATCTGTTATTCCGTAAGCCGACAGCAAAAGATGGACAAAGGATGTTGAATATGAAGGGAAAGGGATTGGACAGCCCGTTGGAAAATGCACGTTGGATGACGGAAAAAGAGATCAATGAGAATTTCCCCAAAAGCCAGTTTACAAAGCTGGGAGAAAATCAAAAAGATGGAATCCCGCTGTATGCGGTATATAGCAAAAAGAAAAAAGAACTGAACATTAACATTGCATCGGGCATGCATTCCCTTATAATCGGCGCCACCGGATCAGGGAAAACGACCACTTTTGTGAACCCGATGATCCAGATTTTGGGACATTCTGCGGCAGGTTCTTCCATGATCTGCACGGATCCGAAGGGAGAGCTGTTCCAGATGCATTCTAAGATGTTAAAGGAACATGGCTATCATTGTATGGTATTGGATCTTCGTGACCCGTACAGTTCCTTCCGGTGGAATCCGCTGGCTGGGTTTTATGATAAATATCAGGAATATTTAAAGATTGGCAGTGAAATCTATAAACGTTATGACAATCCGGTGGAAAGCGGTTTAAAGCTGATGAACAAACCGGAGGAATATGAACAAACATGGTATGAATATGAAGGACGGGGGTATGCCGTACGCAAAGAGCTTATATCAGAAATCAATGTAAAGAGACAGAGAATTTATGATGAAGTTTATGAGGATTTAAATGACCTTGTCAGCGTAATCTGTCCTATTGAGTCAGAAAAGGATCCGGTATGGGAAAAAGGCGCAAGATCCATTATTATGGCGGTTTGCCTTGCAATGCTCGAAGATAGTGAATATCCGGAATTGGAAATGACAAGGGAAAAGTATTGTTTCTACAATATTAATAAAGCGATCGCCAATTCGGAAAATGATTATGAAGCATTAAAAAATTATTTTGCCGGACGTTCCAAACTTTCTAAAGCAGTGGGACTTTCCAGACAGGTATTGTCTGCCGCGGAAAATACGCTCGCATCTTATATGTCGATTGCGCTGGATAAACTTTCCATGTTCAATGATGAAGGACTGTGTTCCCTAACCAGCGCGACAGATATTGATCCCGCACAGTTTGCGCATGAACCGACGGCGCTCTTTCTTAAGATTCCTGATGAGAAAGATACCCGACATGCACTGGCTGCCGTATTTATCCTTAGTATTTATAAGGCGTTGATCAAGGTTGCGTCTGCAAGAGAAGATCTCAGCCTTCCAAGGAACGTGTATTTTATACTGGATGAGTTTGGAAATATGCCTAAAATTGATAAATTTGACAAAATGATCACCGTGGGCAGAAGTCGGAAGATATGGTTTAACATGATTGTTCAGTCCTATACACAGCTAAATAACGTATATGGGGACCATGTGGCGGATATCGTAAAAAGCAACTGCGGTTTTAAGATGTTTATCGGTTCCAATGATATCGGCACCTGTGAAGAGTTTTCCAAGCTGTGTGGCAATATGACGGTATCGACGAACAGCATTTCCACCCAGATGCAGGATACGGCTGGCAATATAAACGTATCTTCCCAGATGCAGACAAGACCGCTGATTTATCCCTCTGAGCTGCAGAAGCTGAACAATAAGCAGGATATCGGCAATGCCATTGTTGTTACATTTGGAAATCATCCGATCCGTACAAAATTTACACCGAGCTATAAGTGTCCATTATATGAATTTGCGCAGATGGATCTGGAAGAAGTAAGAGCACATGCGTTTTTTGCGGAGGATGTCTATTATGATTTGGAGGAACGTAATTATCTGATGCTTGAGGAGGAAGATACGGAAGAGAATGAGGAAACGGAAGAATAATAGAATGGAAAGGCATGGTGCTTAGCATGACGGAGAATATTCACTTGAAAATGTTGATTATATTGTTTGCGGGGCTGCTGATGGTAATGGTTCCTAAATTGGAAGTCCATGCCATCGGGTTGGTAGAATATCCTGATACGGAGGATTCCACTAATGAGAAAAATCATTCAGAAGAATCTTATGATACGTCGGACGGATATTTTTCGAACGAATATAGTTCTGACGACATCTATGGAAGTGAAACAGATTCTTATGCTGTCCAGAGCACTTTATATGAAAGATATAATGCACAGTACGATCTTTATGAGGAATCCCTGAATAATCTGTTTTTCTTTTACAGCAATGTGTCAAATGGCGGATTTGCAACACTGCCGGTATCTTTTGATATTCCCTCCAATCTGTCATACACGTTGGAACAGGGGGGAGTACAGATCCCCTATACTGCCGGACAGGAGATCAAAGAAATTGGTAACTATGTGCTTCGTATTTCAGGTAATTATGAAGGGATTGTTTATCAAGGAACATTCCGCTTCACGATACGTGAGGAGATTATGGAGGAAACGACTAATCCTGATATGGAAGCAATACCGCTGTTAGATGATATGATACCGGATTCTTCCGAAGCGGTCAGTCAGGAAAGTCTGGATGCAATTGTAGAGATGGCGGGCGCAGAAATGGAAGCGCAGCAACAGAGTATTCCCACAGTCAGAAGTGGAACGGCGGAGGAAGTGCTAGGGATGGTGCAGGATTTTCATTTGGAGACCTGTACCTATTGCTACATACTAAAAACAGGGACAGTGATCAATGCCAATGTTCCTAATGGTGCTATTGTCAATGGAGATGTTTCCGTACAGATGCCGGATTCCGTAACTGCAGCAGTTTTTCATGATGGCGAGCCTTATGAGATTTCAGGTACAAATTTTTCGGAGGAAGGAATATATCGTATTGTTTTTCAGGAAAATTCGCTTGCCTTTGCAACCACTTATCAGTCGGAGCGGGAATATCCCATGCTTGTATTTCGAATCGTGAACAGTCCGATTGGCGTCATGGGGATCTATAATGCGCCTTTGCATACAGAGATCATTCAGGTGGCATATGAAGGAGAGTCTGTATATGACAGTGATGCCGAGGGAGATGATGAGGTGCCGCCTCTGGCATATTACAGAATGGACAAGGATGGGAGATATTGTTTTACTATGTGTGATGAGGTATCCGGTTATACCTATTCCTTAGAACTAATCAGGGATACCCAGGCACCGCAGTTTGATGTTGCCATAAAAAATGGAAGAGCAGATATTGTTTATTTTTCTTCGGATATTGCCTCCTATGAACTGATTGTTAACGGTATTCCACAGACAGATTTTTCACCCACAAGAATGGAAGGAATAGGGACATATGAGCTGTCTGTCATAGATATTGCAGGAAACGAGACATCAACGACCTTTGTGCTTGCGGATGCAGTAAATTACGCATCTTTGACTGCTATCGTAATTTTGCTTTTGATGGCGTTATGCGTTTATATTGTCATGAGAAAAATACGCAATTCTTTTCGAACCAGATAAGTAAAAAAAATGGAGGATTAAGATGAGAATCATACCCAAAAAAACAAAGGTACAGATGGAATTTTTTAAGGGCATTGGTGTTCTGGATGTTGCCGTGGGACTAATCGGCGCAAGTCTTGCGATTGCAATTTTTCTTTCTGATCTACCCTTACATATACCAATTTCTGTCATCGTATTGATCTTAGTGGTGGGACTTGTAATCCCTTTGGAGGACGAAAAGGGATATATGATCATTTATAACGCTCTTGTTTATCTGGCAAGACAGAAATATTTCCGCCAGAGAATGGAGGAGGAATCTGAAAAAAGTGATAAAAATGAAAATGCAAAAAAAGCAAAGATTCCCACAGTAGGAGACATCACGCCGTTTACCGGGATCAGTGGCAGATTTATTGAGTACGGAACGGAATATTATGGAATCGTTGTTGAAATTCCGAATATAGAATTCCGGTTCTATACGGAAAGCCGGCAGGATCAGGTAATCGAACATGTCTATGGATCAGTGCTGCGAAGTGTTTCCGGGACGGGATCTGCTGCTATGGTCAAGCTTGACAGGCCGATAATATTGGATACCTATATAGCATCGGAACAGAAAAAAATAGAGGATATTAAGGAAGCATATTTGAATGGATTATTAAGTGATGAGGAACTGACAAAGCGGGTGGCGATCATTCATGACAGGATGGAACAGATCAAAATCTGGAATCAACGGGAAAAAGTATATCTTCCTTTTCATTATCTGGTCTTTTTCCACAAGGATCAGCAACTGCTGGAGGGGCAGGCGGAGGATATGATCAAATCCATGACACAGGCGGATATGCAATGCCGGATCTTAGAAGAAAAAGAACTGGTGATGTTTTTAAAATATAACTATACGATTGATTTTGACGAGAGAGAGGCATATGGTCTGACGCCGGATCAATATATGGACTGGATCCTTCCAAAGCAGATCCAGTTTGCTTCCCGACAGGTAAAATACGACGATCTGATTACGCATACTTTTCGGATTAGGGATTATCCCACCATGGTTGGTAATGCGTGGGGGCATTCCCTGTTTCATATCATGGGAACCAGAGTCGTGTTAAAGATGCATCCGTTGGATCAATATAAGAGCATCCGACAGATCGACAGAGCAATTGACGAACTTCGCACACAAGCAAACGAAACAGGAAAAACTTCTAAACTGATGGAGTTGGAAACACATATTGATACGCTTGCCAGCGTTTTGAGCATGCTGCAGGGAGATAATGAATCCTTGTTTGATGTTAATATCTATATCACTCTGTATGACTATGAATTGAGCGAACGTGAAAAGCATCCTTATTCCGTTAATGGGGATGCGGCACCCGCCTCTTTTAAAAAACAAGTCAAACAGATGATGGCGGAGCAGGGATTTAAGGCAACGGATTTGTTAATGATGCAGTTTGAAGCATATGCATCCAGCCATATATCGGCTTTTGATGCTTTTCGAAAGGAAAGCCGCGGTATCCACAGCACATCTATAGCTGCAGTATTTCCTTATGTGCATAAGATTCTTGATGATAAAAACGGCATCTGCATCGGAGAATCGGATGGGATCCCTGTATTTGTTGATTTTTTCAAGCGGGATAAGGAGCGTGTCAACAGCAATATGGTAGTAATCGGCAAGTCCGGTTCCGGAAAATCCTATGCTACAAAAACATTACTTGCCAATCTTGCCGCTGAGAACTCTAAGATCTTTATCTTAGATCCGGAAAATGAATACTATGAAATGGCGCGGAATTTTGACGGCAAGATCATCGATGTGGGAAGCGCAACGCAAGGGCGACTGAATCCGTTTCATATCATTACTTCTTTAGAAGATGAGGAAGGCGGAAAGGGCGGATCTTCCAGCTATAATGTCCATCTGCAGTTTTTGGAAGAATTTTTTACCCAGATTCTTCCTGGAATGGATGCGGACGCCAAGGAATACCTGAACAATATCATCGTCCGTATGTATGATGAAAAGGGAATTGATGAAAGCACGGATCTAAGCGGGCTGACAGCGGAGGATTTTCCAATCTTTGATGATCTTTATGAAAAGATCTTAAACGATTACCAGTTTTCCAAGGGTGACTATTCCAAGATGAACTTAAGAACGCTTTTGAACTATATTTCCAAGTTCGCGTCCGGAGGACGCAATTCTCTTTTATGGAACGGTAAGGCAACCATCGACACTTCAGAGAATTTTATTGTATTTAATTTTCAATCGCTGCTTGCTAATAAAAATAATACGATTGCCAATGCGCAGATGCTTCTGGTATTGAAGTGGCTGGATAATGAGATTATCAAAAACCGAGATTATAACATCAGATATCATGCTTCGCGTAAGATCATCATCGTAATCGATGAAGCCCATGTGTTTATTGATTCCAAGTTTCCGATTGCACTGGACTTTATGTATCAGCTGGCAAAACGTATCCGTAAATACAACGGCATGCAGATCATTATTACGCAGAATATCAAAGACTTTGTAGGAACGGAAGAGCTGGCAAGAAAATCTACCGCGATCATCAATGCCTGTCAGTATTCCTTTATCTTTCCTTTAGCGCCCAATGATATGCACGATCTATGCAAGCTGTATGAAAAAGCAGGCGCGATCAATGAAAGCGAACAGGAGGATATCATCAATAACGGACGCGGACGTGCATTTGTGGTGACATCGCCCTCTGAGAGAACCTGCGTAAGCATTGTTGCAGAGGAAGGAATTGAACGATTATTTACTGTATGAAAGAAGGGAAAAAGGTATGAAAAAAAAGAGCATAGGTATGGCGTTATTTGTATTACTGTTTGGTGTAATGACTATGGGATGCGGCAAAAAGGAAGACCAGTCCATTACCATGATCCGGTCCGGCGGCGTTCTCAGGGTAGCGGTTCCCGATACGGAATCCATACTTTTCTATCAGGATAGGGAAACAGGTGATTATCAGGGAGAGGAAGCGGAACTTGTAACATTGATTGCCGATACGCTGGGTGTTTCTGTACAGTATCTTTCGGCGGACAGGGAAAATTTTACCGGGAAGTTATCCACAGGGGAAGCAGATATTGCCATTGGTTCGATCATGGATTGTTCCTACTTGACACAAAACCATTTGTATTCTACGTCTTATGGGAGCGGCTATGTGTATGTGGTAACGCTCAAGGGTCTTTATGCAGGGGATTTAACCGTTTTTTCCAATAAGACAGTCGGTATCTCCACACAGCTTGCCCCGGAATCTGCCAATGAACTTTACGCGGTTGACGGTATTAGCATACAAAGCTATGACAATATTGATTCTGTAAGCGCCGACCTCCTAGGGGGAAAGATTACGGGATATGTATGTTATCAACCGGAAGCAGAGGCGCTTCTGGAACGGGGGGATTATCAGGTGCAGGACGCAGCCGGCGTTGAGAGAGAAAAGTATGTGATCCTTGCGCCGGCCGGTTCCGCTAAATTAATGGAAGGTATCAATGTGATAATCCGGCAATATCTGACAGAGTCGCAGGAAGATTCTTAATTGTTTAGGAAATTGCAAAAATCTCAATAGTAGAAATTTTATTGGGCAGCATTGACAAATTCATAAGCAGGTGCTGGGGAGCCGAGTCGGCAAGTGCAAGCTTGGCAGCTTGCACTCCAAGAATTGCTAAGCAATTCTTGCCTACTATTGCTACTCTTGTACAATAAACGCGCAGCGCAAGCGTGCCTGCGATGAATTGTCAATGATGCACAATGGGAAAGATTCTGATCAGAGTTTCGCAATTACCTATATAAGAATGTTGTATGAAAGGAGTATGGAATGGCTTATTTTGACAGCCCGAAAAACCGGGCCATATGGAAAAAGGAAATGGCGGTGTTGAGAATGGAACGGGAGTTAAGAAAAAACGGTGGTCTTGAAAGATCTGCTGATTCGCAGGATAGCACAGTACAGGCTGCGGAGGATACGACAAAACGGGAACTTACAAGTTTTCGAGAACTGCAATTGTTGTTAGGTGTTTTGCTGTGTTTCCTGCTTTGTTGTAACTTGCCTGTACAGGCCGGGGTGATGGATAAAGTCAGTCTGACCACAAGTGATCCCGAGAATGGATACCGTTATGAATGGGATCATTACGGCGGTTTTTATACCAATGTCCTACAGGGGGAGAATGTCGGGTTTGCATATTTTTCCATTGATGAGACGCTGGATTACCAGATGCTTAAAGATGGGGAGGCTTACGCATTTGTGCAGGAGGATCTTTTGCTGGAAAATGGCAGTTATACACTGTATCTGTTTGCGAGAGAGGAGGAAGCAGGAGGTAGTTACTGTACTTTTAATTTCCAGATCGCATCTGATTACTTTGATATTGCTGAGGGATGGGAGCAGACAGTAACAGATCGTATTTCATTTGCGGATATTGGAGTGCAGGAGTTGGAGATGTCTTTTTTTTATGATGATGAGCAGGAAGTTTTGCGTTTTTGGACTGAAGAACGGGAACTTCTGATGAGCAATATTCCGAATGGGGCGATCGTTGCCATGCCGGTATATCTGAAAGCGGCAGATGGCGTAACGCAGACGATATACCGCAATGGTGAATATATCAGTCATTCGGAGAATGGTATCTATGAGGAAAATGGTTTCTATAAGTGTATCCAGATGGTCTATCCGGATATGACAAACAGTGCTACGGAGGATAACTCTATTATCATGACAGAGTTTTATTTTTGGATTGTTGACGGAAAGGAAATGTGTGCCAATGTGATTGGGACGCCGGAAGGGTTTCTTCTTGACCGCGTATTTTATCAGGGGGCAGAACAGGAAGTTTTACAGAGCGGTCATTATTTTTTGCAGAGAGAGGGGAACTATCAGTTTTGTTTTACTTCAATGGAGGATGCCGGATTGTCATATATCCTCGAACTGACCAAGGATACTACAGCTCCGTTTTTGGATTTTAATCAGGAAATAGAGGATGGAAGAGCGACGGTACCGCTTTTTATAACGTCCAAAGAACCATCATGCAGTTACAAGGTGGTACGCAATGGCATGGAATATCATTATGTGCAGGAAGAGCCACTGAAGACACCCGGTTATTATGAGATTGTGGTATCGGATGAATATGGAAACAGCAGGAAATATACTGTTCTGCTGGAAGCAGCGTATGAGTTTTTTTCGCCGGGGATGATCCTGCTGCTGTCATCGCTGGCTGTTATTTTATTGATCATATTATATCGTTCCGGACATGACATTACAGTGGTTTAGGAAAAGGAGGCTTAATTATTATGATGAGACGGATCAGAAGAAAACGTATGTTGATTGCGTCAATGCTTATGATGGCTATATTTTTATGCGGATGCACAACGCTTTTAAACGGGGATCTGACAGTTGCGTATCTGACGGAGGAAGAACGCGCGGAAATTGAGTCGCAGAGTGGTGTCGGGGCTGTGATAAATTATCAGGACAGCATATTCAATCCGCAGATGTACGAGTCAGAATATCCGGATGCTTTTTATATTCCGGAAAAGTATTCTAAAGAGCCTCAGGATATCAGAGGATTTGAACTACTGGATTTTGTGAACGGCGATACATTTATTTATGCGTATCAGACCATGGTATATAAGGATACCGGAACAGCCCCTTCTCTTGTTCCTGTTTCTGGGGATTATGTTTTTTATGAAAATAGAGTGACAGAGGATACCAGAGAACTTTCCGAAAAGATGGTTACTGTTCTTGCTGCGAACCGATATACGACGCAAAAACCGGGAGAAGGTTATCAGGAGATCTGCAGCTGGACAACGGAAGCAACGGATAATCAGTCTTTTTTTGCCAACGCCGTAGGAGAGTTGGAAAAGGGAACGGGAGAAGAAAATGCAAAGGTAGGCAGCTATGCTGTTTATTTTAATGGATATGCTGTTGTTTATCAGGCAGATAAAGTACGTGAAGCATTGGAAAAGGGGGTGAGTCCTGAAAGTCTTATAGAGTACAATTTTTCAGAGGTTATTCAGGATATTACAGAGGAGATCATGGCAAAGGAAGGGATTAATCATAAAAATGAGTCACAGTATCAGTTTGATATTAATGACGTGTCTTTTTACGCCGGAGAGGATCATGTAGATGTGTATATGATGATCACGCAAAGCAAAATAATGGAAGACAGCGCGATGGAAGAGGAAAATCAAAGAGTGGATCAGATGCTGGAGGCGCCTGCTTCATTCGACGAAGAGGGAACAGTCGATGAATCCCAGTATTCTATGAAAAGCTACGATGTACATATGGGTTTTTATGCAATGGATTATGATTTTTCTTTTACGATACAAAATATCAGGTGCAACTGGCAGATTGATCTTTTTCAGAGAAATGACACCAATCTTTCTATAGACTATGAATGGAATGTCAGTGATAACAGCATTTATTTCCTGACAAAGCAGGACGTGTTAAGGCGAATTCCTTCTGCTTATAGTGATTTTTTCTTAAAAAGCGACGGAAAAGCAAACGCTTTTGCTGCCAGCGAAGCGATACAGATAGGCAGCGTATGTTCATCTCGCAATTTTGAGATAGATGGGTATTATATTACCGGTCGGTTGCGGATGACCGACCAGAGATTTAAGGAAGCGGTAAGAAAGGGATATTATATGGACGGTAATCAATGGGTGGAGTATGACATGAGAGCATCTTTTATACTGTCCCGTAGTTTTACCTTGGAAGAACCTATGGTATTGGCATATTGTTGGAACAGTCAGAGAGAGAAGAATAATTGGCAGTATTCCAAGTGTTTTGTAATGAATGGCATACTTGCCGAGTATGCAACCTATATTCCGGAGGAAAATTCCGGCAATCGGCTGGAGCTGTTGGATATCAATCTGTTAGGGAGTAATTATTGGGGCAATGATTGGAATGATTTTACCAGGTGGTTCTTGTTCAGTGGAGGGAGGAACTATCACCAAAGGATAAATCATATACCGGCAATCAATAGTATTGCAGGAAGGGTGTTTGATGGGAAAGCATATATCTTTTGCTATACGCAGGATGGAGTATATCTGTACCCGATTGAGCCGGTGACGTCAGGATTTTTAATTGGTCAGTCCGTCCTTCTGGATTATGACAAATTGAATTTTTCTGCAAGACTGACGCAGAATCGGAATGACGATTCCCAGATGGAAAGTATTCTGCAGCAGTATCAGGAAACAGATTTATACCGTGCAAGCCTTGATCCGGATCAGCTGACCGTATCAGGCAGCGCGGTACCACAAAAAGAGTATGTAGTGAATGACACGGCGCCGGAGATCTTTCCGGATTACAGTATTAATTATATAAGAGGTCTCTGGACAGAAAATCAGAGACATGAGTTTGGATGGACGCTGTGTACGACGTCATCAGGTCTGGAAATCATAAAAAGTACCGGAGAGCCCTATATCCCTGTATTTCAAAAAAATGTGATCTATGCGTATGAGGCGGAGAATGAGCCCGTTTCTTATTACCAGCAGCTGACGCGACTTGAGAAGGGAGTTACCGCTTATGCCGTTTTTGAGAATCCGGGGGAAGATAAAGAAAGTTATCCGTTCCTTTTGCTGGGATATGATTATCAGGACACCGTATATACCGCTATGGATATCGCGCGGGCAAAAGTGATTCCCTTTGCCGTAGTTGAACCGGGCAGGCGGACTGGAGGAACAGCGGGTGAGGCATGGGAAAGGGTGGAGGCAGAACAGGGAGAAAGCAGGGTATATTACTTGAAAGACTGTTATGACAGGAGTTTATATGGAACAGTCAGTATTGTGTCAGGATATAAGAACGGATGAAGGGAGGTTTAATGTGAATAAGAATATGCAAAAAAAGGTGGTATATTTAGGATTTGATTTGATGTATCCGGCATTGGAGACCTTATTAAAGGAAGGAGTGGATGTGATCAGGATATATACCTGCCCATGCAATAATGTAACAGAATTCAATATAAAGATCATCGAACTGGCAGAGGAAAATCATATTCCGTATACCATGGAAAAGATCACCGGACAAGATCTGGAGGAGTTAGAAGCTGCAGGATGCGAGCTTCTGGTCTGTGCAGGATATAATTACCGCGTGCCGGTGACGGATGCCTTCCCGATGGTTAATATTCACCCCGCGCCGCTGCCATACTGCCGGGGCGCATGGCCCATGCCGTTGATCCTTTTAGGAGAATATCCGGAAGGAGGACTGGCAATCCATAAGATGGTGGAAGCCTATGATGCAGGAGATATTATACTGCAGGAGACTTTTTTCATTGAAAAGAGAGAGTCACTTATGAGTTACATGAAAAAGGTTCATATGCGCATCCCGGAGATGCTCAGGCATTTTTTAGAACATATGAATGAATGTTTAGATCATGCAGTTCCGCAGACGGAAGGAAGATATCTTGCAAATCCCGGAGAATCTTTATGGACGGTTACATTTGATATGGAAGCCGAAAAGGCGGACAGGATACTGAGAGCCTTTTATGGATATGAATGTATCTATCTGACACCAGAAGAAAAGTATGAACTGATCGGTGCAAGAGTGGCTTACGGCAATGGTATACTGACAGAGTTTCCAGTAAAGGGAGGATATATTACCACGGAAAAAGTTAGGAAATTAGATTGAAAAGCCGACAAAGGTGGAATGAAGGATTAAGATAATGATATTGCAGAAAATTACTTGTAAGGAAAAGGAAAAAATAGAATATCTTCGGAGAAGTTATGGACATGATCTGGCGGTTCATGCGTTTTCGTCATTATATTTGTGGCAGGAACAGCTTGGACTTTCTTTATATATGGGTGAGAGCATGTTTTGTGTAAAAAGTGTCTGGCATGGCAGCAATGCGTGGTATTTTCCCTGTGGAGAAGAAAGCGAGGTCAGGAATTTTATCAGTGCCCTTAAAAAGGAAAAGGATTTTAAAATGGTCTGCCTGCGATGGAAAGATGTTTTATGGATGCAGAAGAATTATCCAGATGAATGGAATTATATACCGGATGAAATGGAAGATGAGTACATATACAGTGTCAGGGAACATTTGGAATTAAAAGGCGGGGCATACGCTAATATGCGCACGCAGGTTCATAGGGTGGAACGGGATTACAAGCCCGAAACACGTATGCTGGATCCGCTGAATGAGGAAGATGCTGTTTTCATTATCCGGAAATGGAGACGTAGAAAAGGACAGCTTCCGGAGGGTTTTCTGTCAGACGATCAGGTGAATGAAACTCTGATCCGTATGCGAAGGGAGCTCTCCGGAGAGGGCGTGATCGTGTATCTGGGTGGCAGCCCGGTATCGGTTGTAGCGGGCGTTCCTCTTTCAAAAGATACGTTTGATATTATCGTAGCAAAAAGCACGGAGAATCTGCAGGGAGTATCCTATTATGCCAAACGTGAGTTTATGAAAAAGATTCAGGACAGGTTTCAGTATATTAATCTGGAAGATGATATGGGAATTCCGGGACTCAGGAGAATGAAGAAGGCAATGTGCCCTGTCAGAAAAAACAGACTTTGGGAGGCAAAGGTTGAAACAGAATAAAGACCATTTTACCGGTGCTATGTTTCGGCGCATGTTAGTTCCGTCCCTTTTGTCCTCGTTAGGTCTGGCATTCTCAGATATGATGGATGCTATCGTTGTAGGAAGAAGCATGGGTGATGTGGGACTGGCGGCCATTGGCATGATCCTGCCGTATTATATGATCATCAATGTATGTATGCATGGACTTGGAGTCGGTGGAAGCGTTCATTATGCGCATCTGTTAAGCGAAGGTAGGGAGAAAGAGGCGGTTTCCAGTTTTCAGAAGGTAATGCAGAGCGCAGTAATCCTAAGTGTTCTGATCGGAGGGGCAGTTTTTTTATTCCCGTCATATTTTTTATGCCTATTGGGGATATCCACAGGTCATAGTGAATTGTACAGGGCAGCGCTGGAGTATATCCAAGTGATTTCACTTGGAACACCGCTTTTTTTCCTAAACTATATTTTAAATTATTATTTGTTAAATGATGACAATGCGAAGATTGCCAGTCTGGGATTTTTTGTTGGCAATGCTGCGGATATTATACTGAATATTGTGTTTGTCATGCTATTAAAACAAGGGACAAAAGGTGCAGCGTTGGCGACAATCATAGGGCTTGTGATCTCGCTTTTATGTTATCTTCCCGGATTGTGTGCGAAAGATCATAGACTTAAACTTGGAAGGAAACTGCAAAAGATCCGTTTTCATGAGATGTTTCATATCTTCCGAACAGGATTTTCCACTTCCGTTCAGTACCTATACCAGATGCTTTTTTTATTGATAGCGAATCACATACTTATGCTCCATATGGGAAAGGAAGGTGTCGCCGTATTTGATATGTTGCAAAACGCTTCCTATCTGATCCTGTATTTGTACAATGGTGCCGCCAAGGCTCTACAGCCGCTGGCAAGCACTTTTTATGGCGAAAAGAATACTATGGCGGCAAAAAAAGTCAGAAGACTGGCTCTCATATCAGGAACGGCTGCAGGTCTGGCTGTCATTGTCTTGCTGGTTTCTTTTCCGGAAATATTTTGTCGGATTTTTGGACTGGAAGAGACTCCGGTTCTACAGATAGGCAGACATGCGCTGCGTATTTACTGTATGAGCGCAGGATTTGCAGGAATCAGTACTATTTTAGAAAGCTATTATCAGTCAGTATCAGAAGAAATTTGTGCCTTTGTGATCGCCATTCTGCGCGGCGCGCTGATCCTTCTTCCGCTATCCCTGCTTTTCGGAATATTGGTACCGGGACTGTTCTGGTATATCTTCCCTGTAACAGAAGCGGTTTCTCTGCTGATATTTTTCCTCTGGCATCATTTTTTTTATCAAACAAACAATGCGCCGGATCCTGAGCGGATCCGTAGTTTTACGATACGCAGCCGTACAGATGATATTGGAGAGCTGGTGAAGGAGATCGAAGCATTTTGCGAGAAGTACTCGGCAGATCAGAGACAGAAATATTTTCTCATCATGGCTGTGGAAGAAATCAGTTCCGCTATTATACAGGGAGGATTTGCGAAAATAAAGGACGGCTTGATTCAGATCACGCTTCTTTTCCTTGAAAACGGAGAGTTTGAACTACATATCCGTGATAATGCGGCGTCCTTTAATCCTTTTTCTATGGAAATGAAAAAAGCTTTGTGGCCGGATGACGTTGATATGGACGCTGTGGGCATGCATGTGATCAAAAAACAGGCTCACTATTATTTTTACAGGAAGTATCAGGGATTTAACTCCCTGATTTTAAGGATCTGAGCAGAGTATCGCAATTACCTGAAACAAATAAAAAGATGAGGAGAACTGCCATGAAGATTTCGTTAAGAATAAAAATGATCTGCGTGATCCTGCTGACCGCTGTGGCTTTTGCGACAACGGCAGCAGGAACCAGTTATACGCTGTATTCTTCCACGATGGATCAGCATTATAAGACACTGGCAATGAATACGGCAAAGACGGCTTCCCTGATCTTAGACGCGGAAGCTGTTGGAACCCTGACTGACGGGGTTATGGAGATATATCGGACTCACTGCATAGGGAATGCTGCTCCGGTATTTCAACAGTTTACGGAAGAGGACTGGGTGGATTATTACGATTCTTTTCATGAGATAACTGCCACAGAAGCGTATTTTAACATTTTGCATTCCCTTTCCATATTCAGGGAGGAAAGCGGGATGCGCTGGATGTATATCTGCTATATGGATGAAGAAACAGAAAAAGCAGTTTATATCATAGATGCGGATATAACAAAAGAAGCGACTCCAAGCGGGCACTGCGATCCTATAGAAGACGGTAATATGGAATTAATGCGGCAGGGTATTTATGATTTTCCAGCCTATGTCACCAATTATGAGGAATACGGATGGCTCTGTTCTGCATCGGCAGCCATCACGGATAGCGATGGTAGTGTGATTGCCAATGTATATGTGGATCTTTCCATGAATGAGGTGATGCGGGACAGGCAAAACTTCCTGATACATATGGGACTGGCTTTGTTTGTCATAACCACGCTCTTGATTCTGATAATGACCATTGCCGTAAATCGTACCGTAGTAACTCCGATCAACAGATTGTCCTCCGCAGCAGAATGTTTTGTCAGGGATAAGAAGGATTGTGAAGACGGTGTCTCTGCAATATCACGGTTGGATATCCGGACAGGGGATGAGATAGAAAAGCTCACCGCTTCCATTAAAAAGATGGAGGGGGAGATCAACAGATATCTCTCTGATCTGAGTGATATTACAGCTGAGCGCGAAAGGATCAGCGCAGAGTTAAACATTGCCAGAGATATACAGTCTTCTATGCTGCCTCGTATATTTCCGGAGAGGAGAGAATTTGATATTTATGCAACCATGACGCCGGCAAAAGAGGTTGGCGGGGATTTTTATGATTTTCTTTTTGTTGATGAGAATCAACTTGTCATCGTTATGGCAGACGTATCGGGCAAGGGTGTTCCGGCAGCAATGTTTATGATGATATCAAAAACGCTGATCAAAAGCGCGGCACAGGCAGGACTTTCTCCCAAAGAGGTTCTGGAAAAGGTAAATAACCAGCTTTGCGAAAGTAATGAGGCGGAAATGTTTGTTACCGTATGGCTGGGGATTCTGGATATCAGAACCGGAAAACTTCGCTGCGCCAACGCAGGACATGAATATCCTGTGCTTAGGAGACAGGGCGGCGATTTTGAATTATATCCCGATGCCCATGGATTTGTGCTGGCAGGCATGGAAGATATGAAATATCAGGAATATGAACTTCAGCTTTGTGCAGGAGACACTATATTTGTCTATACTGACGGCGTACCCGAGGCAACGAATGCGCAGCATGAGTTATACGGAACAGACGGGATGCTGCAGGTATTAAATGAAAACAAGCAGTTCTGTGGAAAAGAACTGCTGGATGCGGTACATAAAGGAATCCATCGGTTTGTTGGCAATGCGCCGCAGTTTGATGATATTACAATGTTGTCCCTGACAATCAATGAAAAATGCTAATTTTGTAGCTATCACTGTTGTTTTTGGAAATAGTGAAAAAAGTTCTTCAGAGGGTATTATTATTATCACAAGATCTACGGATACCTTTGAAAAGGTTTAAAGGAGGAAGACAGATGGAACCTATAAGACCTGAACGTGTTACAGAATCAATACGTCCTTTTCTGGGACGCCCAAGCGCAAACCCCGATGATTTTTTTCGTGGGGAGGCAGCGTTTCCAGGTACATTGGCACCGGAGGACAGAAATTATTATTATCATGCCACCACCTTAGGTAACCTTCCGGGCATTTTAGAACAAGGACTTGATCCAGATATGGGAGGAAGAGGCGGGGCAGGTGAATATATTGCTGCTCCGGTGGATCAAGAAGCAGGAGATGAGTTTGCAGAAAGGGATGCTGGATTTGTATATTTGGCGGATAATGCTGAAATAGCAGCCCGTTATGCATTTCAATATGACGATCAGGCTGATGGATTTGTTGAGTCTCAGGCAATCAACAGGGGAAATAAGGAGAAATCAGCAATCGACAGGGATAATATAGAGAGATCAGCAGTCATACTGCGGGTTCGTAAGGATGTGCTACAAAAGGAAGAAGATTCGATGAAAGATTCACTGGAGAGAGACGATGCTGAGGTGGAAGGGGCTTACAGGACAACTCAGAGATTGTTTCCAAGCAATTTGGAAGTCCTAACGGAAGAAGGATGGGTGCCCCTTAGAGATAGGAATCTACGTCAGGAAATTTATCACAATGTACAAAATACATTAGGTCGGATGGCGCATAATCTTCTACCGGAAGACGAAAATGATATTAGGGAAAGAGAAGCCAGACCAGCAGGGGCGGCAAGACCACATAGGGATGAGATTTCTTTGGAGGAACTCAGAAGCGAGGAGGGTCCAAGGAGAGAGGTCGGAAGGACGCCATCGATTAATCATACGGAAAAATCTTTTGATAAGAGTTCGAATCTTTGATAGTGATAATTTTTATAGCATTCAGTATCTGGGATTAAGCAAAAGGAATGGAGGTCTTTTATGGAAATTAACAGACAGAAAGAGGAGACAAAATTAACGATAGTGCTGGAAGGGCGGCTAGATACGCTGACTGCGCCGCAGCTTGAGGCGGAACTGAAGCAATCGGTAGATGATGTGACGGAGCTTGTCTTTGACTTTGCAAAACTGGAATACATTTCCTCCGCCGGATTGCGTGTGCTTCTTTTGGCGCAGAAGACGATGAACCGGCAGGGCAGTATGGTGATCTGCAACGTCAATAAAATTGTTATGGAAGTGTTTGAAGTTACGGGGTTTGTGGATATTTTGGATATCAAATGCGGATAACCCAAAGGGGGATAAAATGACACTGGATGAAACATTACAAAATGATTTATTGCTTATGCTGCTTCCGGAGCATCGTGATGAGATTGCAGCGCTCATTAAGGAATATCACGGAAAGTTTTTTACGGGCGATATCAGCAAAGAGGAAGTTGCCATGTTTTCCTTCCTTGTAGCTGCTGCGTTGAAACCCGGGATGGCTAAAGAATGCGCTGAGTTTCTAAAAGATGCTTTTGGATTGTAACTGCAGAGTAGGATAAGCAGATTAATTTATATGGAAGAGAGAAAGAGTATGGATTTTATTGATACGGAAAATGAATACATAGTATCCGTTATTACCCCTTGTCATGAAGCGTCTCTGGAGCTTCTGAGTAAGGCTTTTGATTCACTTAAGGCGCAGTCATTGGCCTTTGAGCGGCTGGAATGGATCGTTGTGGTACATAATTCCTCATCAGATAATCTGCGGCAGGTGGAAGAAATGGTAGCTCCTTATACGAATGTAAGGCTATATAAGCTGCGCAATGAGTTCCATGCGGCTTCCAGTCCAAGAAATTATGCATTAAAAAGGATTCGGGGAACCTATGTGACTTTTCTGGACGCTGATGATCTTTTGGAAAGCGATTATCTGGAGCAGGTAGTAAAGGGTTTTTCTGATGAGGCAATTGACGCTGTTTTTGCAAGCATGAAGAAGGTCAACATAGATGAGAAAAGAAAATTAAAGACAGGTATCGGAAAAAAGTATGAAGGAAACGGTGAAGCGCTACAGATCATAGACTGCGGTCCTGACTGTGAATCTGATATGATGCATGGTTCAGATCTTGCAGTAACTGCTAAGACATACCGGAGCAGTGTGATATTGAAGCATGAGATCATGTTCAATGAAGAAGTGCCTATTGCGGAGGATGTGCTGTTTAATCTACAGTTTCTCTCATATGGCAGAAAGGTTTGCTTATTAAAAGATTTTGCCGGTTATATTTATTCCCTGCGGGATGACTCGGAAATTCAGTCTATGAATAAAGCATCGTCCAGAGTGCTTTTGTGTGGGACAGGATTTTTAAAAGTTCTATCTTATGGTTATGAAAAGGGATTTTATATGGATAATCTTCTTTTGGACCTGATTGGTTATGAATCGGCGATAGTACTGGCGAGTGTGAATCTGGAAATGAAGCATCGTAAGGAGCTGAAATCCGCTTTTGCCCCTTATATTGCAAAACTGGTGGACGTTAAGCCCACATCGCGGTATGATGATAAGCTTCTGAAAATATTGAAGATTATGCCCAAGATCGTGTTGCTGCATCCATATTTTATGAGTTTTGTAGCTGCAATGATGAGGTTGCTTAGGGTTGATACAAACAGAATGACGCGGAAGATTAATGAGGAAAAATAAGGAGAGAGTTATGACAAATGATTATTTGATTAAAGTTTTCTTTCGGAAATATCTGCCAGTTTCTATTTTCTGCGTGGCGATGGCGACTATTGCAATGACGATCGACAGCGTTCTGACAGGAATACTGGTGGGCGGCGATGCGCTTGCAGCGATGAATGTTTCTTCACCGGTTTATCTGATTATTACATTGGTAGGCGGTATTCTTTCCAGTGGAAGCGGAGTTCTGGCGGCAAATTATGTGGGAAGCAACGATAAAGATAAGGTAAATACAGTTTTTTCCATCAACTGCATTTGTAACCTTATATTTGGCGGACTGCTTATCCTGCTGTTCTGTCTAAAAGCCCCGGATCTTGCTTATTTTCTGGGCGCAAGGGACGCAGGCGTTAAAAAAATGGCTGCCGCTTATATATATGGTCTGTCAATCGGCGGACTGCCCATGTTGTTTAATGCAACCCTTTCGCGTTTCAGCCGTATGTTTTATGACGCTAAGATCTTATCAGTCAGTATGGGTATTATGAGCTTAAGTGATATTGTGCTGGATGTACTGTTTGCAGGAGTATTCAAGATGGGTATGTTTGGTATGGCGCTGGCTTCTTCTATGAGTTACATACTTTCGGTTATGTGTATGCTCGTTATGATGAGCAGGCAAAGGTCAGATCTGAAACTGTGCCGCCCGAAGCGCATTCTTAAGGAATTGAAAAGCATCGTTGTTATGGGCTGTCCTGATGCGCTTAATTCCGGATGCTCTGTTGTATCTTCTGTCTTTGTCAATAATCTGTTAGTCACACTGGGCGGGACAGCTGCATTAAGTGCGAGAACTGTCCAAAGCGGTATTACCTCTCTGACTACCAGTGTGGTAATGGGGGTCGGCTTTACTCTAGCGCCCTTTATTGGAATATTATGGGGCGAGCGGGATGGGAACGCTATAGAGAAAGCGCTTAGACGAGGGTTGTGGCTGGGACTTAGGATCTGTCTTGTTATGTGTGTAATTGTCTGCATTGTAGCCGATCCACTTTGCAGACTATTCGGTGTTCAGGATGAGGCTACGATCAGAATGTCTGTAGCTGCAGTTCGGTATGCAGTTGCCGGAGGGGTATTCGGTTCTGTAAACTGTCTCTTCCTATATTATTATCAGAGTATTGGGAAAATATGGATATCTAATATTATAACAGTTGCCAGATCCTGTATATATGTGGTGCTGTTTATACTTCTGACACAGAACATTCTGGGTGTGACATCGGTCTGGATTAGTTCTCTGATTGCAGAAGGATTTACACTGGTGACGATTATCCTGATAGTCTGGCTGATGTCGCGGAAGTTTCCGAAAGGGATGCACAGCTATTTGTTTATGCCGCCGGAATTTCAGACAAAAACCCCGGTTTATGAGGTTTCCATACGAAACGATCTGGATGTGGTAATCACGCTTTCCGGCAAAATTCATACCTTTTGCCTAAAACACAATGTAGAACCAAGAAAAGCTTATTATGCGGCTTTGTGCATAGAAGAAATGGCAGCAAACGTAGTACAGTATGGTTTTCAGAAAGACCGCCAGCATTTTCTTGATATCAGAATAATGATAGAAAAAGATAGCGTTTTTTTCAGAATGCGTGATGATGGAGTTCGTTTTAATCCTTTTGAGTACATAGAAATGAGGAAAATCGATGAGGAGGACCGCTATCTTTTTAACAACATTGGTATTCGGATGGTAAAAAGATTGGCGATTGAAATGGACTACCGTTATTCGGTAGGAATGAATTATCTGTTTGTAACAATATGATCTGCGTTTATAATTTTTCAGCCGGAAGTATAACGTAAAATTTTATTAAGAATTAGGAGGTGCTTCATTATGGAATTAAATGATAAGCTTAAAGAACTGCTTTTGGGAAGAGTTGAAGGCAGGCAGAAGGAAGAAATGGAAGGAATGATCAATGAGTTTCATAACAAGCTTGCTGATGGTTCAGTAAGTAAGGCGGAGGTTGCAGCTATTTCCTTTAAGATCGCGAGCTGTATGAATGCTACAGAGTGTGAAAATGCAGCAAGATGGATTAAAGATTTGTTCATGTAAAGATGAATAAAAAGTATTTGTAAAAGAAACAACACTTCCGGTAAAGAAAAATTATATATGGAGTCGGTTCATTGGAGATAAAACTTTGCTCCGGCTCCCGGAAATCCGCATGTTTTGTTCTCTAAAAATAGAATATGTGGATTTTCCCTATTGTGAAAAGTAAGACATACGATTCTTAAAAGGAAAGGATAAAAAATAAATATGAATATAGTTTTAGCGTCAGATAAAAACTATTTGTTGGCAGCAGAAACGCTGATTCGTTCCCTTGTCATTAATAATAAATGTGAATGCTGCATTTATCTGCTTTATGCTGATTTGAACCGGCAGCAGTTGGACTCTTTTGCCTCTGCTGTATGCAGATTATCAGATAGGCTGTCGTTGCAGTTTATTAAAATCAATGATAGCCTGTTTGAAAATGTTCCGACCGTAGTTGGTCTTCCACGGACCACTTATTATCGTTTTTTGCTTCCGGAAGTTCTTCCGATTGATGTAGATAGAGCGCTGTATCTTGATTGCGATATTATTATCAATAAACCAATAGAAGCCTTTTATCATATGGATTTTAATGAAAAACTATTTGTGGCATGTGAAGATATTGGCGTTTCTGTACAGCATAAATATGAATTTCTGACGATCTATGGAAGAATGAACAAGCCTTTGTGCAATGGAAAATATTTTAATGCAGGTGTGATGCTGTTTAACATGGAGCTTGCGCGTCAGATGATCGACATGATAAAAGTAATGAGAATGATCGATACATATCGTCCTTATATTTTCTTTATGGATCAGGATATTTTAAATTTTCTGTACGGTCCTTATACGCTATATGCAGATTATCGTTTATATAATCTGGGTATAGGTTACCTGAAGGAAGAAGAGGCTGCTGAGGCAGTGAAGGAAGCTGCCATTATCCACTATTATGGGCACCCGGATGTTAAGCCGTGGTTAGATCGGAAACGGGAAAACAGTTCGTCGTTTGCGACACGCTTATGGTGGAATTATTTAGAAAAATCCCCCTAAGCAAATTGCCCTTTCCGCTTAAGGGGATTTTTGTTATTGAAAGCAGATTCCTTAATCGATCTTCGGAAGCATTTCCCTGTATTTCGCCAGTTCCTCATCTGTAGGAATATAGTCGTCCATCTGTCCATCATGGAATTTTTCATATGCCACCATGTCAAAATAACCCGTACCTGTAAGACCGAACAAAATGGTCTTCTCTTCACCGGTTTCCCTGCATTTTACAGCTTCGTCAATCGCTGCACGGATGGCATGGGAGCTTTCGGGCGCGGGCAGGATTCCCTCTACCCTTGCAAAATACTCTGCCGCCTCAAATACATCGGTCTGTTTTACGGAAACAGCTTCCATCAGTCCGTCATCATAGAGCTGGGACAAAATGGAACTCATGCCGTGATAACGTAGACCACCTGCATGGTTGGCAGAAGGAATGAAATCGCTGCCAAGGGTGTACATCTTTGCGAGCGGGCAAACCATACCCGTATCACAGAAATCATAAGCATATACGCCCCGGGTTAAGCTGGGACAGGAAGCCGGTTCTACGGCGATAAACCTATAATCCGCTTCCCCGCGAAGTTTCTCGCCCATAAAAGGAGCGATCAGACCGCCCAGATTGGAACCGCCGCCAGCGCAGCCGATGATCACATCCGGTTTGATGCCATATTTATCAAGGGCAGTTTTGGTTTCCAGACCGATGACGGACTGATGAAGCAGTACCTGATTGAGCACGCTTCCCAGAACGTACCGATAGCCTTCGTTTGTTACAGCTTTCTCCACAGCTTCGGAGATAGCGCAGCCGAGGCTTCCGGTGGTACCGGGATGTTCGGCAAGGATCTTTTTGCCGACTTCCGTCTCCATAGAAGGGGAGGGTGTTACGGAAGCACCATAGGTACGCATAACTTCACGGCGGAAAGGTTTCTGCTCATAGGAACATTTTACCATATATACTTTGCAGTCAAGTCCTAAATAAGAACATGCCATAGAAAGAGCAGTACCCCACTGTCCGGCGCCTGTTTCTGTCGTCACGCCCTTCAGACCCTGCTTCTTAGCATAATATGCCTGCGCAATAGCGGAATTGAGTTTATGGCTGCCGCTTGTATTGTTACCTTCGAATTTATAGTAGATCTTTGCGGGTGTTTTCAGCTTTTCTTCAAGACAATATGCCCGTACCAAAGGTGATGGGCGGTACATTTTATAAAAGTTTCTGATATCTTCCGGTATATCAAAATAAGCTGTGTCGTTATCCAATTCCTGCTTGACAAGCTCTTCACAGAAGACGCCTCCAAGTTCTTCAGCAGTCATGGGCTGATGTGTGCCTGGGTTCAGGAGCGGCGCAGGTTTGTTTTTCATGTCCGCGCGCAGGTTATACCATGCCGTAGGCATCTCCTGTTCCTCAAGATAGATTTTGTAAGGGATTTTCTTTTCTGACATTTTTTTACCTCCATACTGAAATTTTTTTATGGCTCTTCATGGTTTTCGGGACAGATGCAAAAAACCTCCTGTCCCAGATAGTATATCTGCTGGGACAGGAGGTAATCATTGCGAAGAAATTCTTTTCACATTACTCCTGCGGTGCCACCCGGCTTGGCGTATCGTTATGGTACGCCCACTCATAAATCCTTGCCGCTTGTTTCCAGAAGTCCATTCAGTTCCATGTATTTGCTGCAATTCCACCATCTGCGGCTCTCTGTAAAAAAGGGATGAAACCTACTTACTCTTCTTTAACGGTTTAGCATATCATACACTTTTCTTATCGGGAAGTCAATACGGAGAATTAAAAAGTCCCTTTTATCGTATTCATGTGGACAAAACTGCGGAAACTCAAGCAGTTTTGTCCTTGCAATCCTCCCATGGATGATTTATCATTAAACTATTGGAAATGTGCAATGTCAGATGTGACAGAATTAACAACATTGGAAGAAAAGAAGGATAACGAGGATATGATCAAAAGAGAAAAAACAGGAACTAAAATAGAAAAAGGTAAAAGAATGAACCGATGGTTTCTGGCGGCTGGCATGATCATATTATTATCCGGTTGTGGGACTGGGGTGGCTGACGATCCGGATGTGGCAACGGAGGACATGATGACGGTAGGCGGGGAAGACAGCATCGGGGAAGAAACGGTAAGTGGAGATGATATATCGGAGACGGAGGAGGTCGCAGTCGGGGAAGTGACGACAGATCAAGGAGAAGAAGAGGAAAGTCATGTAACATCATATTCCCAGTATAATTCATGGAAACCGTTCTGGGAGGACAGTGAACAGTATAGTGAGGTATTTGCAGATCTGCCACGGTATAGTTTTGAGGTCCCCAGAGAAGTCATTGTAGGTGATTATGATGAAAGATTTCCTGAAGAACTGCAGCAGCTTCTGGTATACCGATATGATAACATAAAAGAGGGGGATGATGCATGGGAGGCGTATCAGGCTGATTATGAGGAAATTGCCGAAGGAACGGAACTATATACGGAATTATATAATGAAACGACGGTACAAAACGAGCTAACCGCTTATGGTGCGAACATAATATCATTATGGGCAGTAGATATTGATGCGGATGGGGAAGATGAATGTATATCGAGAACGGTACGTGGAACCGGAGGGTTTTTAGATCTGGATGTTATAGACTATGATAATGGATGGTATATAACTGCCGGGGGAGATTGCCGTGATGTCACTAGTGTTGAGAGTGTATTAGAATATGAAGGAACCTATTACCTGTTAATAGGTTCCATGCTGGTGTGTTATAATGATTCCGACTGGATGCAGGTGGGTATTAATCGGGAAATTACAGGCTATACCCCGCATGAAGTATATAGCAGGGATGGGGATGATATGGATTATCTATCAGCGGTTGACCTAGAGGTTCTGAGCCGTAATGGCACTGGTGAAAGATTATATTTGAATTTTTGGAACGTTGGTGGACCCGTATACGATGCTGAATATGTTTGGGAATGCGAATATGACGGAAAGATGTACCAGTATGCCGTATCATATGAGTACAGCATGAAATGGTATCCATGGTGTGATGATGCGGTATTAACAATATTTGAAGAAAAAGAAGATGGCAGTATAGAGGCGGTCAAGGTATATTATCTCGCATGCAATTATTATTTATTCTTTGATGAAAAATCCGGGACAACCGGGAGCTGGTATGTGAGATGAGGTATAAAACTGCGAAAGCTCAAACAACAAACCGCATTGAATGAAGAAGACACTTGTGATAAAGTTAAAGTGACATATCGTAAATTGAGGAAAATGAGTTATGAAATGGAGCAGATTAAGGATCAAAACAATTGCAGACGCGGAAGACGTTATTATATCCGCACTGTATGATATCGGGTTGGAGGGGGCGCAGATAGAAGACAGCGTGCCGTTGACGGCAAGAGAGAAGGAGCAGATGTTTGTGGATATCATGCCGGATGCTCCCGAAGATGACGGCATTGCGTATCTCAGCTTTTATATAGAGCAGGAGGAGAACGAAAGCGAAAAAGAGCATCAGGACAGACTGGCTTCGATCGTGGAACAGGTAAAGCAGGAACTTGACGATATCAGGACTTATATGGAGATCGGAGATGGCAGTATCGCTGTATCAGAGACGGAGGATAAGGACTGGATCAACAACTGGAAGGAATTTTTCCATCAATTTTATATTGATGATATTCTGGTGATTCCTTCCTGGGAAAAGATGGATGAGGCGGACAGCGGCAGGATGGTGCTGCATATTGATCCGGGGACGGCGTTTGGTACAGGCATGCATGAGACGACGCAGCTTTGTATCAGGCAGCTTCGCAGATTTGTCACATCACAGACTCGTATCCTTGATGTGGGGACGGGGAGCGGCATCCTGTCGATCCTTTCCTTGATGTTTGGCGCAAAAGAGGCGGTTGGGACTGATCTGGATCCCTGCGCTATCAATGCGGTAGATGATAATAAAAAGAATAATGGGATCAAAGAGGAGCAGTTTCATCTTTTGATTGGCGATATTATAACGGATAAAAAGATACAGGACGCAGTCGGGTATGACAGTTATGATATCGTTGTAGCAAACATTTTGGCGGATGTGCTTGTGCCATTGACGCCGGTTATTGCGCATCATTTAAAATCAGGTGGCGTTTATATTACTTCCGGCATTATTGATGATAAGGAAGAGGTAGTGCGGGAAGCTGTTACAGGGGCAGGATTGGACATTCTGGATGTAACATATCAGGGGGAATGGGTCTGCGTCACTGCAATGAAACCAGTGTGAGAAGAACTTCTAACTGCTCGCAGCAAAGGCTGCTTCGCAGAGAAGTTCTTCTCACACCGAAAAACGCAAAAGCAGCGTTTTTCACCGCTATTTAAGTCGCAGCAGAGCTGCGACATGGGGGGATCAGGAAACGCTGATCAAAGCATTACACGCACCGGATTTGCAAATTGGATGGCGCAGATGAAAGGATGGAAGTGCCTATATGCAGCATTTTTTCGTGGAACCTTCCCAGATCGTTGGGAATGAGATCAGGATTACGGGGGAAGACGTGGGTCATATCAGAAAGGTTCTCCGCATGAAGGAGGGGGAAGAACTTTCCGTTGGAAATGGCATCGATGATACGGAATACCGCTGCCAGATCGATCATTTTACGGATGACGAGGTGGTCTGTAAGATACGCTTTATCAAGGAAGAAGGTGTAGAGCTTCCCGCAAGGATTTACCTCTTTCAGGGACTTCCAAAATCTGATAAGATGGAGTTGATTGTACAGAAGGCGGTAGAGCTTGGCGTATATGAGATCATTCCGGTGGCGACAAAGAGAGCAGTAGTAAAGCTGGATGATAAAAAGGCAAAGAGTAAGGTCGCGCGCTGGCAGGCGGTCAGTGAGGCTGCGGCAAAGCAGAGCAAGCGGGCCGTTGTTCCCCGCGTCCATGATCTGATGACCATGCAGGAAGCAGTTGCTTATGCCAAAGGGATGGATGCGAAGGCGATACCTTATGAACTTTCCAGAGGGATGGAGGAGACGCGTGGATGGCTTACTTTTGCTGCGGATACAGTATCCTCGTCGGAAGGAGATGCGGTCAGTATAGCGGTCTTTATCGGACCGGAAGGCGGTTTTGAAGAAAGTGAGATCGAGCTTGCAAAAGAGGCTGGCATTACGCCGATATCTCTTGGCAGAAGGATCCTGCGTACAGAGACAGCGGGGCTGACGATCTTGTCGATTCTGATGTACCAACTGGAAACGAAAGGCATATAATAACAATATATTAGGAAGAATAGGAGAGTATGCCATCTAAGGCACAAAAAAATATGGAAATCTATTTAGACAATTCCGCGACCACAAAATGTCTGGATGAAGTGGTAAGCTTGATGGATAAGATATATTTATTAGAGTATGGCAACCCGTCCAGTATGCATACCAAAGGTGTGGAAGCAGAAAAATACCTTCGTAATGCGAAAGAAACGATTGCAAGAAATCTCAGGGTTTTACCAAAGGAAATTTATTTTACTTCAGGAGGAACGGAAAGCGACAATCTTGCATTGATCGGCACGGCGATGGCAAACCGTCGTTTCGGCAATCACTTGATTACGACGAAGATCGAACATCCGGCGGTCCTTCAGGCCATGAAATATCTGGAGGAACAGGGATTTCGGGTCACATATCTTCCGGTAGATCAGTATGGAGTGATTTCTTTAAATGATTTAAAAAAGGCGGTCTGCAGGGAGACGATTCTGGTTTCCATTATGCATACGAATAATGAAATTGGCGCACTACAGCCGATCGCTGAAGCGGCGGCGCTTGTAAAATCTATGAAGCCCTCAGTTGTATTTCACGTAGATGCAGTACAGGGATATGGAAAATTCAGGATTTATCCTAAGAAAATGGGCATTGACCTGATGTCAGTCAGCGGGCATAAGATTCATGGACCGAAGGGAGTCGGTTTTTTATATATCAGCGAAAGAGTTAAGATCACTCCGATTCTCTGGGGCGGCGGGCAGCAGAACGGTATGCGTTCCGGGACGGAAAATGTACCGGGGATCTTGGGAATGGCGGAAGCGGTCCGGCTGATCTATCAGGATCTGGATCGGGATGTGGAACGTTTATACCGCTTGAAAGAAAAGTTTATTAAAGGGATCGAGACGATTGATAAAACCAAAGTGAATGGGCATACCGGATATGACAGCGCGCCTCATATTGTCAACGTATCGTTTCTGGGAGTCCGTGCTCAGGTATTGTTAAATGAATTATCGGAAAGAGGGATCTATATTTCCGCAGGCAGCGCCTGTGCAGCCCATAAACATACGGATTCTCCGACACTGAAAGCGATTGGTTTGAGGCAGGAATCTATGGATGCGGCAGTTAGATTCAGCTTTTCTATTTATACTACGGAAGAAGAGATAGATAAAACTCTGGAGGCGCTGGCGGAGGTGCTGCCGAAGCTGCGAAGATATACCAGAAAATAAAGTGAATGCAAAGCGATACGCTTCGCATAAGAAAGAGCAGGTTGTTGTATGCTTCCCTTTCGCACGAATATAATTATATTTATTATTGAATTTTTATGTACTGTTCTGTTACAGATCGTATACGGGGCGTCCGTATATGGCTGGGAGGTAGCTGGGATGGTGGCGATCGGATTGCTGCCGGTTCTTTTGGTGTCATTAATTTCTCTGAATATTGACAATGAAAGTGTAGTCATCCGCTGCCTCTACATATCAGGTATCGCTACATTTTATTATATGAGTTATGCCCTGCATACACAGGGAACGCTGTCGTTTTTCTTTCTGGCGCTGGGTGTTACTATGACGTTGTTTATCAGACCGCAGGTGATTGTGGAATATTTTGGGATCACCACGGCGATTCTTGTCTATATGGTATTTTCTGAATCAAAGATCATCGAGGAATTTTTCGACCGTCAGTTGTATGTTACTTTTTTGACGATGTATGCGTTTGCCGGAGTAACCATTTTCTTTGTTGTCAACAGCGTAAAACGGTATCAGATGGAGATGGAAGAAAAGAATGAGATTGCGCGGGAAGCTTTGGAAGCAAAATCCAATTTTCTGGCGAATATGTCCCATGAGATCCGTACCCCGATGAATGCGATTTATGGTATGGCTGAACTTTTGGAAGAACGGGATTTTGATAAAAAGGAGAAGGAGTATATTGCGACAATCAAGCATTCTTCGGAAACTCTTCTTTCCATCATCAATGAAATTCTGGATTTTTCCAAAGTGGAATCAGGTTTGATGAGAATTGTGGCAGAACCGTACCAGTTTAACAGTATGGTTCAGGACGTTATCACGATCATAGAGTTTCGGGTGAAGGACAAGCTGATTCAGTTTGAGTGCAATATAGACGAGAATATTCCAAGAGAGCTGATTGGCGATGAGATCCGTATTAAGCAGGTTCTGATCAATATATTAAATAATGCTGTGAAATTTACGAATCAGGGAACTGTCACACTGACGATTAATTGGAGGGGCGGCAATACCTCTGCGAATCAGGGAGAGGATCTGGGTGTTTTATGTATCAGCGTAAAGGATACTGGCATCGGTATCTCAGAAGATGATCTTAGCAAACTGTTTACCGCGTTTGGACAGATCAATACGAAAAAGAACCGGAATGTGGAAGGTACAGGACTGGGGCTTGCTATTTGTAAGGAATTGACAGATGCCATGGGCGGTGTTATTAGGGTAGAATCCGTTTTAAAACAGGGAAGTACTTTTTATGTGGAACTGCCGCAAAAGATAGCGGATCCGCTGCCCTGCAATTTTATAAGGGATGAAGAGACGATCTATACGCCGACCAAAGATTTTCAGATTGATTTTATCGCGCCTACGGCAAAGGTTCTGATTGTAGATGATAATAAGGTGAATCGACAGGTTGCGTGGGAGATGATGAAGCTGTTTGGTTTTGAAGCCGCATTGGCGGAAAGCGGTGCGGAAGCAATCGACCGTGTGAAAAAGCATTTGATCTCATATGATCTCATTTTTATGGATCACATGATGCCGTTTATGGATGGCGTGGAAGCGACGCAGAACATCAGGCAGATGCCGGGTGAATACGCGCAGAAGGTGCCGATTGTCGCTTTGACAGCCAATGCGATCAATGGGGTGGAGCAGCAGTTTATTGATGCGGGAATGAATGACTACATTGCCAAGCCTGTTAAGATTGGGGAGCTGCAGAAGATCTTACAGAAGTGGCTTCCCAGACACAAACAATTTCCGGTGGGAACTTCTTTAGAGGAAATAGAGGATATCAGTAATCAGCAGGCGGCAAAAGACTGGAAACGGATGTCTCCCGATATGATTCTGGAGCAGTTGGATGGTATTGATACGGAAACCGGGATCCAAAACTGTGCCGGCAGTCAGAGCGCGTACTTTGAAGTGCTGCAAACATTTGTTGCTTCTAATCTTGTCAATATATTGAATACGTATTTTGAAAAAGAGGATCTGGAAAATTATTCGGTGACGGCCCATTCCATCAAGGGCGCCTGTAAGAATATCGGAGCGCACGATGTTGCGGATAAAGCGTATTCTTTAGAGAGAGCGGGGAAACGGGGAGATATCGCTTTTATCTGGGATCATCATGAGGAAATGGTAGAGGAATATACTGCGATGATCAAGATGCTGAAAAAGATTTTTTTTGGCAATCTATAACTATTATGGTATAATGTCCACGTAAGCAATGAGCAGTGCGCGAGTGAGTGAAATCATATGCAGCTGGAAGCTTGCTTACAAGCGGCATATGATTTCATGAGTGAGCATAGGGTGAAGCCCGTGAGCGAGATGAAGCAAAGCGGAATCGAGCTTAGCACTGCGAACTTACGGTACAATGTTTGCGAAAGCAATAATGTATTGCGGATAGGCATATGCAATTTAGGGGGTTAGTATGTTTCGGGTAGCGATCTGTGATGATGAAGCGACATCATTAAAGTTGAATACTATATTGACGGAAAAGATCCTAAATGAAGAAGGGATCGTTCATGAGATAAAGACATTTGAAGATATGGAGTCAATGATCAATGCGGTGACAAAACCAAATTCTCCATTTGATGTACTTTTGTCGGATATACTGGCAACCGGCATGAATGGGATCGAGGCTGCGGAAAAACTTCGTGAACTGGGGGACAGGCTGGATATCATATTTATCTCTACAACAGCGGAATATGCGCTAGAGGGATATCGGGTACAGGCACTGCGTTATCTGCAGAAACCGGTTGATATTGAGAAGCTGCGCGAGGCGCTGCTTCAGTCCTATCGGAAGCAGGCGCATAAAGGCGGATTGTCGGTTACTTCCGAAGGGAAGGTCTATAATATTAATTTTAAGGATATTTTATATATCGAAAGCAGCGGAAGGGATGTGGAACTGGTTCTGAAGTATCGACGGTTGGTTTCCCATGGAAAGATTTCCGATGTAGAAAGACTGCTTCCGGAGACCCGCTTTTTTCGATGCCACAGGTCATATATTGTCAGTCTGGCAGAGATAGAAACGATAGAGCGGTATCAGGCGACGATGAAAAACGGGGATATTCTGCCAATCAGTCAGCAGCAATACACAGAGACGAAGAACAGACTCTATCGCCTACAGGGAGAATAGAAATAGATAGAAACTGGACCGCCGAAGGCGGTATGAGAGGATTCGTATGAAATATCAGGCATTTTTAATAAAATATGCGGAAATAGCCATCAAGGGGAAAAATAGGTATCTTTTTGAAGATGCATTGGTACATCAGATCACCTGCGCATTGCATAGGGCGGAAGGCGTATTTAAGGTGTATAAGACAAGGGGCAGGATTCATGTGGAAGCAGAATCGGAATATGATTATGAAGAGACGCTGGATATTCTGACAAAAGTGTTTGGTATCACTGCGATCTGCCCGGTGGTTGTTTTAGAAGATGAAGGGGTGGAGGGGCTTCGCACGAAAGTTGTGGATTATCTTGGCAGGGTTTATCCGGATAGAGTATCCGATAGATGCGGCGATCAGAAGTTTACCTTTAAAGTAAATACAAGAAGGGCAAGGAAGAACTTTCCTTTAGATTCCATGGAGATCAGTGCATCTGTGGGGGAAGCGGTATTGGATGCTTATTCCGCGATGAAGGTGGATGTCCACGCACCGGAGCTGATGATCAATATTGAGATCAGGGAAAAGATATATCTTTATTCAGAGTCAGTTAAGGGCGCGTGTGGAATGCCTGTAGGTACCGGAGGAAAGGCGATGGCACTTTTGTCCGGGGGGATTGATTCGCCGGTGGCTGCCTATATGATTGCAAAACGCGGCGTGACCATAGAAGCCGTTTATTTTCACGCGCCGCCATATACGAGTGAACGGGCAAAACAGAAGGTAGTTGATCTGGCGGCGCTTGTTTCTAAGTATGCTGGGAACATGAAACTCCATGTAGTCAATTTTACGGATATCCAGATGATGATTTATGATAAATGTCCTCATGATGAATTGACAATCATTATGAGGCGGTATATGATGCGGATCGCGGAGATGATCGCAAAGGAGGAAGGATGCCTTTCCTTGGTGACAGGGGAATCTATCGGTCAGGTGGCATCACAGACCATGCAGAGCCTTCAGGTAACGAATGAAGTATGTACGCTTCCGGTATTCCGTCCGTTGATCGGTTTTGATAAACAGGAGATTGTAGAGGTCGCAGAGCGAATCAACACCTATGAGACGTCGATCCTTCCTTATGAAGACTGCTGTACCATATGGGTTGCAAAGCATCCTGTGACAAAACCGAACTTGAACATTATCAAAAAGCATGAGAATCACTTAAAGGATGAGGTCGATCAGCTGGTCAAAGAGGCACTGGAAACGCGGGAAATCATAGAGATCGGTTGACAGACCGCCGGATCGGGAAGTTTTTACACACATAAAAAGCAGGAAATAAATTCCCTGCTTTATAAAATGATAGAATAGATCAGCTTATGTGAAATGCAGTCACGTATCTTCCTTTCTATCATGTATGCAGAATACATACATGTCATTTTAGAAGTACTGTGCCTGCATGGATACGCATGCAAAATGTATGCATGGCATATCATTACTCAGTGATCAGATATGGTTTTAATGCCTCCATCATCGCTGCGTCTTCCGTCTCCATATGGATGTTTAACTGTATGGGTTTTGAAAGATCCAGACTGAAAATTCCCATGATGGATTTTGCGTCGATGACATATCTGCCTGAAATCAGGTCAAAATCATAGTCATATTTTGTGATGATATTGACAAATGATTTTACCTTATCAATGGAGTTTAATGAGATCTCAACTGTTTTCAATGGGATAACCTCCTTTCATTATTCCCTTTTATATTATGACAATGAAGGGAAGAAGTCAATCAGAAATATTAACAGCGTTCATTGACCGGGAAGAGAGTGTCGGATCATGGTGAAGTTATGGAGAAGAGGATGAAAAAAGCAGCGCTGCATAATTTGGGCTGTAAGGTCAATGCTTATGAAATGGATGTAATAAGGCAGCTGCTATTGGAAAATGGCTATGAAATCGTGCCGTTTGAGGAGAGGGCGGATATTTATATCGTTAATACCTGTACCGTGACCAATATTGCAGACCGAAAAAGCAGACAGATGCTGCACCGTGCAAAGGAATGTAATCCGGACGCAGTTGTGGTTGCGGTAGGATGTTATGTGCAGACTGGTTTGGATACGGCGCTGAAGGATGAGCGGATCGATTTATGTATCGGAAATGATAAAAAGGGTGAGATTGTATCCATATTAGCGCAATACCTGTCATTAGGAACGCAGAGGAAAGAGGAAAGCGTATCGGAACAGGTTGAAAATGGACATAATAAAGATATCCGGAATAAAACCCTTGGGGGACAGACGGTCCTTGACATTGCAAAGACCATGGAATATGAAGATATGCAGCTTACATCTCCGGTGGAGCGGTGCCGGGCATTCATCAAGATCCAGGATGGCTGTAACCAGTTCTGCAGCTATTGTATTATTCCTCATGCAAGGGGGCGTGTCAGAAGCCGTCGACCGGAGGAGGTGCTTTTGGAAATCCGAAAGCTTGCAGGAGAGGGATATCAGGAGTTTGTTATCACGGGTATTCATTTAAGCTCCTATGGATCGGACTGGGAAGAAGCTGACGGAATCAGCAGGGCGGGTAGGTTTTATCCACAGCATCTTTTGTGTCTGCTTCAACAGATCTCAGCGATCCCGAAGGTCAGGAGGATCCGTCTGGGTTCTCTGGAACCGAGGATTGTAACCGAGGATTTTGCGAAGGCTCTGGCGGGTATTCCGAAACTTTGCCCGCATTTTCATTTGTCCCTGCAAAGCGGATGTGACGCGACATTGAAGCGGATGAACCGGCATTATACGACAGAGGAATATGCCGCGGGAGCAGAGTATCTGAGAAAATATTTTGACCATCCTGCCATTACGACAGATGTGATCGTCGGATTTCCGGGAGAGACAGCAGAGGAATTTCAGATCAGCAGAGAGTATCTGCAAAAGATGGATTTTTTTGAGATCCATGTTTTTAAATATTCCAGACGACAGCATACGCCGGCTGCGACAATGCCGGGACAGTTGACGGAAGCGGAAAAAGCATCAAGGAGCGAGGAACTGCTGACACTAACGAGGAGGCAGTCAGAAGAGTTTAGAAGCTATTATATCGGACAGAATGTTGAAGTGCTGTTTGAGGAGAAAAAGGTGATCGGCGGCAGGTCATATTGGATCGGACACACGCCTCAGTATGTGAAGGTGGCAGTGGAACAGGACAGGGATCTGCACAATCAGATAATAATTGTTGAAATAACAGGGAATTTGGTAGATAATTATCTGTATGGAATGATTGGCAGGAATTGAAACTCTTGCCAAAATAGTGTATGATGGAGACTGATTATGGGAAAAATCAAACAAGCGGTAATATTTGCGGGGGGACTTGGAGAACGGCTAAAACCATTTACCGAGACAAACCCGAAACCCATGTATCCATTTCAAGGCAAACCGTTTATTGAATATCTGGTGGAGCAGATCGTATCCTTTGGGATCAATGATATCATTATCCTGCTCGGCTATCTGCCGGAGAAGGTGACGGAGTATTTAGGAGACGGCAGCAGATATGGCGCAAAGATCAATTACTGTATTACGCCGGTGGAATATGACACACAGTTTCGTTTAAAAGCTGCGGCGGAGGATCTTCAGGATGAATTCCTGATGATGTACTGCGACAATTACTGCCCGATCAATTTTGAAAGATTGGTAAGGGCTTATGAAGAAAATGGCGCATGGATACAGTTTACCGCATATGCGAATCTGGATGGATATACAAAAAACAATCTGAAGATTGCCGAAGACGGACAGGTTCTGGTATATGACAAAAAGCGCACGCAGACGGATCTGCAGGGCGTAGATATTGGTTACGCCATCGTATCGAAAAAAGTCTTGTCCCTAATGAGTGATCAGAATGAGAACTTTGAGGCAGTCGTTTATCCGCAGCTTGTGGAACGGGGACTTCTCTATGCGATGGTGACAGAGCACCGGTATTATTCTATTGGCTCTTTTGCAAGGATAGAACTGACGGAAGAGTTTTTGTCGGGTCAGAAATATATTTTCTTAGACAGGGACGGGACGCTGGATGTACGTCCGCCTAAGGCGTGTTATGTAGAGAAACCGGAAGATTTCATCTGGCTTCCGGGAGCAAAGGAAGCCATAAAAAAATTAAAAGACGCAGGATATTTTATCATTCTGGTGTCCAATCAAGCGGGTATTGCTATGGGAAGGATGACGGATGAAGACGTCGCGCTGGTGAATGAGAAGATGCAGGACGATCTTCTGGCAATCGGCGCGTGCATTGATGCTATCTATTACTGCCCACATGGCTGGGACAGCACCTGTTCCTGCAGAAAGCCCAAGCCGGGGATGCTTTATCAGGCGCAGAAGGATTTCTCCATCAACCTGCCGGAGTGTTATCTGATCGGGGATG
Source organism: Lachnospiraceae bacterium (assembly GCA_029062895.1). Taxonomy (GTDB): domain Bacteria; phylum Bacillota; class Clostridia; order Lachnospirales; family Lachnospiraceae; genus NK4A136. Next base: position 58,817 of record JAIDPF010000023.1, read on the forward strand.
ACGAGCGTGATATCCAGACGGCGGAGAATGCGGATGTGAAGGGTATTTTGGTGGATGAAAATTATACCCTGCTGGATGCGGTCAATGATTTGCTGGAGGGGAAGAAAGGGTAAGAAAATCATATGATTATATCAAAGACGCCCCTGCGGGCATCCTTCTTCGGAGGAGGAAGTGATTTTAAGGACTATTATGAGAACAGCAGATTGGGATATGGCAGCGTGATCAGTACGGCATTGAATATGCATGTATATATCACGGTGAATAAAAAATTTGACGATATGATCCGCGTCGTATATAACGGTAATGAACTGGTTCATTCCGTAGATGAAATTAAGCATAATATTATCCGGGAAGCTTTAAAGCTGACCGGGATCAGCAAGGGGATTGAAGTGATCTACATGGCGGATATTCCCCTCAGTGGCGCTGGTATCGGACTGGCATCTTCCAGCGCTCTGGCAGTCGGCGTGTTAAATGCCCTGCACGCATACAAGGGAGAGTATGTCTCACCGGAACAGCTTGCTAGGGAGGCGTGCCATATTGAGATCGACTGTCTGGGGCAGAGGATCGGGATACAGGATCAGTACGCCGTGGCATATGGCGGCATCCACCGCTACCGCTTCTGCAATGACGGGTCGGTTAGCGTGACACCGCTGATTTGTACGAAAGAAACGAAGAATAAGCTGTTTCAACATTTGATGCTCTTTTTTACCGGCAATACGAGAGATTCCAGACAGATCCTGCAGGAGCAGACGCAGACGATGGAATCAAAGCGGGCTATGCTGGATGATCTGGTGGAAACCGTGGATAAAACATATCAGGCGCTTGCCGATGGTAAAACGGAAATCTGGGGTGAGGAACTGGATCGTACATGGAAGATCAAGAAGCAATTCGCTGGCGGCGTTTCTAATGAGCAGATTGATGGTATGTATCAGGCGGCTAAGGATGCAGGCGCTGTAGGTGGAAAGATTCTGGGCGCCGGCGGCGGTGGTTTTCTGCTTTTGTATGTGTCACCGGATAAGCAGGATGCGGTGCGGCAGGCGCTTAGCGGATATCGTGAGGTACCATTTGAGACAGATGCACAGGGAAGCAGGATCATCTTTGAGGATTGAGTGGAAAACGGAGTATTATCAGATAATTGCGAAACTCTTAATAGTAGGAATTTTATTGTGTAGCATTGACAAATTCATAAGCAGGTGCTGGGGAGCCTGTCGGCAGTACCGCTACGTGCGACGCGCAGCGCAAGCGTGCCTGCGATGAATTGTCAATGATGCACAAATAGGAAAGAGTCGGATCAGAGTTTTGCAATTATCTGCGGAATATTATTTAAAGAGAGGATATAGATGTGAGCAGGATACTTATTACGGGTGCGGCAGGATTTATCGGTTCCCAGCTGGCGTATCATCTATGGAAAAAAGGCGATGATCTTACTTTGATCGACAATTTTTCCTATGGTTCCGAGGATAATCTGATCTTTGAAGATCATTGCTTTACAGATGAGATTATCCGGGACGATATTTTAAATCTTCCGCTGATCAACAGACTGTTCGAAGAAAAGAAGTTTGATTATGTTTATCATATTGCAGGCATTACGCCGCTGCCGGATTGTCAGATGAATCCGTCCAAAGCGGTAGAAGTCAATACGATGGGAACGGTAGGACTTCTAGAGGCGGCCAGAACATACGGGATAAAAAAATTTATTTTTGCAAGTACCTCCGCGGTTTATGAGAATAACCGGGATTTTCCGTCTGTGGAGGATAAGGTGGAGCCGCCGAGCCTCATCTATCCAAATACGAAATACACGGCGGAGCGTTTTTGTCAGTCCTATGCAGATGTTTATGGGATGAATATTACGTGTATGAGATTTGCTAATGTCTATGGACCGCATTTGGACTGCCTGAGAACACAGCCCCCTGTTGTGGGTTATCTGATCCGGGAATTGTACTATGGAAGACAGCCGGTGCTGCACTCCACGGGAACGCAGAGAAGGGACTTCGTCTATGTGGAAGATCTGATTGATCTGGCGGAGCGGGTACAGGAGGGAACCGGATTTGACGTGGTCAATGTCTCGACGAATACCACGGTCTCGATCAATGAACTGGCAGAAACAGTCAGACGATTAATGGGGAAAGAGGAGATTGCATTTGAATACGTGGCCTCTTCCAATTACTGGAACCGTTATCCGGCGCTTTACGAAGGCGCGATGCCGATCTCAGAACAGGCATTGGATAATGAAGTGAATAAATTTACACAGCTTTCCAATGAATATGCCAGAAAAAGATATGGCTGGGAACCAAAGACAAGTTTGGAGGAGGGTGTACAGGCAACGATTGACTTTTCCGTAGAGGTATTAAAAAAAGCGGATAAAGGATAGAGATGGAGATGACTATGGCGGAACAGAGAAAAGATCTGATTTCTCTTGTGATTCCCTGTTATAATGAGGAAGAAGCGATTCCCTTATTATATCCGGAATTGATAAAAATCAGTAAGCAGATGGACTATGTGGATTTTGAATTCATTATGGTGGATAATTGCTCTGAAGATAAGACGTTAGAGCTGATGAAGGGGCTCCATAAGAGCGATGCGAGAGTGCATTATATTTCGTTTTCCAGAAATTTTGGAAAAGAGGCTTCCATGTACGCGGGATTAAAAGCTTCAAAGGGGGATTATGTGACCGTTATGGACGCGGATCTTCAGGATCCTCCATCGCTGCTTCCTGAGATGTATCATGCGGTGACAACGGAGGGGTATGATTGTGCTGCCACGTACCGCAAGGATAGAAAAGGAGAACCACTGCTTCGTTCTAAGATGGCGGACGCTTTTTACCGGATGATGGGACGTATTTCTTCCGCCCATATGAAAAGCGGGGCAAGGGACTATCGGCTGATGAAACGGCAGATGGTAGAGGCCGTGCTTGCCTTGGAAGAAAATGAACGTTTTTCTAAGGGGATTTTCGGATGGGTTGGATTTAAGACAAAATGGATTCCTTTTGAAAATGTGGAACGGAGTGCCGGAACGACAAAGCTGCCATTTTGGTCTGCATTTACTTATGCGCTCCGAGGAATCGTATCATTTTCTACGGTGCCGTTGGCAGTATCTTCCATGACAGGTATTGTATGCTGTCTGGCGGCCGCGATCTATGCAGTTTATGTAATCGTAAAACAATTGATCACTGCAGAAGCTGTGGCAGGTTATCCTTCACTGGTTTGTCTGATTCTGTTTATAGGCGGCGTACAGCTTCTGATGATTGGTGTTCTTGGACAGTATATGGCACAGATCTATCTGGAAATAAAAAACAGACCGAAGTATATTATTAAAGAAACGGATGCACAGGAAAAAACTAAATAGAACATAAAGAGAAAGCAATCAGTAGCAGAAGGGGTGTAAAAGAATGGAAAAACAAACAGAAGATATTTCCCAGACTCAATATTTTAAAGTGGATGTTGAACAGGAGGACAGCGTCAAGACCATACTGGAAGAAGTATATGACGCGCTGCGGGAAAAAGGCTACAATCCGGTGAATCAGATCGTCGGATATATTATGTCCGGTGATCCTACGTATATCACCAGCCATAAAAACGCAAGAAGCATCATCATGAAAGCTGAGCGTGATGAATTGGTAGAGGAAATGCTGACGGAGTATATCAGATCCAATCATTGGAACGAGGACTAGACGGCGTCTGCTGATGCGACAGGAAAGGTGTAATTGTTATGCGGATTATGGGATTGGATTATGGAAGCAAAACGGTGGGTGTGGCGATCAGCGATCAGCTTCTACTGACGGCACAGGGAAAAGAAATCATCCGGCGTGAACGTCAGAATAAACTTCGTCAGACGCTTGCAAGAATCGAAGCGTTGATCGTGGAAAATGACGTAGAAAAGGTCGTTCTTGGCTGCCCTAAGAATATGGATGGCAGCGAGGGTGATCGTGTTGAAAAGACCAAAGAATTTCAGGAAATGATCGAAAGACGAACCGGATTGGAAGTGATCCTTTGGGACGAACGGCTGACAACGGTAGCGGCGGACAGGTACATGATGGAAGCAGGTATCCGTAGAGAAAACAGAAAACAGTATGTAGATGAGATCGCTGCGGTATTTATCCTGCAGGGATATCTGGATTACCTTAGAAATCAGAAGAAGCAATAGATGAATTGGAAAGGCATGGTTATTAGATTGAAAAATCACATTGATGTGCTGATTTTTCAACCAGCAATTTGAGGCTCTGACATGGAGGATTAGTATGGAGAAGATCACATTGATCCCGGAAGAAGGGGAACTTCCGGTAGAGTTTTACGTTCTGGAGGAGACGACAGTCGGCGGAAGAGACTATTTTCTGGTGACAGATGCTGAGGATGGAGATGGCGAGGCATTGATTTTGAAGGATATGTCGGAGAAGGAGGATGCGGAGGCGTTGTTTGTGATCGTATCGGATGATGATGAACTGGATGCAGTGGCAGGTATTTTTGCCGGACTGATGGAAGACATATCACTGCAGAAGGATGAAGGAAACCAATGACAGAGAGGTTATGTACTGAAGGGAAAGAACAAGACGCATGACAGGGAGGTTATGCGCTGAAAGAATAACAAGACGCATGACAGAGGGGATGTGCTGAAATATGCCTTCTATCATGAAAAATATGAAAAAAGAATGGAGGATTATTTTGAAAAAAAGTGTAATGGCAGATGCTGCAGCACTGAAGATCATTCCGCTTGGCGGATTGGAACAGATCGGTATGAATATTACCGCATTTGAATATGAGGACAGCATCCTTGTAGTTGACTGCGGTTTGGGATTCCCGGAGGATGATATGTTAGGGATCGATCTGGTCATCCCAGATATCACATATCTGAAGGATAATATTGAGAAGGTGAAGGGCTTCGTGATTACGCATGGACACGAAGATCATATTGGGGCGTTGCCCTATGTATTAAAAGAGATCAATGTGCCGATTTATGCGACTAAATTGACGATGGGGATTATTGAGGCGAAGCTAAAGGAACATGAACTGGATAAGGTAGTTGCCAGAAAAGTGGTACAGTTTGGGCAGACGATGACACTGGGGGATTTCCATGTGGAGTATATCAGGACAAATCATAGTATTGTGGATGCTGCAGCATTGGCAATCTATACGCCACAGGGCATCATTGTTCATACCGGTGATTTTAAGGTGGATTATACGCCGATCTTTGGAGATGCCATTGATCTGCAGAGATTTGGGGAACTTGGAAAGAAAGGCGTACTTGCGCTGATGTGTGACAGCACCAATGCGGAGCGTCCCGGATTTACCCCTTCGGAGCGGACGGTGGGAAGTACGCTGGATAGTATCTTTGAAGAACATAAGGACAGGCGCATCATCGTTGCTACATTTGCGTCAAATGTAGATCGTGTGCAACAGATTATCAATTCCGCTTACAAGTATAACCGTAAAGTAGCAATCGAAGGCAGGAGTATGGTGAATATCATAGATACGGCAATCGAACTGGAGCGGCTGAATGTACCGGCGGATACGCTTATTGATGCGGATACACTGAAAAATTATCCTGATGAAAGGACGGTCATCATCACCACCGGAAGTCAGGGAGAACGGCTTGCAGCGCTCAGCAGGATGGCGAACGCGACACACCGTAAGGTTTCGATCGGTCCCAGAGATATTGTAGTATTTTCTTCTAATCCGATTCCGGGCAATGAAAAGGCGGTGACCAAGATCATTAATGAACTGTTTCAGAAGGGGGCGGATGTTATCTTTCAGGATACTCATGTATCCGGTCACGCATGTCAGGAGGAGATCAAGCTGATTTATTCGCTGACACAGCCTAAATATGCAATTCCGGTGCATGGAGAATATAAGCATCTGAAGGCGCAGGCGAAGTTGGCGGAGCAGCTGGGGATAATGAAGGAGAATATCTTTATCTTGCACAGTGGGGACGTGCTGAAGATCGAAAAACAAGAAGCGAAGGTTGTGGGCACGGTGCCGTTTGGTTCGATCTTTGTGGATGGTCTTGGCGTCGGCGATGTTGGCAATGTGGTCTTACGAGACAGGCAGCGTCTGGCAGACGATGGTATCATCATTGCCGTACTGGCAATGGATTCGGAGGGAGAGCAGGTGCTTGCCGGACCGGATATTGTGACGAGAGGATTTGTCTATGTGAAGGAATCCGATGAGATCTTGGAGGAAATGCGTTCCGTGGTCAATGCGACAATGTACGATATGATGATCTCCAATGTCAGAGACTGGGGAAAAATCAAGAATAATATTAAGGATGCTGTTGGAGATTATGTTTGGAAAAAAACAAAGCGCAGGCCGATGATACTGCCGGTAATTATGGCGATAGATTGAGAAAATTGTATGGAGATTGAGGATGGATGTTAAGAAGATATTGATGTCGTTGTTTAAAACCGTGATTACTCTGGTGTTTGTCGCACTGATTGTCATGGTGATCTATAATGTGATGCTGAAGGCGTATGATTTTGGTTACAGAATCTTTGCCGAGGAACCGATGTCGCCGGCTCCCGGTCTTACGATGTCGGTGGCTATCGTAGAGGGCAAGTCGGTAAGAGAGATTGGAGAGATATTGGAGGAGAAAGGCCTGATCAGAAGCGCGTCGCTTTTTTATCTGCAGGAACTGGTTTCCTCTTATCATGGGGAACTGCAACCGGGAATCTATGAGCTGAGCACTGCGATGACACCGAATGAGATGATGGAAGTCATGGCGGCCAATGCGCCGGAAGACGAGGAAGATGAGTAATGATACAGGACGACAGGATGATATCCTTTATTAATTCATTGGATTCCGGACATCCGCCACTGCTGGCGGCAATTGAAAAAGAGGCGTTTGCGGACAATGTGCCTGTTATCAGAAAGGAAATGCAAGGACTGTTAAAATTTATGGTTACTGCATTTGCGCCAGAGAAGATTCTGGAGGTGGGTACGGCGACAGGATTTTCCGCGCTTTTGATGTGGGAAGCATCCGGAAAGAGATGTAAGATTACGACAATTGAAAAATATGAGAAACGTATCCCGGTGGCAAAGGAGAATCTGAGGCGTGCCGGAGCAGAAAACTGTATCGAATTGTTGGAGGGAGACGCAGATGAAGTGCTGGACAATCTGAAGGGTACATATCCCATGATCTTTATGGATGCTGCGAAAGGGCAGTATCTTCATTTTTTGCCTAAAGTAACAAGGTTATTGGCAGATGGAGGCATCCTGATCACGGACAATGTGCTTCAAGAAGGCGATATATGCGAATCACGGTATGCAGTTACCAGAAGGAACAGGACGATCCATAGCAGAATGAGGGAATATCTATATCAGTTGACGCACAGTGATGTTTATGAAACGGTACTATTGAATATCGGCGATGGAGTGGCGTTGTCTGTAAAACGCAGTATGATGATGGAACAGGTTAATGATGATGAGAGATAGAAAAAGACCGGAACTACTGATTCCGGCGAGTAGTCTGGAAGTGTTGAAAACCGCAGTGATCTATGGTGCGGATGCGGTATATATCGGTGGTGAGGCCTTCAGTCTGCGGGCGAAGGCAAAAAATTTCTCTGAAGAGGACATGAGAGAGGGCATTGCGTTTGCTCATGCGCATCAGGTGAAAGTGCATGTGACGGCGAATATCCTTGCGCATAATGAGGATATTAAGGAAGCGGAAGATTATTTTAAGATGCTGGCGCAATTGCAGCCGGATGCGCTGATCATATCGGATCCGGGATTGTTTATGACAGCAAAAAAAATATGTCCGGAGATAGAGATCCATATTTCGACGCAGGCTAATAATACGAACTACGAAACTTACCGTTTCTGGTGGGAGTTAGGCGCAAAACGAGTGGTATCGGCAAGAGAGTTGTCCCTGAAGGAGATTAGAGAGATACGGGAAAAGATTCCGGAAGAAATGGAGATCGAGAGCTTCATTCATGGGGCAATGTGTATCTCGTATTCAGGAAGATGCCTGCTGTCCAATTATTTTACAGGAAGAGATGCCAATCAGGGCGCGTGTACGCACCCATGCCGTTGGAAATATGCGGTCATGGAGGAAAAGCGTCCTGGTGAATATCTGCCGGTCTTTGAGAATGAACGAGGAACCTATATATTTAATTCCAAGGACCTGTGTATGATCGAATATATTCCGGAGATGATCAGTGCCGGAATTGACAGTTTTAAGATTGAAGGTAGGATGAAGACCGCATTGTATGTTGCGACGGTAGCAAGGACATACCGGAAAGCCATCAATGATTATCTGGAATCAGAAGAGACTTATCGAAGCAATATGAAGTGGTATCAGGAGGAGATTTCCAAGTGTACTTACCGGCAATTTTCCACAGGCTTTTATTTTGGAAAACCGAGTGAGGAAAATCAGATTTATGATAACAATACCTATATCAGTGAATATATTTATCTGGGTATGGTGGAGGAAGAGAAAGAGAAGCTTGTCAGGATCGAGCAGAAGAATAAGTTCTCTGTGGGCGATCAGATCGAAATCATGAAACCGGACGGAAGAAATATTCCTGTCAGGGTGCTTGCTATGTATGATGAAGAAATGGCAGCAGTTGAGAGCTGTCCCCATTCTAAGCAGATCATTTGGCTGCAGTTAAGCGGACAGGCAGAGAAGTATGATATTTTAAGAGTGCAGTGTGAGAATAGTTAAGTCCGGCTTCCACAGCTTAAATCAGGAATGTTTAGAATTTCTTATTTCCGTACAACAGCATAGGACAGAAGCTTATTTGCACGGTCTGCCATTTGAATTTTAAGGATACCGGACATTCGAATTCTAAAAAGAAATAAAAAATTAAGAGGAGCAATTTTATGAATGTAGAAGAGATTTTTGCCCAAAATGTTTTTACGCTGGGAAAGATGCGGGAGCGTCTCCCAAGGACTGTCTATAAAGAGGTCATCCGTGTAAAAGAAGAAGGCGGTGAGCTTTCCAAGGAATCTGCGGATGTGGTTGCTAAGGCGATGAAGGATTGGGCTGTAGAACGCGGTGCGACGCATTATACCCATTGGTTTCAGCCACTGACTGGTATCACGGCGGAGAAGCATGATTCCTTTGTGTCCCATCCGGATGAGGAGGGAAAGATGATTATGGAATTTTCCGGCAAGGAGCTGATTAAAGGCGAGCCGGATGCATCGTCGTTTCCTTCGGGCGGTCTGCGCACCACCTTTGAGGCAAGGGGCTATACCGCATGGGATATCACCTCCCCGGCTTTTCTAAAGGAATCGGCAACCGGAGTGATTCTGTGTATCCCTACTGCATTCTGTTCTTATACAGGAGAAGCGTTGGATAAGAAGACTCCGTTACTCCGCTCTATGGAGGTCATCAGTGAACAGGCGCTTCGTATCATAAGACTGTTTGGCAATACCGAGGCAACAAAGGTCTATCCGTCGGTGGGAGCGGAGCAGGAGTATTTTCTGATTGACCGGGATCTTTATCTGCAGAGAAAGGATCTGATCTTTGCAGGACGTACGCTGTTTGGCGCGCCTGCACCTAAGGGTCAGGAGATGGAGGATCATTATTTTGGCGTGATCCGGGAACGGATCGGCGCGTATATGAAGGATCTGAATGAGGAACTTTGGAAACTTGGAGTGACGGCAAAGACGCAGCACAATGAAGTGGCCCCGGCGCAGCATGAACTTGCGCCGATCTATGAATCTGCAAATGTTGCGGGAGATCATAACCAGCTTGTGATGGAGACGATGAAACGCGTTGCACATCGTCACGGACTGACTTGTCTGTTGCATGAGAAGCCGTTTGCGGGAGTCAATGGATCCGGTAAACATGATAACTGGTCGTTGTGTACGGACAATGGAGTCAATCTTCTGGATCCTGGCATTACGCCCAATGAAAATATTCAGTTTTTGCTGGTGCTTGCCTGCATTATGCGTGCGGTGGATATTCATGCGGATCTTTTAAGGCAGAGCGCGTCAGACGTTGGCAATGACCACAGGCTGGGGGCGGATGAGGCTCCGCCGGCGATCATATCCATATTTTTAGGTGATCAGTTGGAGGATGTGGTGAGCCAGCTTGTGACAACAGGTGTAGCGACGGAAAGTAAGGAAGGCGGTAAGTTGATGACCGGCGTGTCAACATTGCCGGATCTGGATAAGGACGCTACGGATCGGAACAGAACTTCGCCCTTTGCCTTTACTGGCAATAAATTTGAATTTCGTATGGTGGGATCGGCGGATTCCATTACGGCGGCCAATACCACATTGAATGCAATCGTGGCGGAGTCGTTTAGCGAAGCCGCTGACCGTTTGGAGGGCGCGGAGGACTTTGATATCGCGGTACATGACCTGATTAAGGAATATATGACAAAGCATCAGCGGGTCATCTTTAATGGTAACGGCTATTCGCAGGAGTGGGTGGAAGAAGCTGAAAAACGGGGACTTCCAAATATCAGGTCCATGGTGGAGAGTGTTGCTACGCTGACGACGGAGAAATCGATCAGAATGTTTGAACGGTTTCATATATTTACAAAAGCTGAACTGGAATCTCATGCGGAGATCCTATATGAAACCTATGCAAAGTCTATCAATATAGAAGCGCTTACTATGATTTATATGGCAAACCGTCAGATCATCCCGGCGGTTGTTGCCTATACAAGGAAGCTAGCGGATGCTGTGATCGCAGTGCGGACAGCGGGTGCAGGTACGAAGGTTCATGAGTCGCTGCTGCAAGAGACGACGGAACTTCTGGAAGAAATGCAGCATGCTTTGGAAATATTGGAAAAAGATGAGGCAAAGGCGGCAGATTATACAGACAATAAAGAAAAGGCATTTTATTATAAGGATGTGATCCGGAAGGATATGGAGGCACTGCGTGCACCTGCGGACCGTCTGGAGCAGATTGTAGATAAGAAGATGTGGCCATTCCCGACCTATGCGGATATGCTGTTCGAGGTTTAAGAGGATATCCGTGACGCTCAGAATCCGTAATGATAAGGAAAAAATATTCCGGAAATATTGGCTGGGTATAAATATCGACACACTGATTACAGCGTGTCGATATTTTTTTTATTACTGAATAAAAAGGGTATTAAAACAAATGTTATGTTTAGCTGACGTAGGATTAACAGATTATTCCAGTTGATTGTGTGATTTTATACTGACACCAAAACCGGCACTTATCTATGCTAAAGACTGTAATGATTATGATAAAATAAGGAGATTTTATTATTCGCTATCAAAGACGTCTTTTGCGATAGCGTAAAGCAATGAAGGATTAATGGAACATATTTTAAATTTTGATTACAGCAGGTATTGTTGTGAAGTTGATCATTCTTGAATAACAAAGATTGATATACATCATCCAGAGTTCTTTGTTGAAGCAGAGTTCGATTTGATAGTAATATCTTGTATTTTTGGAACAGAAATAAAAACATCTTAATGAATAGTAAACACAAAAATTAGTAAACGAGCTTTTGTGTATCGATGAATAAAAGTTAAGATAGAAGCGAAGGAAATTAAGGATGAAATAATATAATTTGTAAAGTTTTGTGGGAAAAGTATAGATTAAATATGATGGAAAATGAATTATGGGATACCAACAGAATTTTTTGCATAACATTTTTAGGATAATTAAAACATATTAATTTAAAGGATTATTAGTGAAAATATTTTATGTATAGTTAATTTTTGATGGTTTGTTTATTTGTTTTAAGTATTATAAAAAAGGATACTGTTGAAAATGATTAAACTTATAGTGATGGATGTGGATGGTACATTAACAGATGGTGGGATTTATTATTTTGAGTCTGGAAGTGAAATAAAAAATTTCAATTCCAAAGATGCCGCCGGAATATTGACGTGTCAGGCGATCGGCATTGATTGTATGATTTTGACTGGTGGAAAGGAAAAGGCTGTTGAAAGAAGAGCAGAGGACTTACATATCAAGTACGTTTATCAGGGAATAACTGATAAGATGGCTTTCTTGTTGGATTTTTTAAAAGAGCATAAAATGGAACTACATGAAGTGTTTTATATTGGAGATGACTTGAATGATATCAAATGTATGAATATCGTGGGCATTTCCGGATGCCCGGCAGATGCATCTCCGGAAATTCTGCTGAGAGCTGATTATATTGCCTCTCATAACGGTGGGCATGGAGCAGTAAGAGATGTTTTATTCTCTTATTTAAAAGATAATAATTTATATGATGACGCAGTATCTAAAGTATATGATGTTATTTTTTGATAAAGACTGTCGGCGATATTTCTCAATATGGGATAAAAATCTTGAGTTTTGATGGATTCTGAAAGG
>JAIDPF010000024.1 GCA_029062895.1 Lachnospiraceae bacterium
GATTATACATGTCCACGAATTGACATAATACTCCAAAAATAATATACTGTTTATGTATGTATTTAATTAAACATTAAACAAAAGGAAAGGAAAACAAAAATATGAGAAAATGTCCTAAATGTGGTGCAGAACTGCCTGATGAAGCGCTGTTCTGTAATGAATGCGGCGAAAAGCTGCCATCTCCTGTTGTAGAAGAGAAGAAAGACGAGACAGCCGATGACAAAACCGCCTCTGAACCTGCTGAAAAGGCACCGGAAACTTCCGCTGCACCTGAGGCGGCTTCCGAAACGAAAGCAGCTACCGAAGCTAATGCTTCTTCAGCTACAGCTTCCGGAGCGGCCAATTCCTATACTGCTCCTATCGATAATTCTGTTTTAGCAAAGGCTCAGGCGGAATCCAAGAACAGTAATATTGGTATCATTACCGTAGCCGCTGTCGGTCTTCTTGCTGTTATTCTGGTCATCGTTCTACTCGCTAACTTGTTCAGCGGAGGATACGAAGGGCCGCTTAAACGTCTTCGCAATAACTTTAATAAGCAAAGTACAGATGTAGAATCCTATCTTTCCTGTATTGCACCCGATTTTGCCGTAGGTCTGTATAAGGATATTTATGGCATATTTAGAAGCGCTGACAAAGGTGCTATTGAGGATTTTGATGATGCGTTAGCGGAAGAATTTGAAGATTTCTTTGACGATATTGCTGATGAATATGGAGATGATTTCAAGCTGACCTATGAGATCAGAGACACAGAACATCTTGACGACCGTGATATCAAAGATATTGAGGATATCTATGAGGATCTTTTTGATCTGATCGACGACAATATTGATTATGAAGATGAAGACCTCTATGAAGATCTTGCAGACGATTTAGAAGATTATGCCGATATTTCTTTATCGAGCGGTCAGGTCCGCAAGCTTCAGAACGCTGTTGAGTCCTTTATGGGCAAACTTGAAGATTTCAAGATTCAGGATGCTTATGAAGTAAAAGTCAGATTTGTGCTTGAGGGCGAAGATGGCAGCGACAAAGCAACCGCCACCTTTTATATCATTAAGGTAAACGGAGATTGGTTTATTGAACCGAATTCGTTCCTGTCTGCTATAGGAGAAGGCTCCTTAACAAGCAATATTTACGGTCTGCTTTGGTACTTATACTAAACCTCAGACAATGGAATTTGTTAAAAACAGCTGAAGTTGTATGGCTTCAGCTGTTTTTAAATTTAAAATATTTTATTTTGAGAATGCACTGATTTCATCAGCACTTCCTTATACTTCCACGATCAGATATCTTCCGTCACCAATCTCAAATACTTCGTCCGCATCTGTGATATTTTCCGGATCCATATCGGAAATATCCACACCAGAATCATCAAAATATTCCCATACTTCCTTTACGCTGTTCACAACAACTGCCATACATTCTTCCAAAAAGTCTTCCGCCTCCTCCGGTGTCTCCGCAACCGGCTCCGGAAAAAGCTGGGATTGTTTCTCCAGAAAACACTCCAATACCGCGTCATCATACTCCTGCATAACTTTTACCTCCTCTAATGATTTGTTAATGATACATCAATACCTACCAAACAGCCTTCTGGCTATGACTGTGTATACTCCCTTCTCTTGATAGCCGGGACATGTATACTTTGCTTTCTCACGGACTTCTTCCCGCGCATTCTCCACAGCATAACTTTCCTGACCAGCCGTCAGCATACCGATATCATTGGCATTATCGCCAAATACCATTGTTTCTTCTTTGTTGACTCCAAAATATCCCTGCAGGAACCGTAGCGCCTCCCCTTTATCAACATGAGAATCCATAAAGTCAACCCATTCCTCGCCTGCCATACAGGTCTTGACCCTGTCTTTCCAGCGCGGAATGATCTCCCCTTCCCCAAATTCCCTGATGCTTCCTTTTTGGTAGATTGCCATCTTAATACAGGGTATATCTTCTTTTAAAAAATCATCCGTCAACTGATATTTATTATGGTAGCTGTCCCTGATCAACGTCTCAAAATCTTCGCTGGGGTGCTCCAGATAACAGCCTTTTGGCGTGCTGATTACCAGTCCAAAACGCCCGCTAAACTGCCGAAGTTCCAGAAGCAGTTCCCTAACGATATCACCCTTCATTTCTTTAATATGAAGATCCTGTCCGTTATATACCACATGTGCACCATTTTCACAAAGATATATAATTTCATCCGCCACTTCCTGAAACATATGCCGGACGCTGTAATACTGCCTGCCTGTAGCAATACAGAATAAAATGCCCATTTTTCGAAGTTTTCGTATCGCATCGATCATCTCCGGATAAACTTCCGGACTGGAATCCTTTACCAAAGTGCCATCGATATCGCTCACTACCATATGAATCGGCATCGGTGCCGGATAACCCAGCTTTCTAAGTTCCATACTCAGACGCTTCATCGGGAGTCCGACTACATTGTCATAATCTCCTGCAAACCCTTGGATATAACTTGAAAATATCCCCTGAATCGCATACGCGCCCGCCTTATCATCACATTCCCCGGTTTCCACATATGCGGCTATCTCCTCTTCAGTCATCGGCCGCACGATCACATCTGTCTTCTCAGAAAATGTTACCATAGAAAACGATTCACAGCCTGCCTTTCCGGCAGACGCAGTCTCCCCATGTCTTCCATCAGGAATTTTAACCAACGTGACCCCGGTATAGACCTGATGTGTCTGTCCCTGCAATAGACGCAGCATTCTCATGGCATCCTCCCGGTCCTTCGGTTTGCCAAGAATCCTTCCTTCTGCTGCCACCATGGTATCAGCACAGATGATGATGCAGCCATCGCCCGATCGTTTTTGTTCTCCGAATCCTTCCCGCAGAAGTTCTTCTGCCGCCTCTGCCTTCCTCTTAGAAAGCATTTCCACGATTTCCTGCGGATCTCCCGCTTCATAGCTTTCATCCACATCTACTTTCAACAAATCAAATTCTAGACCGCACCGATGCATGATCTCACGGCGTCTGGGCGATCCTGAAGCTAATATTAATTTCATCATTCCTGTTCCATCTCTTTTATTTTTATATTCATCAGCATTTCTGCATTACAATATTACAGACTGCTTTTTCTCAATTCATCAGGTTTCCATATGTGTCTTAGGAATAAATACTCTCTGTTTCTTTCCGGCATCCCGCTTTAACTGTTTCGTTTTCTGTATAACCTCCTTGCGGAAGATCTCCTGACAGTTAATCGGGGCATCTTCATCCGTGATGATCTTATAATTGCCGTCCGGCAGCAGGGTACGTTTTTTCACATTATCCCTAAACTGCAGATCCAGAATCTGCATTACCCGTTCCTTGAGCTGCGGAGCTTCGATAGGAAACATAATCTCCACTCGCCGTTCCAGATTTCGCGGCATCCAGTCCGCACTGCTTAAATAGATCTCCGGCTGCAGGTCATTTTCAAAATAGAAGATCCTGCTGTGCTCCAGATAATCTCCGACAATGGAATACACATGGATATTCTCACTAACATTCTTGATTCCCGATCTTAAACAACAGATCCCTCTCACCAGCAGATACACTTCCACACCGGCGGAAGACGCCTCGTAAAGCGCTGCCATCACGTCCGGATCGCAGAGGGAATTCATCTTGGCAACGATCCTCGCTACCCGTTTATTTCTTGCATGCTCCGTCTCTCTTTTAATCAGTGAAAGCAGCCTTTTCTTCAACCACAGCGGAGCTACGGAAAGTTTATTCCACCCAAGGGGTTCCGAATAACCGGACAACATATTAAATACAGCCGTCGCATCCTCGCCGACTGCTTCCGAGCAGGTCAGCAGACCCAGATCCGTATATAATTTCGCGGTTGCATCATTATAATTACCCGTACCAAGATGGACATATCTGCGGATGCCTTCTTCCTCGCGCCGCACGACCAGCGTGATCTTAGAATGTGTTTTCAATCCTACCAGTCCATAAATAACATGACACCCTGCTTTCTCTAACATCTTCGCCCAGACGATGTTATTCTCCTCATCAAATCGGGCTTTTAATTCCACCAGTACGGATACCTGTTTCCCATTTTCCGCTGCCTGTGCCAGCGCCCTGACGATCGGTGAGTTACCGCTGACACGGTACAGGGTTTGCTTGATGGCAAGAACATTCGGATCCGCCGCTGCCTGTTCAATAAATCTGACCACCGGCGTAAAGGTCTGGTACGGATGATGCAGCAGAATATCCTGCTTCTTTACCTCTTCAAATATATTGCAGCCTTCTGGCAGCTCCGGTACCGGCTGCGGCGTAAACGTTTTTTCCTTATGCTCTTCAAATCCCTCCAGTGAATACATCTTCATCAGGAATGTCAGATCAAGCGGTCCGCCGATCTGATAGATATCCTCTGTCGCAATATGAAGATCCTTTTTCAATATCTTTAAGAGGCGTTTATCAATTCCATCCTCCACTTCCAGACGGATCACTTCGCCCCACTGCCGTTTCTTAATCTGCTTTTCTATCTCTTTTAAAAGATCCTCCGCTTCCTCCTCTTCAATCGTCAGATCGGCATTTCTCATGATCCGGAAGGGTGAAGCACCCAGCACATGATAATTTAAAAACAGCTTGCTGATATTTCGTTCAATCACTTCTTCCAGTCGGATCAGCGTGATTCCTTCGCTGTCCTTCGTTTCGATCCGCACCATACGATCTAAGACACTGGGCACTTGCACCATGGCGAATTCCGTTTCCTCTTTTTTGGAATCCTTCTTATCCAGTAATGCGCAGATGTTAAGAGATTTATTCTTAATCAGTGGAAATGGTCTGGAAGAATCCACCGCCATCGGTGTCAATACCGGATAGACCTGATTTTCAAAATACCGGTCCACATACTCTGCCTGACTTTTTGACAGCTCCTCATGATGTTCGATCAGATGGATCCCCAGCTCCTTCATCTGCGGCTGAATCATCTTCTGATAGGTCGCGTACTGGAGCTTGACAAACTCATGTATCGCCTCTGAAAGCGCCTTTAACTGTTCCTCCGGCGTCATACCGGCAAGATCGGGCTTGGTATATTTCGCGTTCACCATATCTTTCAAAGACGCAACCCTGACCATAAAAAATTCATCCAGATTGGAAGAGCTGATGCTTAAAAATTTCATGCGTTCAAAAAGCGGAAGCTCAGCGTCTCTCGCTTCAGAAAGCACTCTTTCATTGAACTTCAGCCAGCTGAGTTCGCGGTTGGTATAATATTCCTTATTTGTGTAGTCCATAATCTGCTCCTCTCTTTTTATCTGAGTTTTATAGGTGCTTGTGAAAACAATTATTTTACAATTTTTTGTTCCATCATTCTGTTCATGAGGTTTTTGGATATTTCCGTTGCGCAACACAGACATATCATCGCCGGGCACGCTTCCGCTGCGCGCGCTACGCAGCGGCACTAAGATGCCAAAATACGGCACCTAAGTGCCGGCGAGCGCGCAAGCGCCCGGCGTATGATATGGTCTGCATTGCACAACTGCTTATAACCGGTTGTAACCGGTTATGAAAAATCAGCAGTTTCACAATTATGTCTGTGAGGTTTACATAACTCGCAGTTTGAAAATAGTTGTTCCAAAAATGATTTCATTTATGATGTTTTTGGAACAACTATTTTCAAACAAAGAGTTATGTAAGCCGGACTTAACTCTTTCGCAAGCGACTTTTGCGCCATGAAAATGAGACTCAAAAATCGTGGAAGCCTTTGCTGAACACGATTTTCGCTTTAAGAGGCTCATTTTCATGTTTGGCGCAAGGAGTGCGCACAAATTCTTTTGCGCAGTTTGACGTATCAAGTCATCCGCCTCTGCTCGATCACCGGACGCACGCTATAGACTTCTTCAAAGAAGTCCGCCACTTTCTTAAACATTTCCTGCTCCAGCAGGATATCTTGCCCTGCCTCCACAGTAATGATCAGCTGCCGGTCATCCAACTGCCCTTTGATCTTTTTAAATTTCTGCTTATGACTCTTATCCAGACTGTTTGTCAGCCTCAGGATCGCTGCCAGCTTCGCGATGACCAGATACGCCTGCCGGTCGATCAGCGAATCATTTACGATCTCATCATAGGAAAGAAATCTGTCATGATTAAATCGTACGACAAATGCCACGATTTCACGCTCCATATGGGAAAGACCGATCATCTCCGTATTCATAATGATGTAGTAGGAACATTCCCCCACATTGGTCATATTGATAAACTTACCGCAGTCATGGAGGATCGCGGAAAGCTGCAACAGCAGACGTTCTCGTTTTCCCATACCATGGATCTTCTGCATGCTGTCATAGATCGTTAAGCAGATCTGCTCCATCGTCTCGCTGCGTTTGCGGCTGCCCATATAACGCTTACTAATATTGCGCGCACAGGCAAGGATATCCTTTTCAAAATCATGGGAGATAAATTTACGCTTATTCTTTTCCGCATATTCATAGGCAATTCCGTCGCAGAGCGTAACGCCCGGCGCCCAGATATAGCTAATCTCCATCAGCTTTACCAAATTACGGATCAAATGGGCGGATATGTCAAACAACTCCACATTCTCTTCTGGAATACCAAGATATTCCGCCCGTTCCTCGGCACGCATGAGGGAAATTTCATCCATGAAATTCAGACATGCCTCCTTCAGCATCAGCCCTTCCTGCCCTTCGCTCGGCACTTTTGCTTTAATGATGCCGGATACATAATCATCCACCACGATCAAATTGGAAATCTGACGGTCCTTGATATATAACTTCCGAAATACAGATAGCTGGCTCTGGATCATTTCTTCTAATAACTCATCCACCTGCCCCGGACGGGGACGCATGGAAATCATCCTTTCATGTAGCCTGAGCACACCCAGTTTCAGATTCTGCGTCATGACCAGCGTATCATTGTCAAATAAAGAGATCTGGATATTGCCGCCGCCGATATCCACGATGGCCGTACCGTTTTCAATGATCTTCTGAAAAGGCGCTCCCTGAGATGCTACAGATTTATAATCCAGAAACCGCTGCTCCGAATTGCTTAAAACGTCAATATTCAGACCTGTTCTGTTTTTGATCTGATCCAGTACGATAGTTGTATTTTCTGTCTCGCGGATCGCGCTGGTTCCATATGCCTTATAATCTGTCACATGATATGATTTCATGATCTGTGCAAATTCCCGAAGCACACGGCAAAGCTCATCCATCTTCCTAGGACTGATTTTTTTGGTATTATAAGTATCTGCACCCAACGCCAACCGATGTCTGATATGTTCGATTTCGCGCATACCGCTCTTAGAAGAGATCTCATAGATTTTCATGGCAAGTTCAAAGGAACCCACATCGATCGCCGCAAATGTCTTAATAGCCATATTATAAGCACATCCTTTCTCCTATCGTCTTTATATTCGCTATTATATTCCGTCTTTATAAAGGAGTCTTCTTTAGTAATTTCCCAAAATCCTAAGATTAATTGCTTCCTCCCGAAGTCCACACAATGCATTCCTTACCGCGCTGTCGGCAAGATTGCCTTCAAAATCAATAAAGAAACGATACTCCCAGTTCTTCCCCTCAATCGGACGGCTCTCGATCTTATCCATGTTCAGATCATTATAGATAAAGTGAGACAGAATATGATACAGGGAACCGCTTTCATGTGGAATCTCAAAACAAAGGCTGATCTTTTTCGCATCCTCTAAAAATACCTTTTGGTTGCTGATAATGATAAATCGGGTGGAATTGCCGGTCACATGGTTCACGCCCTGCTGAATAATCTCCAGTCCATAAACCTGTGCCGCATAAGCACTGGCGATCGCCGCCTGTGTTACGTCCTGTTCTTCCGCCACCTTCTTGGCAGCAAATGCATTGTTCTTCATCGATATCTGATTCCAGTCCGTATGGGTCCTGAGAAAATGTTCTGACTGCATCAGCGACTGCGGATGGGAATAAACACGCTCTATCGTCTCCATCGTCGTTCCCCTGCAGCCCATCAGGCAGTGCTCAATCTTGATGACCTGCTCCGCCACAATAAAATGCTCAAACTCCGCCAGAAGATCATAGATC
Source organism: Lachnospiraceae bacterium (assembly GCA_029062895.1). Classification (GTDB taxonomy): domain Bacteria; phylum Bacillota; class Clostridia; order Lachnospirales; family Lachnospiraceae; genus NK4A136. The sequence goes on from JAIDPF010000024.1 coordinate 8,022, forward strand.
TCGCTGACAATACCCGCCGTAGAGTTCTCGATCGGAAGAACGGCATAGTCTGCGCTTCCTTCGTCCAGCGCCAACATTGCATCCCTGAAAGTATCAACATGGAAATTATCCACGTCCTCTCCAAAATACTGTTTCATAGCAGCTTCAGAATAAGAGCCTTCCGCCCCCTGAAATACAACCCTGCTTTTCTTTTCAATCTTCGGGATCTGTATAAACGGAAGTCTTACGGTTCCGCCCGCCTCTGCCAACCGCCGGTACTGCAGCTTTCTACTGATGGACATCAGCTGCTGGAACAGTTCCTCCGCGCCCTTCGCATTAAATTCATTATGGGTCTGCCCTTTTACCGCGGCAATTTTCTGCATCTCCCGTTCCTTATCAAAGACTTTTTTGCCGCTTCCTTTCTTTACTTCCGCAACCTGTTCCGCAAGCTCCATCCGCTGTTCAAACAGCACGACCATCTGCGCATCCACAGCATCCAGCTGTTCCCTGATCTGTTGTAAATCCATCTTAAGTTTCTGCTCCTTCCGGCTATATTATTATTAACACTTTACATCCATATGCTTCCTTCAGCAGCCCTTATCAGAGTAAAATATGTTGCGTTTCTATCTTTCTGACTGCTTTCTTTCCTGCTACAATAATTATACATTCACAATTTATGATACGCAATATTTAACATCATACTTTTCCTGTCTTCTTCTACGCTCCCATCGTCTGCTCCCGATATCTGTTGATACAGGCAAAGATCTCCTGCCTTCTCGGTCTTGCGGACGGTCTGGTCGTGATCTCATCCAGTCCCTTTTCATCCATGGTTTTTTCCAGCAGTTCCACGATCTCCGTAAGACTTTTCTTTCCATCTACAAAGTGAAGATGGGCATATTTCAGAAGTTGTCCCAAAGCGCACAACTGTTCCTCATCCACAAGCTGCTCCACAAGGCGCAGATCGATACACTCCCTGTCAATGGATATGCTGTCCATCCCCAGCGTTTTTATTTTCAGACGCGGTTCCCGAAATGCCTTGACCGGACGCAAAATACGCCTGTGTGTAAACTGGGCGGACGGCAGATGACCGGTGTCCCCGGATTTTCCAGAAGCCATTTCTTCCCCGCCTGCTCCCATCGCGCCTCTCCTGTATTCCGCCGCTTCCTTTTTGGCCCGTTCCGTTATATCCAACGGATGATAACAGTCCATCTGTATAATGGTATCCGCCACATAGAAATATGAACCGGAACTGCCTGCCACCAAGATTGTAGAAACTCCCTGCACTTCATATATTTCTTTTACCCTGTCAATAAAGGGAATGATCGGCTCCTGATCCCGCAGCACCACTTTCTGCATCAGTTCATCCCGGATCATAAAATTTGTCGCGCTAGTGTCTTCATCTATCAGCAAAACATTTGCTCCTGCCTCTATACTCTCTGATACGCCTGCTGCCTGAGAAGTGCTTCCGCTGGCGTCCTCCGTATCAAAGGAAACCGTATCCTTTCCGTTTGGCAGGTTATCAATAAACATGGAAATATCCACATTCCGTATACTTCTTCCATCCTCCGCTCTGGACTTGACCGCGGTATCGTCAGTGATGACAAATTCCCTTCCATCTCCCGCAATGTGATTGTAAACGCCCAGTTCCAATGCTTTTAACAGAGTGGATTTTCCATGGTAACCACCGCCTACGATCAGGGTGATTCCTTTCTTGATTCCCATTCCCTTAAGTTTCCCCCGGTTAGGAAGATCCATGGTGACCTCCATGGAAGCAGGAGAGACAAATTCAATGGCATCCCTCATGGGTTTGTCAGAAGCGCCGCTTTCCCTTGGCAGAATGGAACCATTGGCCACAAATGCCACCAGTCCCAGCTCCTTTAACTGTCTGCGGATCTGCGTCTGGTCTTCCGCCAGTTCAATGACCGCCTTGATCTCCTTCTTTCTCTCTGTTTTATATTTTTCATAATACAGTGTACTTTCCACACACTGTGGTAAAAATTCAAACAGTATCCTGATCAGCTCCCTGCTGTTAATGGTTCTGCCGTTAGCGGGAAATCCCACGTGCAGCCTTACTTTTATGCTTCCGCTGGATTGATCCACTACACAGGCGGTACGCTCCAGTATTTCCTGTCCCGGTCTTGTAATGCCCACGGCACCGCTCTTTCCACTTCCCCGTGCCACGTGGTTAAAAGCAGCCAGCTGTTTTCCAAAGTTCCGAAGAAGATGATCTTCCAAGGCAGTACGCTTCTCTCTTGTATCATAACATTCCTTCGGAAATGCTCCTTTCTTTCCTTCCACATAAATACTAATATCCGAGGGAGCCGCAAAGGGGTCTCCCTGTACATGGTCGATGGATAAAATATAATCTCCAAAAACATAACTTCCCTTGGTATCCTTATATGCCGGATAACTTTTATGATCTATATTCTGCAATAAAATCCTTAAATCCTTGTCTGTTTTCATTCCCGATCACCATTCCCTTCTGTATTGTTCAATGTTACACAGCAATTCCTTCCAAGAATTGCCATCCGTATATTATCCTATCATGTTCCCTTTTGAATATCCACAATTTCTTTTTCTGTTCACACTGCTTTTTTAGGGAACCCTTACATCAGCGTTTCCTTAAAGTAACAACTTGTTAGGAATCTTGTAGCATGCTATAATCAGTGTGAAAAATCGGGATTTGGCAAGATGAAAGGAAAATAGAATGGAACTGACAAACGAACAGCGTAAATATCTCGGTTTGGAACTTATCGAGCCAAATTGGGAGCGTATGGAAATCCCTAACAATTGTATAAAACCTGAACTGTCAACAGGAAAAGATATTTTGTTTTTTGACGGCGATGTCCTTCGAAAGGTTATTTGGTTAGATAATAACGGATATTTTCGTGAAAATTCGTATAGACTGCGCACGCAGGACAATCGCACAATGATTTCACCACTTACTGAAAAGGGTAAGCCAAAACGCTTAAACGGTGTCAATATTCAGCGCTGTACACCTTACGGAATATATTTTGATTACAACGGAGGGATTCTAATAGCAAATTACACAACACAGCAGACCTACTATTCTTCGGCATTTGCGGGTATTCCAATTATGGGACAGAGTGAACTTCAAGACTTTCTTGACAAATGGATTGACGATACAACTGATGTGGATTTAGCTGCCATTCAAGCGTTCGCACATATGAAACGAAAGCGTTGTAAATATAAAGAAGGTGACTTTTTCCGTTTTAAATATGACCGCAAAAATTACGGCTATGGACGAATTTTATTTGATGTAGAAAAATATGTGAAGAGCGGTGGAAAATTCTGGAATATTCTAATGGGAAAGGTACTTTGCGTTTCAGTTTATCATATTATAACGGACAATCCAAACATGAGTATTGAAGATTTGCAAAAGCTCCAAAGCTGTCCATCTAAATACATTATGGACAACCGATTTTTTTATGGGGAATATGAGATTGTCGGGAACGCACCGGTGCCAGAAAATGTTGATTATCCGATTATGTATGGGCGTTCTATCAGTGCACTTGACAGAAATAAAATTTGCTTTTGTTGTGGCAGAGATTATCGTGAAATTCCACTTGAAAATAATGAGCTTCTCTCTATGGATTTTAAAAACCATGGTATAAATTGGTCACTTAATGTTAATAAAACAATCGTCGAGGAATGTATCAAGGCAGGTACAAACGAACCGTATTGGGAAGTCGATCGTAGAAACGATTTGCGCAACCCTATTTTTTCAAATGAATTAGCCTTTGTATTGAAACAGATGGGAATATAACTTCCAGTTTGACAAATAAATCCAAGGTATCGACGGAGGCAAAATATGGAACGATTAGAAGCATTTGAAGCTATGATGAAAATGATCCTTGAACAATCCGAATCTGAAAAAATCATGATGGACGAACTGAAGATGCGGGGCAAGGAAAAATCTGCAACATATCGGCAGTATATGGGAAATCGCTTATTTTATTCCCGTATGATTGCACTGTATAAAGAATATGGTCTGTTAGAGTGACAACTCACCATAATCACCATGATCCATCTACACCGCATTCTTCATGATCTAATGATAAACGATAATGCCCTGCAAGATAATATACTTTAACTGCCTCCATACAGTCTTCACCTTCTTCAAATATGGTTATTAGAAGATCACATTGCGGCCAAAACGTGCGATTGAAATTTGATGCGACATATAAGTATGTCTTTCCATCAATTTCCCTCTCCCAATCACAATCGCGCCTCATTGTCCAATCTCCGCAGTCCCAATCTGTAAAAGAATAAGCTCTCTCTGAATAATCTCTTTCTGCGTTATTTCTCGGACTCTCCAGATCTATCCCTGCAAGATAGTCAGTATGATCTCCTTCCTTGCTATAAATTTCATTCAGCGTATAGCCTGCCAATTCCCTATTTGCTGCCATGACATTCCAAGGTTTTTCAGAATCATCGGAAGTTGTCCCATCATATTCCTCATTCCAACATACTAACAATTTTCCAAGTAAGATATACTTCGTTCCTTCATATTCCAAAAGATATGCAACAGCAGCCTCATATGGAGCTGTCCCATATCCAATGATATTCCATCCATACGCATCATCATATTCCATAATAATCATCTGCCTATAGGCTACACCTCTGGCACCTCTGACATATCTAAAAAAAATATATTCCTCCTCTCCGTCCGAATCAATGTCCGTTGCAATTAGGCTATGATTCCCTATACCTTCGCCAAGCTGATCAAGCGGAAAATCCGATGTCATGTAACCAGATATTCTCTCACCATCTATCGTATATAACCGCACTATATCGGCTGCTTCCGGTGGGCTGCCATGTATGCTGTCATTTTTATAAACCAGAAGCTGCTGCAATTCTTCAGGAAATCCTTCGCAAAATTCTCCTATGATATCTTCTTCCCTGCCAATACAATCCGGCACATCAAATGGCTCATTTATTGTTACCCTTAGGTCTAAAAATATTTTGTTTTCTGCAAATACCTCATTATAATTCACTATGAAATCTCCATCCATATGGTATCTGAATTCCGTATTTGCTGTTTCTTCCGCAGCACTCTCTCCGCTTTCTTCCCCTTCTTCAATAGTACTATCTTCTGCTGTTTCTATGGGATCGGCAGCATTCTCTATATCCCTCATTGCAGCTTCTTCATTTATATCAGGATCATCAACCGCCGTATCTTCATAAGTACAGGCGGAAACTAAGATTGTTACAATAGCAATAAATATAAATAAGTTTCTGGTCTTTTTATTTTTTTTCATTCTAATGCTCCTCAAAATAGTCTATTAAATTATTATATAGGTCTAATCTATCATCCCAGCCATTAGGAATATAACTAGTTTGTTTATACACCCTGTAACCATCCCCATTTGTATATTGATAACTATTATCATACGCCGGTGTTCCGACCATATCGTCTTCTGTATCTACAAACGTCAATTCTATTTTATTGCCTACAATAGTTACATCATTATACGAATAAAGAAATCTGCCCCTTCCTCTTGCTTTAAATTCAGAACCGTTTACAGCACACGTCACTGCCAAAAACATAGTATCATCGTCTACTACCCCATTATACTGCTCAATGCATTCATTTATAGATAGACATTGACCATTGATTTCAAAGCTTGCCTGATTATATGACCAAAACCATATAGCTGATTCATAAGGATAATATTCTGCTATATATTCTGCTACTGTCATACCATTGTATGTATATTTATTATCCCATACATCTATCTCCTTATCTTCTCCATTTACTTCTATTGTATCTTCATATGTATAAAAACCTTTACAGTATTTCTTAAGCCGATTCTGTTCCTCTACATCATCTGTATGGTCTATCAGATATTCAATAAATTCCTTTTGTGTTCCTCCTGTTACCTGAATCACTCCGGCGCCTCTTGTATTCCATGTATAAGACAGACCATTAAAATTGTCTATATCTCTATCCTCCAATAACATTACTTCCTCACCTGTTTCAACGCCGATTGTCGCTAAAAAGAATAAAATACTGGTATCAGTAACAATACCTCCTTCTAGCATTAAGGCTCTAAGTTGTTCCACAAAATTTTCATCTAATTTATCAATATTATAGTTTAAAACATCATGAAAAACTCTTTTATTGATATATTTTTCTACAGTAGTTCTTTCTGCAATAACCTTCAAAATTTCAGTATACACATTCTGTGCCTGTTCTTTTAAATCAATAATATCATAATTCCCCGGGCCATTAACCAGACTTTTGATTTCTAACAAACAATGATAGTTTTCTTCAGATATAAGCCCATTGTTATACAAAGCTTCCAACCCGTCAATACGGCCAAAAGAAATTGTGTCTGAATAACTGATATAACACCTAAGTTGATTCATAAAAGCTATTTCCGGTTCACCTATTATCCCTTGTGCTTTTGCTTCATTTATAATACTTGTTGCATCCAGAATTCTGATGTTGTTTCTTGTTGTACATGGATGCTCCTTGTTTGCCAGAAGTTTTAATATATTTCTGGCAGTTTTTATCTAAGTTATAGTCTTGTTTTTCTTTTGTTTAAGTTTTTATTCCTCATTAATTACGTATTTCAGGTAGGAAAATTGCTCATTGACTACGAACTCCACCTCTGTGTAGTCCGGCCAGAATTCGCATAAAAAGGAATCACATCCCCTATAAATATCATTTACCAAATCATACTGTTCTTCCTCGGTACATGTAGTTTCAGAGATTATATTTCCTTCCTCATCATATTTCGTTTCTCTGGCATAATCTTCCCCCAGATACATCTCATAGACTGTCTTCCATTTCCCATCTATAAATCTTGCTCCGCACACAATGATCCTTCCATGAATGTCATGACCATAAATAGCATTCCGCTCCGTATCACTAGCATCATAGAAGACCCCTGTATCCCTATCGTAAAGTACAGTATGATATATAGTGACATCTGATCTGTCATCCGGCGTAATCGGACCTCCTGATACGCAGGTCTCCTGTTCCTGATCCCATACAAAAACATAAGGAACGGTGTTTTCGCGGTAGCAGCCGTTGTTATTTATCTGTATGAAATCTTCTACGCCGTCCCCGTTGATATCCTCCATGAAATGAACATCTTCATACCCAATACCCATCTGATACAATTTTACCTCGTACAGTGTCTCATCACCCTGCAGGATTGCAAACTGATAATCAGCCATCAAAGGCATAAAATCCGAATAAAGCTTTCTATATACGGGACTGACCCGTGAATAAACAGCTGTGTATTCCTTTCCACCCGAAAGAAATGTCTCACTCCACACCTCTACCGGAAGTTCTGTTTCATTGGTCAGTTCTTCTCTGTTAAACAGCAAATACCTATATCGCTCCCACCCATACAACGGTTCAATAACATCTTCTTCAGAAGCATATAAATCTATCGGAATCACCGCTTGCCTGCTTTCCCCTTCGTCATCCTCATAATAGATGAATATTTTATAATAATCTTCCATCCGGACATCGGTAACGGTTCCATATACATTGGGGATCATGATCCGCATGTCGGAGCTCCCATTACTGTCTTCCGGATTCCCGTTCTGGATCCTGATCCATTCCGTGACCCCTTCTATTGCAATATCTCTTGATACGTGCGTCGTAACAAAGGCATACAATCCGTTAGACAGTTCGAAGACTTCCATTTCTTCCACTATATCCTGACTGTCGTTTTCACTGACCGTAACCTCAGCTTGATTCTCACTTACTATATCATCTGCATCAACGGATGCGTTTTCAGATACCATGTTCCGGCTTGCGCTGTCACTCTGACTGATTTCCAGTTCTCCATTCGGATTCCCGCAGCCTGCCATCAGCAGGATTATAAATAAACAAATACTTCTCATCAAGTTTTTTTTCATTATATAATTTCTCTCTTTCCCGGCATCCGCCGTGGTTTATGGTCACTATGGTTTCAGGTCAAAATCGAGCAGATCAGCTTCATATAGCTTATTGTAGTTGCCAGCAAATGTATTCCAATTATAAGGGGCAGTAAATTCAAGGTATTTGGATGTATCCCATTCACTTGGAATATCCGAAGCAGAAATTTCATTATTTTCGTTATTTTTAAAATATTCAATCGTTTCGGCAGAAATATGCAGCCTATAACCTTCATTATTATTTTCATATTGTTCAACATACCATCCCCCGTTATCCTTTTCATCATTCAATCTAAGGGAATCATACCTTGCGATTACATGTAGCGCATCATCCAAGGTGTAACCTCCAACCCTTATATCCGGATTAACATCCCCATGCACAAAACATTCTGCAGTTAAGACAATCCCTAACGTTAATTTCCCTCCGTTTTCCTCCAGACGTTCCATGACATAACTATTCAAAGTTTGTGGGTCATACTTACCCACCTTTAGTAGAATCGCCCAGAACCATGCCGACGCTGCCCATGGATATTCTGCCACCTCTTTCGCATATCCCTCCTGATCTGTAATCGTCTCTTCAATGCCATACATATCATAGATATATTGAAGACACGCTCGCTGAATATCTTTAAATGTAACCTGAATGTATCCGGCACCCCTCTCTTCATATTCGTAGCCATGTCCTGATACAAAGTCTTCTAAGGTTTCTGTCAGACCGTAGGACTCTCCCGCACAGCAAATCAAAAGACAAGCTATGCTGTTGCGGTCTGTAATATTACAATACCGAAATATTTCATTAACTTTACAACATTCCTCCGGCGTAATTGTCCTCCCAGCTAATTCCTGCAGACAATTATAGATATATACTGTCGTAACAACATAATCAAAATATCCCTCTATTTTGTGTCTAGCACTATTTGAATTATTTATTCCTTTTTGTGCCAATATACAAATGCTTCTGTAATCCTCTTCACTGATAAATCCATTTTCATATAATTCATTTATGGTACCCATGCAATCTTCTATTCCATATGTTGCCAAAGAAAGACTATTCCTTATCTCATAGCAATCAACATCTATACTAATTACATTGAGATCTTCCTCTGTAGCAGTATTTGCATAATTAATTTCCGCCACCAATTTATTCTTATTTTTCACTTTCAGACTATCACCACTCTCACTTACGCTTTCTTTGGTTATCAACGCCATATTGGGAATACCGTCAGTCATGGACTGCATAAACTCTGTCATCGTTTTGACCATGGCGATCTGTTCCTTTATTTTTTCCTGACACTCCCTCATACGTCCCGCATATCTTGTATCAATTTCCGCCACGTTTTCAAAAACAGTATTTACCCTGTTTCTTGTCATTTCATTGGTTTCCAGTACCTTTTTGTGGTACTCATCCACATACCTCGTATACGCGCTTACTGCTAGCTTGTCCGTCCAGTCCCCGAACTCTTCCGCACTGTTTCCGCACCACTCCATAAAAGATTTCCATTCCCGGTTATCTATTTCATCCAGCATCCTGAAAATTTCCTGTCTTTTTTCTTCTGAAAACTCCCTTACCATACCACAATCCACACTCCTTCCTCGATAAAGCATTATGCTATCTCTATGTTCTTGTAATCCGCTTCCCTAAATTTCTTGATAACGCAGTCCGGATATTTTGCTGTACTTTCCATAAGTATCTTGGTCGCTTCATAAAAGGCAACATAGTCCCTATCCCCAATAAATCCCGCTGATTATTTTGCGAAATCGTAAAATTATTATATATTATAAATTGAAATAGTTACAATACCTTATTTTAATTTTTGTAAATATATTATTTTTATTAGTATTAAATATTTTCACTCTGAACTTTACAATAAATTGAAACTAAACAATCTCAGGGTAAGGACAAAGGTACAAATAAATGTTTGACAAATGAAATGATCAATGATAAACTTGCTATTAATAAAATTCCCATGAGGGAGTAGCAGGCGTTTATCGTAACAAGTCAACATACTGACCAATTGGTCTGGCTTGTTTTAAATTGCGAGACTCATGTATAGTAGAAACTATACATGAAGTCCATATGATGTAAATTATGTACCCAAGTATAGTTTTAAAGCTGTACTTGGGTTTTTTATATTTCACAAAAATCAGGAGGTAGAAAAAATGTTTATTACATTGAAAAATGCAACAAAAAAGTATGGCGAAGAAGAATCGCTGGTTTATGCACTGGATCATGCAAATCTGGAAATTGAGAAAGGTGAGATCTGTGTAATATTGGGACCCTCAGGATCTGGTAAGTCCACATTGCTTAATATGCTTGGAGGACTAGACCACTTAGATGAGGGAGAAATTATTGTAGGCGGCAGAAACCTTTCCGGATATAAAAGCAATATGCTTACGGATTATCGTAAGGAAGATGTGGGATTTGTTTTTCAGTTTTATAATTTAATTCCGGATCTGACTGTGGCAGAAAACATTGAAGTGGTGTCGGATATCGCTGAAAATCCTTTAAATATTGATGAAGTGTTGGAAGCTATGGGAATGGAAAAATATCGTTACCGCTTTCCGAAAGAGCTTTCCGGTGGTCAGCAGCAGCGTGTTGCGATTGCAAGAGCAATTATTAAAAATCCTAAATTATTACTTTGTGATGAATTGACAGGTGCGTTGGATACAAAATCGTCAAAAACAGTTTTGGAATTCATAGAGAAAATAAATAAATTATATAAAACCACAACAGTTATTATTACCCATAATGAAGCGATTGCAAAAATGGCAGACAGAGTAATTTATATTAAAGACGGAAAAGCACAGGAAAATAGAATGAATCCCGAAAAGAAATCTGCTTCGGAATTGGAACTTTAAGGGAGGATGGCTATGAATTTAAATAAAAGATATTTTCGAAGCATTAAAAACAATTTATCATTTTATATTTTTGCCGCTGTTTTAACGATCATGACATTATTTTTATTTTTTATGTTAAATATTGCAGGCAGTGCAATTTGGGAGTTTGGTGATGATTTTTTTGAAACCCAGAATGTTGAAGATGCCAATTTTACAACATATTTCCCAATCCCAGAAAATGAAATCAAAGAACTGGAAGAAGAATATTTAGTAAATCTTGAAACCCAATATTATAGTAATATAGAGACAGATGGTATAACCGCCAGAGTTTTTAAAAAGACAAGCGAAATAAATCTTTACAGTATAACAGAGGGAAAAGATGTAGAGAAAAATGATGAGATCATTATTTCGGAAGGATATGCCGTATTTAACAAAATATCAATAGGTGATCTGATAACAATAGGAAATAAAGCATATACTGTGACTGGATTTTTTCAAAGACCGGATTATTTATATATGCTTCAAAATGATGGTGATTCCTATAAGAATGTCACCACATTTTATCTTGCTTATGTAACAGATGAAGAGTATGAAAATATAGGTGGGGAAAATTGTCTTTATTTTGTATGCTACAACGAGAACAACCAAGCTGATTTTCGTAAAGCGGTAAATGAGAAATATTATATGCGTACTTACATATCCGCGAAAGAGAATATGCGAATCGATATGGTAAAAATGCAGGCTGAAATGTTTAACATTATTTCCTATATTATCTTGGCTGTCATGCCATTAATTGTAGTGGTTCTTGTGAGTATTGTTATTAATCGAAAAGTAAAGTCCGAGCAAAAATTGATCGGCACATTATCTGCTCTTGGGTATAAAAAAGGTAAACTGATGCTTCATTATGCCGGATTTGCCATGATACCCGGATTATTCGGCGGAGTATTTGCAATACTCTTTACAATGATATTTGCACAATCTTTTGGAGAAGTATGTTTGGCCGATTACGAGCCTATGCGAATAAAATGTCATTTAGACCCTATAGCAGCAGTCTTAGGAATTATTGTTCCTACGGCAATGTACATATTAGCAGCGATGCGCTCGGTAAATAAATTATTAAAAAAAGATACCGTACTTCTGCTGAACGGGAATTCAGAGCAGGGGGAGAAAAATTTCAAAAATATATTGGTAAAAAACAAGATCTCCTTCCGAATAAAGTATGCATTGCGTTCCTTGATTGGAAATCCATCCAGAACATTTGTGGTATTTCTTGGTGTTTTCTCAGGAAGTTATATTGCTCTTTTAGGATATAGCTTTTTAGACACTATGGATAACACAAAGCAAAATATGATTGACGGAGTGGGAAAATATGAGTACCAGTATGTTTTGAATGAACTTGTGGAGGAAAGTGAGTATGGTGGCGAACCTGTTATCATTTCAACAATGGAAAACACGGCAGGTGAGCAATTCAGTATGATCGGAACGACAGATTTTAATCCATATTTAAGTTTGAAAGATATGGATGGAAATGATATCAACCTTATGGATGGTTATTATATTACCAGTGTAATGGCAATGTTACAAAGAGTTCAGACCGGAGACAAATTAACAATTTGTAATCCACTGACCTTGGAAGAATTTGAGATTACTATTGCCGGAGTTTTGGACAATGATATGCAGAACGCAATATTCAGTAATAAAGAAAATGTTGCCAGGATTATGGGGATTGAGGAAAATGTAAGCAATGTAATCATGAGTGATGTGGCACTTAATATACCTGATTCCAAGATTATGCAAACGCTCAAAAAGGCTGATGCTAAGGAACAATTTCAAAATATATCAAACGAAATGAATGTAATGATTTATTTTCTGATTGGAATAGGAGCAATTGTTTGTGTGGCATCCATATATGTAGCTGTGAATATGCTGGTATCAGAGAATCGTTCTAATATCTCGATGCTGAAAGTGTTAGGTTATAGGGATAAACAGATTAACCGGATTGTATTGAGCGTAAACCATATTTTGTTGCCGATTGGATTTATTCTCAGCATTCCTCTGGTATTTGCATCAACAAACTGGTTTATGGTTTTTCTGGCAGATTTTATCGGCGCTCTGCCAAAGGCATACATTGCCCCTTTGAGTTTCTTTTATACAGCTGTTTTGGTGTGTTGCAGTTACTTTGGCTCATTGTTCTTATTGAGACGTAAGGTATCTAAAGTGGATATGGTGGAAAGCTTAAAAGGAAATCGGGAATAAAAATAAATATTGTGACAAATCGTATTTTCTTGCATCGGCATGCTCCATATGTTATACTAAAACAGATATCATCAGATGTGTTATGTAACGCTTTGTGATAGATCTATATTATAAAATCAAGGAGGGAATACCATGACGGTCAAAGAATGCATCTTAGAAAGACGCAGCATCCGTAAATTTACCACTAAGGCAGTTGAGGAATCCGTTCTCCGGGAGATCATTGAGGAGGCGTCCTATTCCCCCAGCTGGAAAAATACTCAGATCGTTCGTTATATTGCTGTTTCTGATCCGGCAGTAAAGGAAAAGATCAGCCACTGTACCTCTGGTTATCCTCATAATGGCGATATTATCAATGGAGCGCCCACAGTCATTGCCGTAACGATGATCAAAAACCGTTGCGGTTACGAACGCGACGGCTCCTATTCCACCACCAAGGAAGACGGCTGGCAGATGTTTGATGCAGGCATTGCGTCGCAGACGTTCTGTCTCGCAGCACATGAGCACGGTATCGGATCTGTTATCCTCGGCATTTTAGATTATGATGAAATCGCAAAGATATTACAGCTGCCGGAAGACAGGGAATTGGTCACATTGATTCCCATCGGCTATCCTGATGAAGCGCCAGCAGCGCCAAAACGCAAAACGATAGATGATATATTAACTATTGTATGACATTAATGGAGAGATTTTTCTCTCCATTTTTTTGAGCTGTTTTGTGATCTAAGGATAAATAAATAGATAGAAAAATGATGAAATAAGAAATATATTCTGAGATTTTAATTATCTTATAATAACTTTAATGATCTGAAAGGAACAAGCTATGAGACATTTAATGAACCCACTTGATTTTACTACCGAAGAATTGGAACAGCTTTTTGATCTTGCCGATGATATTCAGGCACATCCTGATAAATATGCACATAAATGCGAAGGCAAAAAACTGGCAACCTGTTTTTATGAGCCAAGCACCCGGACAAGATTAAGCTTTGAATCTGCCATGCTGAACCTTGGAGGTCACGTCATCGGCTTTTCCGATGCCAATTCCTCCTCGGCTGCCAAAGGAGAAAGCGTATCCGATACGATCCGCATGATCTCATGTTATGCGGATATCTGTGCCATGCGCCACCCCAAAGAGGGCGCGCCCATGGTTGCTGCCACCAAGTCTTCCATTCCGGTTATTAACGCCGGAGACGGCGGTCATCAGCACCCAACGCAGACTTTGACCGACCTGCTAACCATCCGCTCATTAAAAGGACGCCTGAACAATTTTACCGTCGGTTTATGCGGTGATCTCAAATTTGGACGTACGGCACATTCTCTGGTCAATGCCCTAGTCCGCTACGATAATATACGTTTTATCTTTATTTCACCGGAGGAATTAAAGATTCCCAGTTATCTGCGGGATAAATTAAAAGAACTGAATATTCCATTTAAAGAAGTGATCCGTCTGGAGGACAGTCTCCCGGAGCTTGATCTTTTGTATATGACGCGTGTCCAGAGAGAACGTTTCTTCAATGAAGAGGATTATGTACGATTGAAAGATTTCTATATTCTGAATAAAGAAAAGATGAAACTGGCACCGGAAGATATGCTGGTGCTTCATCCCCTGCCCCGCGTCAACGAGATCTCTGTGGAAGTCGATGAAGATCCAAGAGCCGTTTATTTTAAGCAGGTACAATACGGTGTCTATGTCCGCATGGCGCTGATCCTGACACTGCTGGAACTTGCCTGAGCCGCAAGGCGGGCACAGTATAAATCTAATTGACAGAAAGGAATGTAATCATGTTAAATGTAGGAAAAATAGAAGAAGGATTCGTTCTTGACCATATCCCTGCCGGAAGGAGTATGTCGATCTACTACCATCTCGGACTGGATAAACTGGACTGCTGCGTGGCGATCATCAAAAACGCCAAAAGCAATAAACTTGAGAAAAAAGATATCATCAAGGTAGAGTGCGATATCAACACCCTCAATCTGGATGTCCTTGCGGTCATCGACCACACGATCACAGTCAACGTGATCAAAGCCGGTGAAATTGTCGAAAAGAAAGTGCTCGTCCTGCCGAAAGAACTCAAAGGCGTTATGAAATGCAAAAATCCCCGCTGCATCACCTCCATTGAACAGGAGCTGCCCCACATTTTTTATCTGGCAGATGCAGACAGGGAAATCTATCGCTGTAAATACTGCGATGAAAAAAACAGCGAGAAAATGTAATTTAATCAGCCAATACCAATCACTTCATTTTTCGGCTTAGATGTCTGTACCACACTGACAGCATGAAGGACAGGTCCTTCCCCCTTGTAATCCGCAAAGAATTCTTTCTTTGGAATGACCGTGACCTTAACCCACTGCTGGTTCTTCAAGGCATCTATGCCGTCATACTGGCACACATAACCCAAGAAAGCGATATCCTCCGCACAGCAGGTCATAACCATCCTGCCCGGTACGAAATATCCCTTCGGGAATTTGTCTGATTTTAATACCATAGCTTTATAAACGATCTTTTTCCCTTCATAACGTTCCAAATGGTCCATCATATCCATATACCATATTCCAAACGTATTATCATCCAGTTCGATGGTATCTGATTTCAGGTCATAGGGAAGATCCTCTTCAAAGATCGTATCGACTTCTCCCTCTGCCGTTTCAAAAACGACCTCCGTTTTGGCATTGACCGCTTTTATGTTCCTCCTGTAACTGCCCAGACTGTCTATGCAGTTATCACAGCGGTTAAAGATGACCAACTCAGACTTACGGATCATCTCTGCAACCATGGCTTTCATATTATTATAATACATGGGAAATGTCTCTGCATTAATACAGGTGATCTGCTGTTCCAGAGTCCAGTGAAACGGCATCTTTAATCCCTTCATATTCCACATGCCGTTATATTCGATCAGAATACGCTCCGGCGAATGTTTCTTTTCCAGCTCTATCAACTTGGAAGTCTTAAAATCTGACTCATCTTCTAAAATTTCCACAACCGTTCTAGAGTTCTTCAGAACATCCTCGTCATACTCCACTTCTCCCTCTTCGCAGAGAATCAGCAGCGTCGTACCTTTGATCTGAAAATAATCCTGCTGCAGCGTATAATTGATAAATGTAGATTTCCCACTGTCTAGAAAACCATTGATCATATATACCGGTTTCATGCTTAGCCTCCCTTATCCGAATATTATTTTCACTTCGCAAACAATTTCTTCAGATTCTCCTCCACCAGCTTGGAACCGATGACGCAAATCTTACCGGTTACCTGGGGCTGCCCTTCCCTGACATCGCTTTCACCCGGCACATAATCAAAATAGATCCATGTTCCGTCCTCTGCTGGCACCATACCCTTTGCACGGAGAATGATACCAAGATCCTTTGACTCATCCAACGTCTCAAGAATCGTCTCAATCGCCTGTTTTGAATATTTTGCGGGAGTCTCCATACCCCAGCTTCCAAATACCTCATCCGCATGATGATGTCCATGATGATCATGGTCATGACAGCCACAGGTGCAGCCTTCTCCATGGTCATGATGATGGTGGTGCTCATGTCCTTCCTCTTCATGATCGTGATGGTGATGATGCTCGTGATCATGATCTTCCTCATGATCATGGTGATGGTGGTGCTCATGTCCTTCCTCTTCATGATCGTGATGATGGTGATGCTCATGATCATGATCCTCATGTTCCTCCTGCACCTTCTTCAGGAGCTCTGCCAAAAGATCTTCTTCCTTCTCGATCGTCTCCCTGATCTTCGTTCCCGCGATCTCATCCCATGGTGTCGTAATGATGGTTGCTTTATCATTATATTCCCGGAGCATCTCCACCGCCGTCTTTAACTTATCTTCCTTCATATTGCCGGTACGGCTTAAAATGATTGTCCCTGCATGCTCTACCTGATTGACAAAAAATTCACCAAAGTTCTTAATATAAATCTTACATTTCGTCGCATCCACTACTGCAACTGCGCTGTTCAACACCACCTGATCACCCAGATCAGCATCCTGTACCGCCTTCACAACATCTGACAGCTTTCCTACGCCGGAAGGTTCAATGATGATCCTGTCTGGCTGATATTTATCCAGCACCTCATGAAGCGATGTTCCGAAATCCCCGACTAATGAACAGCAGATACAGCCGGAGTTCATCTCTTTGATCTCGATACCCGCTTCCTGTAAAAATCCGCCGTCGATGCCGATCTCACCAAATTCATTCTCGATCAAAACAACCTGCTCACCCTGATAAGCTTCCTTTAACAGCTTCTTGATCAGTGTGGTTTTTCCTGCTCCTAAAAATCCTGATACTACATCTACCTTTGTCATTTTCTTCACTCCCTTTAAACTTATTATAATATGTTTTCCGAACGATCTACGGCTTTCCCGCTTCACTCATCCGTGCTCTACTTTAAGAATCCGTCTACGATCTGCGCTTCCGCCTCTGCCTCCGTCAGGCCTAACGTCATCAACTTAACCAGCTGCTCTCCCGCAATCTTTCCGATCGCTGCCTCATGGATCAGGCTGGCATCCACATGATTGGCTGTGATCTCAGGGATCGCCCGCACACTGGCGCGATCCATGATGATCGCATCACATTCCGAATGTCCGGAACAAAGATTGTTTCCATTGATCTTTGCCAGAAATACCTGCTTAGAATCATCCCTTGCCACAGAACGGGAGATAACATTCGTACTGGAACCTTTTCCATTTAACTCTACTTCAAAACAGGTCTCTGCCGTCTGCTTTCCATGGGTCATCAGCTTTTCTTTGATCAGCAGGGTTGCCCCATCTGCCAGCACCGCCTTGGTTGAACGTCTGGTAGAATCCACACCCTTGATCTGCACAGTATCCATTTCCATATAAGCGTCCTCTGCCAGATCAACCACCGTGGAAGGATTCATGATTCGTTCCCCACTGCCGTCCCCCTGTCCGTAATGCTTCTCCACATAACGCACCTTGGAATTTTTCCCTATGTGGAATGTATGAATACCGCTGTGTTCCGATGCCTGATCCCCGGCATTGTGGATACCGCAGCCCGCAATGATCGTCACATC
Organism: Lachnospiraceae bacterium; assembly: GCA_029062895.1. Classification (GTDB taxonomy): domain Bacteria; phylum Bacillota; class Clostridia; order Lachnospirales; family Lachnospiraceae; genus NK4A136. The sequence goes on from JAIDPF010000024.1 coordinate 26,055, forward strand.
ACAGTTCTCGCCGATGATAAAATCATTATAAACCAGTTCCTTTAACCCTGTCTGGGACAATAACACCGGAATATGCACGCTTTCCTTCACTGTTCCCGGCTTGATGATGATATCGATGCCCGGCTTATCCTCTTTGGTTACGATATCAATATTGGCAGTCGTACCGCGTCCGCCCGCCTGCCCATTGATCCGGAGGTTATAAGCCCCTTCCGGCACCTCATGCAATCCGGCAACCTGCTCCAACAATGTTCTCTGTATACTATCCATTTCTCCTCCGACTTTTCCTTTTCTTTATACTAAAGCAGAGCAGACGCTCTCTCCGGTAAATAATCCGGGATAAATCTCATCCTTAGACCCGGATCCGGCAATCTCTCCATCTGTCAATACCACAATCCTGTCCGCAATATTTAAGATCCTCTCCTGATGGGAGATAATCAGTATCGTACCCTTCGTCTTTTCCCGCATCTTATCAAACACCTGAATCAGATTCTGAAAACTCCAGAGATCAATCCCCGCCTCCGGCTCGTCAAATACGGATACCTTTGTTCCCCTTGCAATGACCATGGCAATCTCAATCCGTTTCAGCTCTCCTCCCGACAATGACGCATTGACCTCACGACCAATATAATCTCTGGCACAGAGTCCGACTTCAGAAAGATAATGGCACGCTTCCCCTGTGGTAAGTGATTTTCCTGCCGCCAGCGTGATCAAATCCTTGACGGTGATTCCCTTAAATCTCACCGGCTGCTGAAACGCATAGCTGATTCCCAGTTTTGCATGTTCCGTAATATCCATGTTGGTAATGTCTTTTCCATCTAACAGGATACTTCCCGACGTAGGCTTGATGATCCCCGCGATCAACTTCGCCAGTGTGGATTTCCCACCGCCGTTTGGTCCGGTGATCACGGTAAATCCATCCTCCAACGTCAGATTGATATTTTTTATGATCTCTTTGTCCTTATCATCCTCTGAAACCTGATAAGAAATATTTCTAAGTTCTAGCACTTCCCATCTCCACCTGTTCTAATATTTTTAGGCAAAACAATCAGTCAATGATATCCGATTCCTTTACTATATTCTTTATTGTTTTGGACACAAAATACAACGTCAGCAGATCGGATAATCCGCTATACACAAGTCCGCAGCCAATCAGCACAAATACCACATCCACGATCCAGAGCGGCTCTATGATAAGCAGTATGCCGAATCCCATATTCAGCAATGCAAGAATCAAAATAAAATACCAATGAGTAAACTGCATCCGAAACATGTCTATCGCATTCTGCAGTTTTACGATACCGCTAAACAGTACGACAATCCCCAGAATCGTCGGAATCAGTCCCTTAATTAACTCCACCCGCAATAAAGCAACCAGCCCCAGAGAGATTGCGATCAATCCTATCACGAGATCCTTTCTATAAAAATCACGCACCAGATCTTTTCTAAGATAACGGATCACAAATATGACCCCCACCAGCATGATCGCCACACCGATAGCATAACAGATAAAATTGGAGGAAATATCCGGCCAGATGATCAGAACGATTCCGTAGATCAGACAAAGCAATGCCGGCAGAACGGTACTTGACCTCAATTCTTTTAATCTTTCTTTCATCTTCTCCTTCTTGTTGTCTTTCATATCTGTCACCAATCCTTTCTTCCGAAGAATCCCCCACAACGCTTCCTTAGTATAGCACTTTTTCCCAGTATAAACAATAGCTAAGAGCTTCCTTAGAAATTTATCTGTGCAGACTATTTAAAATATAGTAAAATATAATCAGTTAATAAATCTGCTGCCGCAAAAGGAGACAAACTCATGAAATCAACCCAAAACACCGCGCTAAAGATCCTCAGCTTTTTCATCCTCGGCTGGGTCGGGATTCTGATTGCCGTACTCGATATTCCTTTAAAAACTTCCATTGCTTATCCCACATTCATCCCATTTTCGACAGAAGCGCCCAATACGGTTGATATGGTCATCAATCAGGTCATTGGTCCCGTCTTTACTTTGGATCTTATGCCGGATATCCTGGCTTATATTCTGATTTTGATCTCCATAACCGGTCTTGGTAAAGTGAAAGGGTACTTTTATCGCCAGATCCCCCTGATCATCCTATCCATGGGTATTTCCGCCGCAAATATGATGCTGCCGTTTTATTTAAACGGCAATCTTCGTTTCCGGCTTGGCTACCTGTTTTATTTTCTTGCCTGCCTTGCAAAGGTCATTGCGCTGTTTGAATATTCCTTCTGCTATACAAGAATGGAGGAATGTCGTGCCAATCACCGGGACAATACGGTGACCGTAATCTTTCTGATGATATCCTTTTTCACGGGTTTCATACACGATGTACTTGCTTTCTATCAGCTGACGATCTCCTCTTACATTTATTATGCCGTCCATCTTTCCACATTATGCTATACACTGTACCGCCTCTGGACAAGAAGACAGTATCTTAGACAAATATAAAACAGCCTGTTCCCACCATATTGATTGAAACCGGCTGTTTTTGATATCTTCTTAGCTCTGCTTCCTGAAACATCCTTTGAAGTGATACACTTCTGTCCACGGATAACCTAAACCATATATGGATATTACGCCCTTCCGCAACACTTCTTATACTTCTTACCGCTTCCACAAGGACAGGGATCGTTAGGATATACCTTCTGTTCCTCCCGATGAATCGTCGTAGAGGATTTCTGCTCTTTGTACAACTTTTTCTTAGTCTCCGCATCAAAGATCTCGTCCCACTCCTCCAAACCATACAGCCATTCCGCATCCGCAGCAACCATATTCTTATAGAGAAGCTCTTTATCAAATCCGAGATTGACTTCCGTATTCTCATCCATCGTCTCAATCGGATTGGCTTCTTTTAAGCTGTCATTGATTCCATCCAAAAACGCCACCATATGCTCCAGACTGATCTCATACTTCTCAGCCAATTCCTTTACTGTTCCTTTGACGACTTCATCCGGGTTCTTTAAAAGTTTGATATAGATATCTTTCTCTACGCCAAAATAGATATCCCACATCTTCTGCAGCTGCATTCTGTCTGCATTGGTATTATATGCTTTTGCTCTCCACTGTTCCAATAATGTCATCGTTCTTTCCCTCTCAATATCCTTTTATTTTTCAATCACAAACTGCTTTCTCAATTCGCCGTCCTTCACGACAGTCCTATTATACCGCAAATATTCCATGAAATCAATCCTCTGCACTACAGAAGATGCAATCTGGAAGGATTCACAAAAAATGCAAGCCTCCTGTTCAGCAAAGCTGCCAGATAAGAAAAAGAGCTGTTCGACAGGATCAGTCCCCGGCATTTACTCATCAGAAACAGATCAATATGATTGGCGCCATCTACATTCCCCTTCACAAATTCTATCTCATCACCATCTGAAAATCCTAATTCCGCATAATGCGCCTCGCACCAGTCAACCTCATCAGAAAACAAATAATAAACTACGTCAGGATATTCTTCCCTGATCTGTGACACTGCTTTACGGTAAAACGCCTCTCCGATGAACCAGTTCAATGTGACAAAATCTCCTCTGCGCACATGGACTCCCACCGACTGCGTATTTTCAATACGATTCCATATCCTTCTGTTTTCCGCGTCCTTTGGCTCCTGTATGGAAAGCTCCGACAGAAAAATATCCCGATAAGCATTCATCCATTCCTTATTGATCCAATAACCATGATAATAGATATTTTCACCGGGAACCCTTAAGATCTCCGGATAGTAACCATTACAAGGAATTGGATATACTTTTCCTGTAAATGGATTTTTCTGCGCCCACTCCGCTTCCTCCGCAACCATATCAATCAGAATACCCTGTCTGCGGAAGGTTTCCGGAACGCTGCCGCCGTCCTTCTTGTCCTTCACAATGCTATCCCACTCTCCTGCAAATTCCTGACTTAACAGCTTGGGCTTTACGCCATATACCTTTTCCAATTCATATCCGTTATGCTGCTTCTTCACCCAGAAAAAACTATCATCCAGATACCACGGTCCAAATTCCGGCGCATTTAACTGCGCATAACGGTAAAAAATATATTGAAATGTCTGGTTTGCAAGACCGCCATTCAGATATTGAATACGCATCTCTGTATCCTTTCTTAATTATGATTCCATTTTTTTAATTTGTAATGTATATTCTTTTCCCATCCGGTCATACTAGAAATAGTCAATGGAATCCCCTCCATTGGTCTCCTCCCCTTTTTGGGAGCCGGAACATCTGGTCCGGCTCTTTTTTATGCCTTTTTCTTTTTTATATATTGGATCGCGTCTCTGACAGATTCTACTGCGACGATTTCCACCTCGCCGCCCTTTGGCGTCTTTAATCCCTTTAAACGCTCCAGCGATACCTTGGGTACGACGCATATCGTAAATCCCATTTTGACCGCCTCACCCACACGCTGTTCGATCATACTGACTGCCCGGACTTCTCCACTCAGTCCCACCTCACCGACCGCTATCAACTTATCATCCAGCGGCTGGTTCATAAAACTGGACACGATCGCCATGGCAATCCCCAGATCCACTGCGGGTTCCACGATTCGCATGCCACCCGCCATATTAACATAAGCATCACAGTTTCCCAATGATAATCCCAGCCTTTTTTCAAGGACGGCCATCAGAAGATTTAAGCGGTTAAGGTCCGCACCCGAAACTTGTCTTCTGGGAATCCCAAAATTAGTCTGGCATACCAGTGCCTGTATCTCGATCAGGATCGGCCGGGTTCCCTCTATCGTACAGGCAGTCACCGTTCCGCTGGCATTCTCCGGTCTTCCGTCCAGCATGTATTCAGAGGGATTTTCGACTTCGATCAGTCCTTCCTCCCGCATTTCAAAAACCCCGATCTCATTCGTCGAGCCAAACCGATTCTTCACGCCACGCAGTATCCGGTAAGACGCATGACGATCCCCTTCAAAATAGAGCACCGTATCTACCATATGCTCCAGCACCCTTGGACCTGCAACGGTACCCTCCTTGGTCACATGACCTACGATAAAAATAGCGATGCCCAGTGTCTTTGAAAGCTGCAAAAGAACTGCCGTTGCTTCCCTGACTTGCGATACACTTCCCGGCGCACTGGAAACTTCTTCATCATACATCGTCTGTATCGAGTCGATGATCACAACTTCCGGTTTCCTGTCACGAATCACCCGCTCAATATCCGTCAGATTAGTCTCACACAGCAGCAGCATATCCTGTTCAAAGCTACCTAGCCGGTCTGCGCGCATTTTGATCTGTTTTAATGATTCCTCGCCTGAAATATAGAGGATCTGGTGCCCTTTTTTTGCCAGACTGCGGCACATCTGTAAAAGAAGCGTAGATTTGCCAATGCCCGGATCACCGCCCACTAAGATCAAGGAACCGGGTACAATGCCGCCTCCTAACACACGATCCAGCTCTCCGATACCACAGGCGATCCTGTCCTGTTCCGTAAGCGATATTTCAGAAAGTAATGTCGGCGCAGCGCTTTCCGATAAAATTTTCTTTCCACCGCTGCCACTTTTGGCATGAACGACCTCCTCCGTCATGCTGTTCCATGCATGACACGCCGGACACTGTCCCATCCACTTAGCGGATTCGTAGCCACATTCCTTACAGAAAAAAACAGATTTTGTCTTGCCTTTTGCCATTCTGATGTATCTCTCCCCTTTTTAATAACAATTACCCTAGGCAATTGCGAAATTCAATTTTCGAATATTTCCGTTGTGCAACACAGACATATCATCGCCGGGCACGCTTCCGCTGCGCGCGCTACGCAGCGGCACTAAGATGCCAAAATACGGCACCTAAGTGCCGGCGAGCGCACAAGCACCCGGCGTATGATATTGTCTGCATTGCACAACTGGTAATAACCAGTTGTAACTGGTTATAGAAAATCAGTAGCAAGCTGCACAAATAATAATCTGTGCCTATGCATTTGGACGGAAATTAGAAATTCTTAACATTCCTATCCAATACCCAGCAATTTCGGAACACGATGTTCCGAAAAGGGGCAACAGCGGCATGGCACAGATTATTATTTGTGCAGCTTGCCGCCTCAAAATTAATAAGGTATCTTTTGACACCCGAATCACGAATCACGATTAGATAAGTAAAGTTACAATATATAATATCTCCCGACCTGCTGGCAGATACCGGCAGACCGGGAGATATTTCCGTCTGAATAATGCGTGAGTTTTCGCCATTATTTTGTGATCTCTACCTCAACCTCTCCTTCTCCGGCAAGCTCTACGCTGAGCACGAGCTTCCCGCCGAGATTCGTCTTAATCGTTCCTGCGGATTCTCCCCCTACCTTAACCTGATATTCCGTATCTTCCGCCAGACCCACCGTGATCTGCGCGTCCTCATCACCCTCTACCACAAAGGAAATTCCATCCGCTGTCTCTTTAAAATTTAAAACTGCCGTTCCCGGAACTGATTCATATAAGAACATTCCATTTTTCTCAAGTCTGGTAATCTCATTAAACGTCTTTACCTTCAATAGATCCCCTGCATGCTCATAATCCTCAACTTTTGATTTCTGACGCAGAGTATAATCTCCAAAACTGATGCTTCCGTCGCTTTCCGAACGAAGCAATTCCTTCACTACAGCCATTGTTCTTCCTCCGTAATTTATTATCGTAGTCTGTAAACGCCAATTACCTTTCTCGTATATTATACATTATTTTCATCCACAATTCCATAGAAAGGATCATTTTTTTGCAAAGACAATCTCATCCTTTTTCAAAGATGCGCTTACCTTTTCTCCCGGCACAATGCGTCCCGATAAAAGTTCCTCCGCAAGCTTATCTTCTATCTGCGTCTGAATTGCTCTCTTTAACGGTCTTGCTCCCATTTTCAGATCGGCATGTTTCTCCACCAGATAATCTTTGACCGCCGTTGAAATCGTCAACGTCAGATTCAACTGATTTTTACATCTCTCACAGAGATTTTTTGACAGAATGGTTACAATCTGACGCAAATTTGTTTTATTTAAAGCATGAAATACAATCATTTCATCAATACGGTTAATAAACTCTGGCTTGAAGATCCTCTTTACTTCTTCCAATACGCCGTCCTTCATCCGTTTATGATCCATCTCCGCATCTGTCTTAGCCGCAAATCCCAAATTTTTCGGCGCAATGATTCTCTGTGCACCGGCATTGGAAGTCATAATCAGGATCGTATTTTTAAAGCTCACCTTCCGCCCCTTGGAATCTGTGATATGACCGTCATCCAACACCTGCAGCAACACATTAAATACATCCGGATGCGCCTTTTCGATCTCATCAAACAAAATGACGGAATACGGATTCTGTCTTACCTTTTCAGACAGTTGTCCGCCTTCATCAAATCCCACATATCCCGGCGGCGAACCAATCATCTTAGACACGGAATGTTGTTCCATATACTCTGACATATCCACCCTGATCAATGCGGTTTCTGAGCCAAAGACTACCTCTGCCAAAGTTTTGGAAAGTTCTGTCTTGCCGACACCCGTCGGTCCTAAAAACAGAAAGGAACCCAGTGGTCTGTTCGGATCCTGCAGTCCGACCCTTCCCCGTCGAATTGCTCTTGCCACTGCTCCGACTGCCTCCTCCTGTCCGACCACTCTTTTATGCAGCGTACTTTCCAGTTTCAACAGCCTTTCACTTTCCTTCTCTGCCAGCCTCTTTACGGGTATCTTTGTCCAGATACTGACAACCTCCGCAATGGCATTCTCATCCACTACACAGGCCTTCTCCTGCACTTTTTTCTCATGACTTTTCTGCAGACGCTCCATCTTCTTTCTAAGCTGTGCCTGTTCCTGCCGCAGTTCCCCTGCCTGAGTAAACGCCTCAATCATCAGGGAACGTTCTATCTGCTCTTCCTTTTTCCTAATCTGCTCCTGAAGTTCTTTTAAATTTGGCGGCAGGATCATAGACCTCAGTCTTGCAGCCGCCGCAGCTTCATCAATCAGATCGATCGCCTTATCCGGAAGATTCCTGTCATTGATATATCGTTCTGATAGTCTGGCTGCCGCTTCCAGCGCCTCCGGAAGGATCCTGATTCCGTGATGCTCCTCATACTTATGATAAATTCCTTTCAGTATAGTGATTGTTTCCTCTATGGTCGGTTCTTCGACCGTAACCGGTTGGAAACGTCTCTCCAGAGCCGCATCCTTTTCAAAATACTTACGGTATTCTGAGATCGTAGTCGCCCCGATCATCTGAATCTCCCCCCGTGACAGGGACGGTTTTAAGATATTGGATGCGTCAATCGCGCCCTCCGCCCCACCGGCGCCGATGATCGTGTGTATCTCATCCAAAAATAAAATAATATTTCCGTTGGTGGTGACTTCCTTCATCACCCGCTTGATCCGCTCCTCAAACTCCCCCCGGTATTTACTTCCTGCTACCATTCCGGACAAATCAAGTGTTACAACACGTTTGTCCTTAATAGTATCCGGCACATCTCCCATTGCGATACGGCTTGCCAAGCCTTCTACAATTGCCGTCTTTCCGACGCCCGGTTCTCCAATCAGACACGGATTGTTCTTGGTGCGGCGGCTGATGATCTGGATCACCCGCTGTATCTCGTTCTTTCTACCAATCACAGGATCTAATTTCCCTTCCCGCGCAAGCGCAGTCAGATCGCGGCTATACTGATCCAGAGTAGACGTCTGTTCCTTCTTCTTTTTCTTGTTTCCACGCAGTTCCATCTCTTCCTGCCGGATCAGGTTTTCATCCCCAATCAGCTTAAGCAGTTCCATATATACTTTACCCGGATTGATGCCCATCGCCGCCATAAGCCTGACTGCCACGCTGTCCGTCTCTCTGATCAACGCCATCAGTATATGCTCTGTACCGGCTTCCTTTGCACCGGTCTTCCGCGCGTAACCCTTACTTTCTTCCAGTACCCTTGCTGCCTTGACCGAATATTCTTTCCGGTCACGCAACATAAGATTGCCCTGCGGGACGATCGCTTCCTGTATCAGCTCCTCCAGACGGATCTCATCTACATGATTCTCTTTCAGAACCATTGCCGCTACTCCTGTCCTCTCCCGGATCAACCCTAACAGCAGATGCTCCGTTCCCACATATCCCGACTGAAACTGTTTAGCAGCTTTTTCTGCATAGAGTAACGCGTTTTTAGCTTTTTGTGTAAATCCTAAAGCCATAAAAATATCCTCACTTTAAACGAAAAATTTAAACCATTGCGAAAAGGCAACTGCAATATACAGCTGCCTTCTTTTGTATCTTAATATTCATCATCATTACGTCTTGTCGTGGTAGTCCGCTGCACGTAACGCTGCTGTCCCGCCTGACGCTGTACATAACGCTGCTGTCCCTGTGCTGGTTGACCGGACGATCTGGTTGGCTGCTGTCCTGCCGCTCTTGTCACGCCGCCCGATGACTGCCCCTGCTGTCCCGCCGGGCGTCCTCCGTTGACCGGCTGCCTTGCTCCGTTGGCAGGGTTGTTACCACTAACGGTTCTTCCCTGACTGACCGGTCTGTTTTGAACAGGCTGTCTGTTCTCGCCTACTGGTCTGGCGGTTCTCACTCCCTGCTGTACCGCAACCTGATGTGTCTGACGAGCAGAACTCCTTCTTCTGTCGTCATAATCATCTTCATCATCCTCTTCATCTTCGTAATCATCATCGTCATCTCCGGAGAACTTTCTAAATACAGAACTTCTCCGCTTCCTTGGTCCTTCATCCTCTTCATCATCATAGTCGTCATCATCGTCATAGTCATCGTAATCGTCACTGCCGCCGCCATTCATCAGTTTGATTCCCATCACTGCCGTTGCCGCAACTAACACTACGCAGAATGCGACCACGATAATAAATGCCGTTTTAGATACACCGCTGCCATTAGAAGATACTGATTCTTCAGCGGCTCCAAACATGTTATTATAACGGATATATTTTCCCAATGCACTATCAATCAGGAACCAGCCTGTAGTACCGTCCTGTGCTGTCGCGTAAAAAATATAATATTGATTGGAATCATCTGTCCATGCCGGGAGCACTATATCATTGAGTTCCATCGTCGCCGAACGGAATCCCGCCGGCAGCCTTTCAGGCGCCGTTCCACTATCCATAACTGACAGATCCAATATGGTAGCGCTGTTGGACGGCATGGTTTCCTCCGGAGCAGGCGCTGCATCCTCCGGCACGCCTTCACCACCTCCTTCAGGCGTTTCCGTTTCTGCCGGTTCTCCGCCGCTTTCCGGAATCACCACCAGATCCTCCCTGATATAACCCGTCTTTGTCTCACCATTGATAACACACTCAACCTGATACCAGTTATTACCGTCTGCGCTTACCACACTGACAACCGTCAATGCCGCGCCACCGTCCAGCTTTCCTACAGCCTCACTGTTTGTGCTTGCCTGTGAGCGAATATTTACACCCTGTTTACCGTCCGCAATGTAAATCGTCGTTCCCGGCTCCGCAGTAGCCCATGCCGTGATCCCCATTGCCATGGCCAGTACGAACGCGCATATTACTGAAATCCACCTGCTGATTCTTCCTACTGTTCTTTGACTCATTTCCATTTTTGTAATGATACTCCTTTCTCTCCTGTTCATCCTCTGATCTATGACATTTTATCTGCTTCCATGATCGCGTTTCCGATGTCATGGCGCATGTATTTATTGTCAAATTCTACCCACTCTGTTGCCAGATAAGCATTCTTCCTTGCTTCCTTAAGATCTCCGCCCAGCGCCGTGATACCGAGTACCCTGCCGCCGTTCGTGTAAAACCTGCCATTCTCTGCTTTCGTCCCGGCATGGAAGCAGTAATAATCTTCTTTCCCGTCAAATCGTTCCAGACCCATAATCTCCAGCCCTTTCTCATATTTTTCGGGATAACCGTCCGATGCCAGAATCACGCATACCGCGGCATTGTCCTCAAACTGCAGATCGATCTGATCCAGTGTCCCGTCAATGCAGGCTTCCATCACGTCTATGATATCATTCTTCATCCTCGGAAGTACCACCTGCGCCTCCGGATCACCAAATCGCGCATTGTACTCCAACACCTTGGGACCGTCCTCAGTCAGCATCAGCCCAAAGAAGATCACTCCCTGAAATTTCCTTCCCTCTTTTGCCATAGCATCTACCGTCGGCTGATAGATCCGTTCCTGACAAAACGCATCGATCGCCTCGGTATAAAACGGACTCGGTGAAAAGGTTCCCATACCGCCGGTATTCAATCCTTGATCTCCATCCCGCGCACGTTTATGATCCTGAGCGCTGGTCATGGTTTTGATCGTTTTACCATCCACAAAAGATAATACGGAAACTTCCCTGCCGGTCATAAATTCCTCGATGACCATCTTATTCCCGGCAGTTCCAAACTGCTTATCCAGCATGATCTTCCGAACGCCTTCCATCGCTTCCTCCCGTGTCTTGCAGATCAGCACTCCCTTGCCAAGCGCAAGTCCGTCTGCCTTCAAAACCACCGGAAGCTTTGCTGTCTCAAGATATTTCATAGCTTCCTCAGGATCGTCAAAATTCTCATATGCTGCCGTGGGAATCTGGTATTTCTTCATCAGATCCTTGCTAAACGCTTTGCTTCCCTCTAAAACCGCCGCATTCTTCCGCGGTCCGAAAGCGCGTATTCCGGCTTTCTCCATTTCATCGACCAAACCACCGGCCAGAGGATCATCCGGTGCAACAATCACCAGATCGATCTCCTTTTCTTTCGCAAAAGCAACCTGTTTATCAAATTCCATCGCCCCGATGGGAACACACTCTGCAAGCTGTGCAATTCCCGCATTACCGGGAGCGCAATAAATCTTCTCAACTCTTTTGCTTCTCTTCACTGACATGGCGATCGCATGTTCCCTGCCACCGCTTCCAATGATCAGCACCTTCATCTGTCTCCTCCTATCCCTATTCCTGTTTTACTCACTGCATCATGTGCAGTACACCTGTATTGCTCAACACAACCCTTCTTCCTGCAGTTCCCCGCATGCAATCATATCGATTGCCTGAGGCAGAATGATCCATTCCGCTTCTTCCATCACCCTCTGCTGCAAGATCTTGGGCGTATCGCCTTTCTTTACCTCCACCGCCTTCTGCAAAATGATCGGTCCGGTATCCGTCCCTTCATCAACGTAATGCACCGTTGCGCCGGTAATCTTTACGCCGCGCTCCAGCGCAGCCTCATGGACTTTCAGTCCATAATAGCCTGTCCCGCAAAAAGAGGGAATCAGAGATGGATGGATATTAATGATCCTGTTGCGGTATTTCCTGATGACTTCAGCAGGGATCACTACCAAAAATCCCGCCAGCACAATCAGATCCGGCGAAGCATCCTCCACTGCATTCAAAAACGCTTTGTGAAACGCATCACGGTTTTCGTATTCTTTTGGTGAGATACTGATGCCTTCAATTCCATTTTCCTTTGCCCTAGTCAGCGCATAGGCTCCGGGATTGTTACTGATCACACGGACAATCTTTGTATTGCGTATCTTTCCCTGTTCTATGCCATCGATAATCGCCTGCAGATTGGTTCCGCCACCCGATACACATACCAGTACCTTTAACATAACGTGACTCCTTTATCGCCGCTTACAACCTCGCCAATCACAAACGCATGCTCATCCGCCCTGCCGATGGCCGCTATCGTCTTATCTACATCTTCCTGCCCGACTGCCAGCACCATACCGATCCCCATATTATAAGTATTATACATGATACGTTCCTCAATGCATCCAAGGGATTGCAGCATACGGAAAATCACAGGCACTTCGTAGCTGTTCTTCTGCACTCTGGCATGTACCCCATCGGGAAGCATTCGGGGGATATTCTCATAAAATCCTCCGCCGGTGATATGACTGCACCCTCTGATCGTAACGCCTGCCTGCTTTACTTCTTTCAACGCCTTCACATAAATCTTAGTAGGAGTCAGCAGAGCTTCTCCCAACGTCGTCCCCAGATCCGCATTATGACGGCGAAGCGCTTCTTCGCTCATAGAAAATACTCTTCTGACAAGGGAAAATCCATTGCTATGTATTCCGGAAGATCCAATACCAATTAATGCGTCACCGGGCTGAATTAATGCACCCGTGATCAAATCTTTTTCATCTACGATCCCCACCGAAAATCCTGCAAGGTCATACTCATCCTCCGGATAAAATCCCGGCATTTCCGCCGTTTCTCCGCCGATCAACGCTGCGCCTGCCTGCTTACAGCCTTCTGCCACGCCCTTTACGATCATGGCGATCTTCTCCGGATAATTCTTGCCACAGGCAATATAATCCAGAAAAAATAATGGTTCTCCTCCTGCACAGGCAATATCGTTGACACACATTGCCACACAATCAATCCCCACCGTATCATGCTTATCCATCAAAAACGCAAGCTTTAATTTTGTTCCGACGCCATCCGTTCCTGAAACAAGCGTCGGCTTTTCCATATCCTTGATCCCTGCTAGTGAAAAAGCTCCGGAGAAACCGCCGATACCGCCCAACATTTCCGGCCGCGCTGTTTCATTTACAAATTTTTTCATCAGCTCTACTGATCTGTAGCCTGCCTCGATATCCACTCCGGCTTTTTTATAATCCATGCTCTGCCTCCTCATCATTATGCTCTTAGTTGTAATTTTTATATCCTATTTCGCTGAGTTTTTGGTCTTTCTTCTTTACTTTTTCTTCAAGTTTCTTAGAATAAGCCTTTAATTTTTCCAATAGTTTTTCATCCGACATTGCCAGCATCTTAGCAGCCAGCAGCCCCGCATTAGTTCCGCCGCCGATGGCTACCGTAGCCACCGGGATACCGGAGGGCATCTGCACAATGGAGTACAAGGAATCCCTTCCCCCTAAAGAAGTCGTATGCATCGGAATACCAATGACCGGCATCGGAAAAATCGCCGCACACATACCCGGCAGATGCGCCGCCATGCCTGCTCCCGCGATAATGACCTTATATCCTCTTTCTTCCGCCGTAGATGCATATTCAAAAAACTCCTGCGGTTCCCTGTGTGCAGAAATGATCCTCATCTCAAAACTGATCCCCAGTTCGTCTAAAATCTCCGCTGCCTTTTTCATAACAGGCATATCCGAATCGCTGCCCATTACAATACCTACCTGTGCCATACCAATAACCTCGCCTTTCCGTAACCTGCAAATCATAATGCACTTTAGTGCTATGCCGCAGGCACAAAATTTGTATAACAGATTTTATATTTTTCATTCTAGCGCTTCATTCAGTGTTTCACAGCCGGACAGAACAAATCTTCCGTTCTCTATGATCTTTACCCTGCTGCCGTCTTCCTTTACCGCCTCTAACACACCCAGTTCATCATAAGGGAGCGTGATATCCGTATGACAGTTATAATATGCCTTGCTGTCATCCTCTTTGCGAAGGATCGAAATCTCATTATCTCTGGCAATGATTTCTTTTCCGTCCGGATTGAATACCTGAATATCCTCTGAATGGGAATAACAGGTATCCCCTACCGCGAAATGCGGTCCCGTCTTTTCTGCAATCAGAATCGGCAGTTTCCCTGCAATATCGTATTTCCTTGCCGCCATATAAGCGGTTGTATTCGTTCCAATGGCGAATTCCCCCAAAGGAAGCGTATCGTGATGGAACAATACATTGTCCCGGATATATTTTTCATTTTCCGCTCTGCATTCAAAATTCTTACAGGAATATTCCGTTACCATACCATCTTTAAAGGTAAGCTCCAGATCACGGTATTCCAGTTCATTCAGATAAACTCTGCTGACATGAAGAACGCCGTTCGTACCCCGCAATCTCGGAGATGTGAAAACTTCCCCCACCGGAATATTGACATCCGCCACACAATTTTCAAATTTTGTCTCATGGGCCGCATCCTTTAAATCTGCCAAAGCCACCGTAATCTCTGTCCTGTTTTCCCCACAGCCTTTGATATGCACTTCTTTTGCCTGGTCCAGCGCATCAATCATCGTCTGCTGAATGTTCCGGTATGTCTGATAATCCAAGGTATTGATCCTGATCGTTTCATCAAAGATTTCCTCAAACTGTTCCCCGATCTCCGGTACAGGAAATGCAATAATCGTAAAACTACGTTCTTCACCCTTGATATACTGATTCGTAATCTTAGCGGACTGCGACTGATACTTCACCAGAAGCTTTTGCTGTTCTTCCGATAAAGCGTTCGCCTCAGGTTTTACCACGGGAACAAATGGCTTTTCACCAAATCCCTCCATTACTGCAGGTCCGGCATGGCCATAAGCCATCTCTTTATATTCTTCAAAGGCAGCCTGCAGACATTCAAGTTTTCGGGTAACGAACTGCCCATCTAAAAACAGCGCCTCGTCCTCTTTATGGTCATAATCATACTGCTTATTTGGATTTGCCCCAAAATAACCGACCTTATTTGTCCCCTGTCTTCTAAATACGCTGCTGCCCGCACGATAGATGACCGGCCTTAAACCCATCAGCTGGAATTGATATACTGCCTGCCTCACCACACGTTCAAATCCTAACGGATAACGGATATTCACCGTCTTTTTCCGGCTCAGATCCTTTCCTGTATTCACAAAACCCATCCGGTATCCTTCTGTAAAGGTATCCGCGATCAGATCCACCGTCTCCTGCGGAAGACCGTTCATATACGCGGCGAGCTTGATCTCATTATCTGTGATATACTCTCCGTAACGGTAAAGATACTCCAGATCACCCAGATCCGCCTGCAGGATAATGCGCAGTGCAAAATCCAGCTTCTCATCCACCATCTCGGCAACCCTCTGTTCTGACTCCACGTCAGAATAATCGCTGGCATACCAATATAGAATATCACGCACCGCATCGACAGAAGGCGTTCTGCCATCTTCCAAAAATGCCGTCACCGCGCACGAGTATAATTCCAAAAACAGCTCCATCCGAATGACAAGTTCCCGCATATTTCGTTCAAACACATACGGAATCGCACTACGAAACTCTGCCGCATAAGTTGACAACAACTTTCCCAGTTCAGAGCCAAAACGAGCTGACGCATACGCAGGGTTGGCATAACTTTTCTCATATTGATCCGGAAGGATATCTTCATATAACTGTTGATTCCATTGTTTCAACCGTTCTGTCGGAACCTTTTCTATCCCTTCCTTCGCTTCCTTCCGGATATCGCAAAGCAGGCAGAAGAGTTTCCCCTGCGCTGCCATATAATCATTCCATTCCCGTGGCAGAACCACTGTCTCTGTTGTTCCTAATAATGTTCCGGGATCCTTTGCGGTCCATTCCGAAGAAAGTTCCCGAATCCTGTCTTCTGCAAGTGAAAGCCTTTCCCAAAGCACCGTTTCACCCATCTATATCCTAACCAAGCCTTTCTTAATCTGTGTCTATGAAAACCTATACCGCAAAGCGGTTTCGCGGATATTATATCCCTGCGCATAGGATATATACGCCGATCGACAGCGCTACCGAGTTTAACAGCAATCCTAATATGGGAAAAAATCTATAGCGGTCCCTTTCCGTATTGGCCACCAGTCCGGTAATTTCTCCTGCAAGCGCCATGAGAAATGCAAGCACCGCCGCCAGACCATACTGCATTCTGGCCATCCCGCCATTTACAGAATTCATCCCATCTAAATACGAAAGGTAAATTGCAAAGAACATGGAAACCAGTGCGATCATTCCCAGAACCGCTGACATGATGCCCTTTAAGGGATGGCTCTTATTTGTAAATTTATAATTGCCAAGTAACGACATATGCTTTGTTCTGCTTTCCCTTTCCAAAATATCCTGTTGCGCTTAAAACAGAATGTTCCTTCTCTCCGCCAAAAGTCTGGCACCGGAAACAATCATTACCACGCCACAAGCTACACCCACGATAATGCTGATCACTCCGGTCACAATACCGGCTGTACCACCAAGGCTCATCGCCTTATATGTCTTTTCTTCCATACCGGTCACCATCTCTTTCCTTAAATATGCTTTCACACTTCCCATTATTCCGCCTCCGGCGGCACAAAACTCTTCTCACACTTATTGTGCTCCATACTGCGCGTAATAATCATCAATTGCGCGCTTGACAGTATCATCAATCAGAATACTGCCGTTGCACTCCCTCTGGTATAAGTACTCCATCACTTCAGCCATCGTCACGATCGCCGTTGCCGGAAATCCATATGTTTCCTGAATCTCATCCAAAGCGCTTTTCGTACCTTTTCCCCGCTCCATACGATTCAGGGAAACCACCAATCCCTTGACCTCTACATCGGCCTGCGCCTTAATGATGGGGTAGGTTTCTTCCACCGATTTACCAGAGGTGGTAACATCTTCGATCATTACCACACGATCGCCATCTTTTAATTTACTGCCAAGCAAAATTCCGGTATCTCCGTGATCCTTCTCCTCTTTACGATTCGAACAGTATCTGACATCTTTGCCAAATAACTCGCTGATCGCCATCGTCGTAGCCACGCTCAAGGGAATTCCTTTATAGGCCGGTCCAAACAGCACATCAAAATCCAGTCCGAAATGATCATGGATCGTCTTTGCGTAATATTCTCCCAGCTTACGAAGCTGGCTGCCTGTCACATAGGCACCCGCATTCATAAAAAACGGGGCTTTCCTTCCGCTTTTTAATGTGAACTCGCCAAATTTGAGCACCTGACTCTCTACCATAAAATCAATAAATTCTTTTTTATAATTCTCCATACCCTCTGCTTTTCTCCCACGATCCTATTTGAAGGATGGCTGCGCTGGTCTGCCCACCAAACATTCTGTTTCAGTGTATCATATTATCAGTCTATTTTCAATTCAGAATTAAAGAAAACAACAAATTTTACGCCGAATCACAAAAAATGGCGGGGATGACTCCCCGCCACTCTCTCTCACATTCTTACATGTTTTCCGGCCACATCCAACGCGTCTTTAATATCCGTTTTCATATCAAGAACTGCCTGTCTGGCGGCATCCGCGTAATTTTCTTCTCCATATGCTGCGTACTTCTCCTGCTGATATGCCGCAATGATACCTCTGGAAGAATTAATGATCGCTCCCAATCCATCGTCATTGAAGAAATGAACCAGATCCGCGCCTTTTCCACCTTGAGCGCCATACCCCGGCACCAGAATATAAGTCCGTGGCATCAATTTTCGCAGTATCCTGCCTTCCTCAGGATACGTTGCGCCAACCACCGCACCTACATAGCTATACTCCTCTCCCTTAAGGTCTTCTCCCCACGCAGCCACCTTTTCTCCTACCAGTTCATATAAGGACCTGCCGTCAATTTTCTGATCCTGAAATTCCCCGCTGCTCGGATTTGAAGTTTTCACTAATACAAAGATGCCTCTCTTTTCCTGTCGGCATACCTCTATAAACGGTTTTACTCCATCGCTTCCCAGATAAGGATTTACCGTCGCAAAATCTTCCTCAAATCCCCTGTACTCCACTCCGCCAATCGTCACCTTGCCAAGGTGTCCTACCGCATAGGCCTCTGAAGTAGAGCCAATATCGCCACGCTTAATATCGCCAATAACAACCAGACCCTTTTCCTTACAATACCGAATCGTCTTCTGGTACGCGATCAATCCCGGTATACCAAACTGCTCATACATTGCGATCTGTGGCTTCACCGCCGGCACCAGATCCGCAACGGCATCCACAATTCCTTTGTTATACTCCACGATTGCCCGCGCTACGCCTTCCGGATTCTCGCCACACTCCTTATACGCCTTTTCCAAAAGATGCTTCGGAATCAGCTTTAACGTTGGATCCAGCCCCACAACAATCGGCGCTCCGGTCTTTTTTATCTTTGCAATCAATTCATTGATCATAATCTTTTCTCCACATAACATCATTCAAACAAAGCCTTATGCATAGGTATATAGATATACCTATACATTGACTAGCGCCGTCTCCTCAACATACTTCCGTATTGCTGGTGCTCCCACATACTTATGGCTCTGCCCCTTATTGATTCGAACCAGCGTCGGTGCCTGACGCACTTTATATTTGAGCGCAAGTTCCGCGTTTTCCTCCGCGTCCATGACAATATAATTCATGCTTCCCAGATACTCTTTCGCCAGTTTACAATTTGGACAGGTCTTTGTAGTAAAGAGATATCTGATCTCCTCCGGTTCTTCCACAGAAATAACCTCGTCCTCCGCATCAATATTGGAAAGCGTCACAACAGCACTGGTCGGTTTCTTCAGACAGGAATTTGCAATATCATATTCCTTACGGTTCGCATATTCCTGAAGCTTTCCATCATTCCAGTTCTGTACCGGTCTGTAATATCCCGTGATACGGCTGTAAATCTCTGTCTTAGCTCCGCAATGCGGGCAGACCTTTACCTCTCCTGCAAGATATCCATGCTCTTTGCAGATGGAATAGGTCGGAGACAGGGTATAATAAGGCAGCTTATAATTCTCCGCAATCGTACGCACCAGCTTCGCCGCCGCCTTCCAATCCGGCAGCTTCTCACCCAGAAAAGCATGAAATACCGTTCCAGATGTATATAAGGTCTGTAGCTCATCCTGAATATCCAGTGCATCAAAAATATCCGCTGTATAACCTACCGGCAGATGTGAGGAATTGGTGTAATAAGGTACATCACCCTCATTACCCGCAGTCCTAATCTGCGGCCATCGCTTCTTATCATGCTTTGCCAGACGGTATGCCGTACTTTCCGCCGGCGTAGCCTCCAGATTATAGAGATCGCCATACTGTTCCTGATAATCAGACAGCCGCTCTCTCATATGATTTAGCACTTCTTTCGTAAATTTCTGTGTCTTTTCGGAGGTCATATCAGCTCTTAACCAGTTCGCATTTAATCCCACTTCGTTCATACCAACCAGACCGATCGTGGAAAAATGATTGTCAAAGCTGCCAAGATATCTCTTAGTATATGGATAAAGTCCTTCATCTAACAGTTTGGAGATAACTCCCCTCTTGATCTTCAGGCTTCTTGCAGCAATATCCATCATACGATTTAAACGTTTATAGAAATCATCCTTGCTGGAGGAAAGATAAGCAATCCTCGGCATATTGATCGTAACAACACCCACAGAACCTGTACTCTCACCGGAGCCAAAGAATCCGCCGGTTTTCTTTCGGAGTTCCCTTAGATCCAGTCTTAATCTACAGCACATGGAGCGCACATCGCTGGGTTCCATATCGGAATTGATATAATTTGAGAAATACGGCGTACCGTATTTGGACGTCATCTCAAACAACAAACGGTTATTTTCCGTATCCGACCAGTCAAAATCATTGGTGATGGAATAAGTCGGGATCGGATACTGGAATCCTCTGCCATTAGCATCCCCTTCGATCATCGTCTCAATAAAGGCTTTGTTGATCATATCCATCTCAGCCTTGCAGTCCTTATACTTAAAATCCATTTCCTTTCCGCCGACTACTGCCGGAAGCTCCGCCAGATCGTTCGGCACGGTCCAATCCAATGTGATATTGGAAAACGGTGCCTGCGTACCCCAGCGGCTCGGTGTATTCACGCCATACACAAATGCCTCGATACATTTTTTGACTTCCGGATAACTCAAATGATCTACCTTAACAAAGGGTGCCAGATACGTATCAAAGGAAGAGAACGCCTGTGCTCCTGCCCATTCATTCTGCATAATGCCTAAAAAGTTCACCATCTGGTTGCACAATACCGATAAGTGCGCTGCCGGTGCCGAAGTGATCTTACCTGTGATCCCGCCCAGACCTTCCGTAATCAACTGCTTTAAGGACCATCCTGCGCAATATCCTGTCAACATGGAAAGATCGTGGATATGGATATCCGCATTCCTATGCGCCTCCGCAATCTCCTCATCATAAATCTCGGACAGCCAATAATTCGCCGTTACCGCCCCAGAATTGCTAAGAATCAGACCGCCTACCGAATAAGTCACTGTGGAATTTTCTTTTACACGCCAGTCTTCTACTTTCACATAGCTGTTGACTACATCTTTATAATCAAGTATGGTCGATTTCATCGAACGCATCTTTTCTCTCTGCTTACGATAAAGGATATATGCCTTTGCCACATCCGTATATCCTGCCTGCTCCAACACTTTCTCCACACTATCCTGCACATCCTCTACATGGACTGCCCCTTCTTTGATCTTATCCTGAAAATCCGCAGTCACACGTATTGCCAACAAATCAATGATATCATTATTATACTGCTTTTCAACCGCATTGAACGCCTTCATGATCGCGTCATTGATCTTTGTTAACGTGAAATCCGCTTTTTCTCCATCCCTCTTAATTACATAGAACATTTACTATCTGCTCCCTTCCTCTCATGTCTTTGATCCGCTTCTACCGTTATGTTACAGCTGCTCCATCTACATACGCAAAACCACTCGGCTTCGCCGGCTGCCGCTGCAAATCTTAACATCTAGTTCACATAATCTGGCGTTCTCGTTTACATAACTAATTTTATGCGGGCATGAATCCATTGTATCAGAGGGATTCACAAAAGTCAACCGATAAACTACAATATATTATGTTGACTTATTCGTCGGCATACTACATATTGTATCCTTTTCTACTCACCGCCGATTCCATGAATCCGCTTTATCCTGCCTTTTCTCGCCCTTTTTCAAGTTTTTATCTGTCAAAAAAGAGACTGTATCCAGTCTCTTTTTATAAAAGTTTTTCTATCTTTTTCACAAAATTCACCCTACCTTGTTGTTAAAAATGCATACTCCTTTTCCAGTTCCTCATTTGACGGATAAACCGCCAGATACTCCTGCATACGCTGCGCCGCCATGTCAAATTCATACATATATTCATAGCAGGCGATCTCATTCAGCTTCAGCGTCTGCAGACACGTATTGTTCTCTTTGATTTCGATCCCCCTCTGAAACGCCGAAAGCGCTGCCGCGTAATTACCCTGTTCCACATAACAGAGACCCATCTGGTTATAAATCTCCGGATCAGGTACTTCACTGACATAGGCGTCATATACCACCGCCGCATACTCGTAAAATCCCTGCAACTTATAACATTCCCCAAGCAACATGATCAGCTTTACGTCCGCTTTACCCTCCTGACGCACATGCTCCAGATAATTGCAGGCTTTTTGATACTCTCCATTATAATAAGCCAGACGTCCTTTATCATATTCGCTAAATCCCTGACTGTCCGCCAGCAAAATTTGATCCAGATACCCCTGCGCCTGAGCATCATATCCGTGCTCCTTCAGGCAGTCATAAACATCCAGATAAATACTGTAATTTTTTTTGTCCATCTGCACAGCCTGATTAAAATCCAATATCGCCGCGTCTACATCCTGCAGATACAGTTTCATGGACCCCCGCAGGAAATAAGCATTCGTATCTTTCGGACGCATCTCTATGATCGCGTCATAGATGGAGATCGCCGCATCATATTCTTCCATTTTATAATAAGCGATGGCCATATAATAGTTAATATCGTATTCCATCTCACCCGGAAACATACCAGCATAAGAAAGCGCCTTATCAAAAGCATCTACCGCCGCCTCATAGTCTCCGATTCCCATATAAGCAAGTCCGGCACCCCTGTAATTTTCTTCCAGATTTTCTTTGGCAAGAATCGCCTGTTCAAAACTTGCGATCGCCGCCTTATAATCCTGCTGCATCAGAAATGCCATACCGTTATCCGTCAGCGACGCATCCTTCCCACCACATCCATACAGAACCACGCTCATAAGAAGCGCGCCCATACAAACTCCTAATTTTTTCAATCTTTTCTTTCCTTTCTCTGTCTGCCTGCCGGCTCCATCACCGCAACGATCAGACTCCTCTCCCGGATACACAGCTCCACCTCACTGTTCCAAACCGTTCCCTTTTGGTAATCCGCTTCCTTTTTATGGGGAAGCGCTGTATTCACTGCCACCCGCCAGCAATGATCAGCCGGTGGCTCCGGCAACATCATCTGATGCGGCTCCCAGTGGGTATTGATTCCGATAAAGACTACGTCATCCTGTCTGTCATCCTCTGTCCGTCCTGCATACATAATGCCAATCACCCGCGTCTCGTCATCACAGTAATCATTCCATGGACGCCCATTGTGAAAACTGACATCCGGCAGTCCGCATACTGCCGCCTTACCTTCCCCTTTCACCACCGGATGCTCTTTACGGAACCTGATCATATATTTGCAAAATTCAAACATCTCCTGATACCGGTCTTTTCTGTTCCAATCCAGCCATGAGATCTCATTGTCCTGACAGTATGCATTGTTATTGCCAAACTGCGTATTGCAGAATTCATCTCCGCTTAAAAACATGGCGCAGCCCCGGCTCAGCATCAATGCGGCAAATGCATTTTTCCTGAGACGGCTCCTCAAAGATAACACTGACTCCTCCTCCGTCTCGCCTTCCACACCGCAGTTCCAACTACGGTTATGGTTCTCCCCGTCGGTATTGTTCCAACCGTTTTCCTCATTATGCTTTTCATTATAAGCGTAAAGATCATACAATGTAAAGCCGTCATGACAATTTAAAAAATTTACGCTGGCGTTTTCCCTGCCACCGGCAGCATAGATATCTTTAGAACCGGTCATCCTCTGCAACGCAGCCCAAGCATAACCGCTGTCTCCCTTTAAGAAACTCCTCATATCATCCCGATATCTGCCATTCCATTCCGCCCATCGGTTCCAGGAAGGGAAGCTTCCCACCTGATAGAGCCCTCCGGCATCCCATGCCTCCGCAATCAGTTTGACCCCACCAAGAATCGGATCAAAGGCCAGATTCTGCAGGACAGGCGGTTTGCTCATCGGGCTTCCGTCCTCGCTTCTTCCCAGAATACTTGCAAGATCAAACCGGAAGCCATCCACTCTGTATTCGATGACCCAGTAACGCAGACAACCCAAGATAAACTGCTGGACGATCGGATGATTACAATTGACCACATTACCACATCCGCTAAAATTATAATATTTTCCATCCGGGGTCAACATATAATAGATATTATTGTCGATCCCTTTAAAAGAAAAGAAAGGTCCCTGTTCATTTCCCTCGGCAGTATGATTAAATACAACGTCCAGAATCACTTCGATTCCATGACTTTTTAACTCCTTAATCACCTGTTTGAGTTCATCGCCCTCGTGGTTATATTCCGTGGCAGCCGTATAACCGGTATTCGGCGCGTAAAAACTAACGGTATTATATCCCCAGTAATTATAAAGCTGCTTGCCGTCTATCACCCGGTTGCCATCCAGTTCGTCAAATTCAAAGATCGGCATCAGCTCTACCGCATTAACCCCAAGCTCCAATAGATATGGTATTTTTTCCTTGATTGCTTCAAAGGTACCCGGATGCTCCACTCCGGACGACGGATGTTTTGTGAAGCCCCGCACATGCATTTCATAGATGATCATATCCTTAAATGCATGTCCCGGCCGTTTGCAGTCTTCCCAGTCAAAACCAGAATTGACCACTCTGGCTTTATAAACAAAATTTTCCTCTTTCGTTTTTCCCCACACACTCTGATTCGTCACAGCCTTCGCATAAGGGTCTAAAATAACCTTATTCTTGTCAAACAAAAGTCCCCTCGACTCATCATACGGACCGTCAAAACTATATGCATATTCAAATTCCGTAATATCCAACCCATACACGATCATAGAAAAGGTATGACCTACTCGGAAAGAATTTGGAAACGGCAGTCTGGCATAAGGTTCTTTTCCTTCCCTGTGATATAAAAGCAGCGTACAGGAAGTTGCCCCAATGGAATGCACCGTAAAACAGACGCCTTCATTGATACGCATCGCGCCATTGGTCTGATAGATACCGGGACGCACTTTAAAGCCGTTGATCTCTGTAGTCGGCTTCAAGCGCTTTCTCTGGTTCGCTATCGTCTTAAAATCACTCTTATTCATATACCAGTTTCCCTTGCTCTTATTTAATGCTTTTATTTTATCGAATATTAATAGAAAATGCAAGACCGGTATTCTCTTCCGATGTGAAGCAATCCCACTTTGACAAGAAAAAAATCTCCAGTAAAACCGAAGATTTCCATAGTAACATCTTTATGTGGAATAGCACGAAAGCTGGGCTAGCTGGATTCGAACCAGCGAATGCAGGGATCAAAACCCTGTGCCTTACCGCTTGGCGATAGCCCAGTAGAAGGTGGATAGAGGGACTCGAACCCTCGGTCTCCAGAACCACAATCTGGCGCGTTAACCAACTACGCCATACCCACCATAGAAATCAGGACTATCCAACATGTCACAAGACCGTCATAAGATATCGTTCTTATGACAAGCGTGCCCAAAGGGATTCGAACCCCCGACCCACGGCTTAGAAGGCCGTTGCTCTATCCAGCTGAGCTATGGACACATATAATAAACACGCTCTGACACAAGTGCCATTATCTCAAAAAATTCGCTTCTTGTCAAGGGATTTTCTCATAACACTTATTTTTTACAGCAGTTTCGCTAAAGCGATCAGAATTGCAAGCATCACGATAACTTTGATCAGCTCGATCAGCGCTTTCTTTCTGTTCTCCTTCTCGCCCTCCTCCGTCTTACCATAAGCCACATTGTCGCAAATGGCAGTCTCCTCCGGAAGTACTCCCCGAAGTCTGGAGAATATAGCATACAACTCATCTTCCGTCGGAAAATACGCCCTCCATACAGGCGTTTTCTCATTTTCGGTGAGAAAAATTTTCAGCACGTAACTATACCGCACATGTCCCCGTCCCACAAAATATCTGTACTGCTCTAATACCGCCTTCTTGATATCCCTGTTCCGAATAATGCGGCTTTTAAAGGGCTGTCGAAAGTAGCAGTAATCCGCCGCAGCCTGCAACTCACACAACTGCCCTTGCGGAACAGGCGCGTAACTAATCAACATGGCGGACTGCATCTGTCTGGCAAACTCCTGCCGTTCCGTATCCGTGGGAAGATCCTTCTCAACAGATACTAGCAATGGCTTGATCAACCGCCTTTTGTAGCTTAAGGAAAAAACAGCAGCCGCGAGACAACCGATCTGCACAATCATAACTACTGCAATCATGATCCCTCCGCCGTCCAACAGACTAACCAGCATCGACAATATAAGCGGTATCATAAGGACAACCAGCAAAGCACTCATAACGCGGAACGCTTTGCTCTTTTCCTTAATCAATGACTTTTCCTGCTCCAACCAACTTTCAAACATATTTTCCATGGGATTTATCTGACTCCTTCATCCTCCGTTTTTGCTCATACATTCGCTCGTCAGCCAGGCGCATAACCTCATCCGCCTGCAGACCCTTTCCTTCTGTGCTGCTGGCAATGCCGTAAGCCACGGCAACCGGAAGTGGAAGCTGCTGCTCCTTATTCACCCGGACAATTGTATCCTTTAAGCGGGCTTCCATTTGCTTGATTGCGGCTGCGGACGAGTACTCTACTACAGCAACAAATTCATCGCCGCCATATCTGCCGCAAAAGCCTTCCTCCCCAAAGACTTCCCTGATGATCTGCGCAACTGCAGAAATCAGGCGGTCGCCTATATCATGACCATATTGGTCATTTGCAATTTTTAAATTATTCACGTCAAAAAAGAAAACGGTAAAGTCCTTTTTCTTTTTCAGATCTTCAAAATAATCCAGACATCTGCGCCGGTTCGCAATACCGGTCATGCCATCTAAGTATGCCATCTGCTCTAACTGTTGTTTCTCCTTCACACTGACCACATGCTCTAAAACGTGCAGAACATAGCTAATCAACATAACAACCAGAAAGACATAAAGCCCCAGCGAGGTAATAGACGCAGTATCCATGTCTATGTGGAACTTCCCAATTGTTTCCACATAAAACAGCAGCATGTCAGACATGGCAAAAAATATGTATAAGATAACGCCAAACCGGATGAGCAGCCGTTTATTATCGCCCCGGCTACGCACAAGTATGAACTCTAACAAAATGGCAACCGCTACTATCGCAATCAGCACATGCACTACCTTTAAAAACCTGCAATAGTGGTATTGCTCTGTGGTGAAATTCAGCACCGTAGTCACCCCAAAAACCGTTATCAGCACACCCGCCAAAAGCTTCATTGTCTTCTGAAACAGCTTATTCGGCTCCACATAGCATAAAAACATACAAAACGGCGCCGGCGCAAAGAAAATCCCTACATACTCCGCCAGTCCACAGAAGGTGACATTATTTGAAATAACATAAAACATCCTTTCATAGCCCATCTGCCACATCATCAGACCAACACAAAAGCTCGATAGGTACAAGCCCTGCATTTTAATCTCGCCGCCTCCGCCCCAACAGAGCAAAACAAAGAACATGCCGGCAAATACCACCAGCACTGACATGGACAAAAGATAGGAGGCAGCATTGTTTCCCAGCAAAAACTGTATCTTGTTTTTTGCCTCACAGACCATGACCGTATTCAGCTTGGTAAAGTCGGTATAGTCGGCAACCGTACATTCCAGAGTGAGTGCGTCTCCCCAAGCCGCATCCGGCACATCCGCGCAGACCAGAACATTGCCGATGGCACGTCCTTTCTCACTCTCATTATTCCCATAGCTGTAGAGAACCTCTCCCTGATAAGACAACTCCACCGCACACTGGTAGACGCTACAAAACAAAACCGCATTGGATATTTTCTTTTCTGCCGGCAGCGGAATCGTCACAATAATCCGGTCACCTTTTGCCGATGTTTCAAAATAATTGCTGTCATAGTGTTCCACTGCCCCATCTGCCCGCTCCGCCTCTATTGACACATAGGAGTCCAAAATAAAACCTTCCCCTCTGTCGCTTTCCGTCAATTTGGAAACAATCAGTGAAAAGATGATTAAAAGCAGAATCAGCATCCCGATCAATTCAAATAAATATTTTTTTGACATTTTTTCTGCCCATTTCTTTTAAATCAGATTAATGAGATTTACTACAGCCACAACGGCATTGACGGCTACCGCCCCGTACCAGACGCGGACGGCAGCATAGGAAAAGCTGGGAACACAACAATCCAATAAATTTTTAGCCACAAGTGTTACAAAAAAGCTTAACCACTACAGTTCTACAAATCAACGCTGCCCGTAACCTTGCCTCCGTTTGCAACATAATATGCTTTACCGTCCTCCGGTTTTACATATAAATCAATGCTCTTTAAGGCGTCTTTATTCCCTTTTTTATAATCCTTTACCGCCTTATCCATCACCTTATCCATATCATACTGGCTTGCGTTCACTTCCAGATATACCGATTTTTTCTCTGCCATAATTTCCTCCATACTGCGACTGATTTTCAAAAGTAACTCATCTTGCCGCTCCCCATTATTGTAAGGGAAGAAACTTCCTCTGTCAACCATTTCTATCTCCGGTTTTTGCAGCGTAACTATCTTCAGGCTCAAGCACCGGGATCTATTTCTTTCTAAGTTCAGCCATTGCGCCATAATGCAAAATTTCAAATTCCTCAGGAGCAATCTCTTTAAGAAGTTTTCTGTGTTCCTGTTCCCACATTAAAATCTCCTGATCGGTAAGCGATGCGCCAATTCCACGGCATGCTTTCATTCTACCATTCCAACTATCACGGGTAAACGGTACTTTTAACGTAAATTCTTCATGATACACAAGTTCAAAATTCTCTTTGTAGCAATCAGGTATGAAGATTTGATGCATGGTTTCCCCGGCACCGCTCCAATTGGGATTGTACTTTAATACAAGATTTTCGCTAGCTCCTGCGATCTTATCCTCAAAAGGCAGCCATGCCATGTACAAAACAAGAATACTTCCCCCTTGTTTCAGCATACGCCAAAGTTTATGCATAACGGTTTCATGGTCAAAGTACCAGAAACATTGACAAGCCGTAATGACATCAAAAGAATGGTCACGAAAATCGATATCCTCTGTAGATACGGCATAATACTCTATATTCATATCCTTTGAAAGAATTTTAGCCTGTTCAATCTGGTTCTCTGAAATATCCGCAGCTATCCACTTTGCCCCATACCGATACATATTTCTGGGCAGAACACCTGTCCCTGTTCCAAGATCAAGAACAACTTGTCCATCTATACACAAATTGCGGTCAACAACTTTTTGATAGAATTCTTGTGGATAGATGTCACGAAACTTTGCATAATCTAAAGATGTTTTTCCCCAATCGAAAGGTTTTCCGCCATCAATATTTTTATCGATCATCTTCATGCTAATAATCCTGTCTTTCTAACAGCCTGCGAATTTGGGCCGCGGGCACAAATTCGTGATTGAAAAATCTTTGATTTTTCAATCTACATCCTTTCCGGTGCCTCAAAACCCAGAAGTTCAATACAGGTCTCCATGATCCTGAGTGCATTCTTAAGCAGAGCAATATAGCCGTCCTGCTTTCTCTGGTCTTCCTCTGTAAGTATTTTGATTGCATGATAAAAGGAATTGATATCATTTGCCACCTGATAAATGAATGCACATACCTTATGGGGTGCCCTTTCTTCACTGGCTTCCTCCAGCATAGCGTTAAATCCAGCCAGAGCCATCATCAGTTCTTTCTCAACCTTAGAAGATGGTTCTATACAGGAAACCTCATCGGGATTGCCGCCCGCCTCCCGGTATTTATTCAGTATCGACTTCATCCTTACCATGGTATAAAGAATATATGGTCCGGTATCTCCTTCAAAGGAAGTAAACCGTTCGACATCAAAAATATAATCTTTCGCTGCCTGATTAGACAGATCTCCATATTTGACAGCCGCCAGCGCTACCTTCTCTGCCGTACTCTCCGCCTCTTCCTCCGGCAATTCCTTATTCTCCCTGATCTTTTCAAACATCTGATCTTTGATCTGCTTCAAAAGGTATTCCAGCCGCAACACTCCGCCGTCCCTGGTTTTAAAAGGTTTCCCGTCCGGACCGTTCATGGTGCCGAATCCAATAAACTGTAATGCCGTTTCGTCCCGCACAATTCCTGTTTTCCTTGCACAGCGGAATACCTGTTCAAAATGCAGTTCCTGCCGCTTATCCACCACATATACAATGGCGTCCGGCTGATAATCACGTTCTCTTTGGATAATCGTTGCAAGATCCGTTGTTTCATAATTGGCCGCGCCGTCTGATTTTAAGATAATACAGGGCGGCAGTTCCTTTTTATCCGTCTCTTTACGGATATCAACAACAAGGGCGCCGTCACTCAGATATGCATGTCCTTCCTCTTTCATCTTTTTGACCATATCCGGGATCAGGTCATCCACATCCGATTCCCCATTCCAGAGATCAAAATGGACATCCAGTTTCTCATAATTTTTCTTAAGATCGTTTACCGACACCTTCAAGATTTGCTTCCATAAAGCCCTGTAGCCCCGCAGTCCGTTCTGCAGCTGCGCCGTCGCCTCCAGCGCCTGTGCCTTATATTCCTCATCAACTTTACATTTTCCGCTGGCATAAGGATAAATCTCCTCCAGTTCCGCAATGGTAAACGGCGCTTCTTCGGGATACTCCCCCTCGTATGTTTCATCAAAATAACAAAGCTGCGGCTTTCTCGCCTTAAGCTCCGTGATAATCTGTCCCATGGGAAGTCCCCAATCCCCCAGATGAACATCTCCTATGACTTTATGTCCTGCATAACGGACGATCCGCTTAATGCTTTCCCCGATAATTGCCGGACGCAGATGTCCCACATGAAGCGGCTTTGCCACGTTCGGTCCGCCATAATCCAATACCATAGTCTGCGGTGTTTCAGGATTCTCCACACCGTATTTTTCCTGTTTCATCATTTCATTAAAATAATTTAAAACAAAACTCTCTCGCAAGGTCAGATTTAAAAATCCCGGCATCACAGCCTCAACCGATTGAAAGATCTCCGAACTGCCAAGCTTTCCGGCCACCTCCTCTGCAATGGCAAAGGGCGCCTTCTTATATTTTTTTGCTGCCGCCATTGCGCCGTTGCACTGATATTCACAAAGATCCGGACGGTTGCTTAGGGTAACCCTTCCCAGAGCAGGATCATATCCCGCCTCCTCAAATGCGCGCCGCATTTCTTCTGATATTCTGTCAATAAATTTTTCCATGCCTTTCACCATGCCTTTCTTCTATTCTTCTGTTCCGGATTTATGGCGTTATTACGCCGCAAGACGTTCTCCCGCTCTTTTCTGGAATACTCGCAGCCGCAGTAATCCTGTCGGTACAGATGATATTCTCTAGACAGTTCAATGGAGCGTTGATAGCCGTTCTTTTTTTTGAAATCAGACGGCAGAAAGGGAACTCCATATTTCTGTCCCATCCGATTTCCGATCTCATTCAGCAAATCTGCATTTTTTAACGGGCTGATGGTTAATGTTGTTGTAAAGAAATCAAATAAATGATCGGCAGCGTAAGAAGCGCTCTTAGATAACCGAAGCGTAAAACATCTCTGACAGCGTTCTCCGCCTTCCGGACATTCTTCCAAGCCTGCCGCCGCCTTCAGAAAACATTCCGGCTCATAAGGGCCTTCCACCAGATGAATATCCCACCGGTGCTCCCGATTCATCGTGTCAATCAGTCGTCTCAGCTCACCAATCCGCTTATCGTATTCCTCCCGTTTTGTAATATTAGGATTATAATAATAAACCCAGATATCAAAATGGGGAAAAAGATACTCTAAAACATAGCTGCTGCAGGGTGCGCAGCAGCTATGAAGCAGCAATCGTTTTTTTGTCGTCAGTTCTTCTATGATGGCATCCAGACGTCTTTGATAATTCTGCCTATTTGCCTTGCACTGTCCTTCCATATACCAGATATCCTTTTATCCCATTAAATCATCGTATTCGATCCGCAGTAGAGCGCGATATATTCCTCCTCAGGAAGAGGCTTTGAGAAATAGAATCCCTGTACCATACGACAGCCTAGAGCTTTCAATATACTCACCTGTTCTTCCGTCTCAACCCCTTCGCACAGTACTTCCATACCGATCCCACTGGATAATTCCACAATCTTTTGCAGAATCCACCTGCTGCGTTCCGTCGACACACTCTCCGCAAAGAATTCGCGATCAATCTTGACTGTATCAAAGGAAACATCCTTTAACATATTTAAAGAAGAGTATCCCGAACCGAAATCATCCATCGCCAGACGAACACCGCACTGTTTCAATTGATTAATGATCTGGATCATATTACTCCTGTCATCCAAAAAGACAGATTCCGTTATCTCCAGCTCGATGGCATTTTCCGGCAACTTATATTTTTCAATGATCCTCTTGACATTTGTCACATAATCCGCGCTGTGCAAAAGCATTCTGGACTGATTTACCGAAACGGGATACACGGTATTTCCTGCTTCAATCATATCATGCATTTTCTGGCATACCATCTCCAGCATATAGAAATCCAGTTTTTCAATAAATCCGTTATTTTCAAAAATCGGAACAAACTCATCCGGATACGAGATGCTTCCGTCATCCCTGACCCACCGCACCAGCGCTTCCGCGCCTGCAATGCGGTTGAGATAGATATCCCACTTGGGCTGCATATAGACTTTAAATTCTCCATTAGCAAGCGCCTTCTGCATATCGGACTCTATCCGGTCAAGCTTACGCATATTCTGCACGATCTTCTCCGAATAATACGCGGTCATTTCACTGTCATCACCCTTCAGCGTCTTTCTGGCGACATTAGCGCGGTCGATCATCTCATCAATATCGTGATCATGCTTACGTATCTGATAAACGCCTGTTTTAAAACGGATAGGATATTTGATCCCACGCCCTCTGGCATCTTCATTTACGTTTTTCGCCAAACGTTCCAATCGTTGTCCGATTTCCTTATCGTTTGCTAAAATAGCAAGAAACTGATCGGAATCCATTCTGATGCAGAGTTCCTTCTCTGAAAAAACTGACGCAAAGTTCGTAATACAGGATGTCAGAATCTCATCTGCCCGAATATGTCCGTATGCTTCGTTGATATACCGGAAATTAACAATATCAAACCGGTAAATGACAAACGGCGTCTCTTTAAATACCGCCATAATATGAGAAGCAAACTCTTTAAAATAATTGATATTTTTCCCTTTCGTCACGGGATCCTCATAAGCAAGCTTTTCAATCGTAATATTGGCGCGTTTGGACGTTGCCCATACATAGACGATGATCGCAATCATCAGCACTACAATGATAATACAGGACAGTACGCTTCTAAAAAGCAGCGGCTGAACCTTGTCATCCACCAGATTGTCGTTATAACAACTGATAAAAAACAAACTGGGAACAGATTTTAACGGATAGTATGAAATCTGCAGACTCTCTGCTCTTCTCGTTTTAATAGATACAAATCCCGTGTCATTTTCCTTGTAAGCATTGGTCAATGCCTGAACAGCTCTCTTGCTCTCCTCCTTTCCGTCGGAATACTCCAGCATGGAAAGGCAGAAATCCTCAGAACTCTCCGATACAAATATCGCATCACTGCTCCTTGACATGATGATCCCATTACGATCCGTCAGATAGCACTCTCCCATTTCATTCTGATAATTAAATTCACCGCCTTCAAAAATATCCTCCATTTTCATCGTCGCTGTAAGGAATCCATAAGATTTGTCCCTATAATATACAGGAACTGCAATCAAAATATACGGCATCCCATCCTCTGACAACATCACCACTCCAGTGTAGGTCCCATTCACCGTTTTCATATGATCCTGCAGTTCTTTCAATGGCTCCCCCAGCGAACTGGCAGAATACTTTCTATAATGATGATACACATTGCCGTCGTTCCCGACAAACGCCAATGTCTCTAACATACTGAAATGCTCATAATCATTTAATACCCCATAGATCTGCGTATTAACATAGGAAGCGGCAGCGCTGCCCATCACACCGGCCGCAGACTCCACTACTTCAACACCGCTTCTGATTGTGGCATCCAGCTTTTCACCAGAACTGATATGGTGTGCCTGAAAATCCGCCGATATCTCGTCACTGTAGGTGGAACGAAGTGTTGAAACTAAAACAACACAAACTGCAAGGCATATGATTAAAATGACCATGCCTATTACCAGCATCTTCATGATTGGCTGCTTCTTTTCTCCAAACCCTTCCTTCATATATGATCCCTTTCTTTCCTAATGATTGATCCTTGAAATATCTATCAACGTCAGTTCCCTTTGTTTTTCTTTTGCCTCTAAGCTGGTCAGTAGCGCTTTCGCCGTATCCAGACTAGTCAAACAGGTGATGCCTGTCTCAATCGCCGTCCGCCGAATCAAAAATCCATCTCTCGATTTATCTCTTCCCTGCGTAGGCGTATCGATCACCAGATCGATCCTATGCCCTAAGATCAAATCCATCACGGTCGGTGACTCCTGCTGGATCTTATTGACCTTTCTTGCATTGACACCAGCCTCCCTTAAAGCGGCTGCCGTACTTCTTGTCGCATAGATCGTATAGCCTAACTTTTCAAACCGCCTGCCGATCCCGATTGCCTCACCTTTATCCGCATCCTTTACGGTGATGATCACCTGCTTATGCTTCGGCAGATCAATCCCAGCGCCGATAAATGCTTTATAAAGGGCTTCATTAAAATCCTTTGCGATTCCAAGACATTCTCCGGTGGATTTCATTTCCGGTCCTAAACTGATCTCTGCACCCCGGATCTTTTCAAAGGAGAATACCGGCATCTTGATTGCCATATAACCGGCGTCTTTCTGCAGTCCCGGCTCATAGCCAAGTTCCCTGATGGTTTTCCCCAGAATTACACCTACTGCCAGTTCTACGATCGGGATTCCGGTTACCTTGCTGATATAAGGAACTGTTCTGGAGGATCTGGGATTTACTTCGATCACATATACCTCATCATTCATTACGATAAACTGGATATTGATCAATCCCTTCACATGAAGCGCTTTTGCCAGCCTTCCGGAATACTCCACAATGGTTTCTTTCACCCGATCGCCTATCGTATGCGCGGGATATACCGAAATACTGTCTCCGGAATGTACGCCGGTACGCTCTACATGTTCCATGATACCGGGAATCAGAATATCGTTTCCATCACATACGGCATCCACTTCCAACTCTTTTCCCATTAGATATTTATCAATTAAGATCGGATGCTCCTGTGCGTAACGATTGATCACCGCCATAAATTCCTCGATCTCCTGATCGGAAATCGCGATCTGCATTCCCTGACCACCAAGAACATAGGAAGGCCTTACCAGTACCGGATAACCCAGTCTGTTTGCCACCGCCTTCGCTTCCTCAGCCGTATATACCGTTCCCCCTGCAGCTCTTGGAATCTTCGTCTCTTCCAGAATCTTATCAAATAATTCCCGATCCTCCGCCGCATCTACGTCCTCCGCTTTCGTTCCAAGGATCGGCACACCCATCTCCATCAGGCTCTTTGTCAGCTTGATCGCCGTCTGCCCACCAAACTGTACCACTGCGCCGTCAGGCTTTTCCAGATCTACAATATTCTCCACATCCTCCGGTGTTAACGGTTCAAAATAAAGTTTATCGGCAATATCAAAATCCGTGCTGACTGTCTCCGGATTGTTATTAACGATGATCGTCTCATAACCCGCTTTTGCAAACGCCCATGTGGCATGCACCGAACAATAGTCAAACTCTACTCCCTGACCGATACGGATCGGACCGGAACCGAGCACCAGGACTTTCTTTTTAACATCCGAGGAAGTGATAACTTCCGAGGATGTTATGATTGCCTCATTTTCACCATCAAAACAAGAGTAATAATACGGTGTTGCAGACTCAAACTCCGCGGCACAGGTATCTACCATTTTAAATGAGGCTTTGATGTCCTTTTCCCTGCGCATCTGCTTAATCTGCGTTTCCGTCTTGCCGGAAAGCTTTGCAATCACGCCATCCGGAAACTCCATCCGCTTTGCTTCCCTTAAAAGCTCCTCCGTCAAAGGCTCTGTCTCCAGCCGGTGTTCCATCTGTGTCAAAATCGCGATCTTATCAATAAACCAGAGATCAATCTTTGTCACATCATGAATCGCATCCTGACATATGCCTTTTCTAAGCGCTTCCGCAATAATATAGATCCTCAGGTCATCAACGGTCTTTAACCGCTCCAGCAGTTCCTCCTGCGTCATAGCAGTAAAATCATAGCTTCTAAGCGATTCCGTATGCTGTTCCAGAGAACGGATCGCCTTCATCAGCGCGCCTTCAAAATTGGTACAGATACTCATGACCTCTCCGGTGGCTTTCATCTGCGTGGTCAATGTCCTTCTTGCCGTAATGAATTTATCAAAGGGCAGCCTTGGAATCTTCACTACACAATAGTCCAGCGCCGGTTCAAAACTGGCATAAGTCTTTTTCGTCACTGCATTTGTAATTTCATCCAACGTATACCCCAGTGCAATTTTCGCTGCCACTTTCGCAATCGGATAGCCGGTCGCCTTGGATGCCAATGCGGAAGACCTGCTGACTCTGGGATTTACCTCGATCACACAGTATTCAAAACTTTCCGGATGCAGCGCAAACTGTACATTGCATCCTCCCGTAATATCCAGCGCGCTGATAATATTCAACGCAGCGGTTCGCAGCATCTGGTATTCCTTATCTCCAAGAGTCTGGGAAGGCGCCACTACAATACTGTCACCGGTATGTACCCCCACCGGATCAAGATTTTCCATATTACAGACCGTAATCACATTGCCGGCGCTGTCACGCATCACCTCATACTCGATCTCTTTCCATCCCGCGATACAGCGTTCCACCAAAACCTGCCCCACACGTGAAAGCCGAAGACCATTTTCCAGAATCTCTTCCAGCTGCATTTGATTATAAGCTATCCCACCGCCGCTGCCGCCCAGCGTATATGCGGGACGCAACACCACCGGATAACCGATTGTATTCGTAAACGCAATGCCCTCTTCTATGGACTCCACTACTTTAGACGGAGCACAGGGTTCCCCGATGGCTTCCATGGTATCCTTAAATGCCTGTCTATCCTCTGCCTTCCGAATCGTCTCCGCCGTCGTTCCAAGCAACTTTACATGGTGGCTTGCGAGGAATCCCGACTCCTCCAGTTCCATTCCAAGATTGAGCCCGGCCTGACCGCCCATATTAGGTAGAATACTATCCGGCTTTTCTTTTTCTATCAACTGCTCCAGAACCTCTACTGTCAGCGGTTCTATATAAACACGGTCCGCGATATCCCCGTCGGTCATAATCGTCGCAGGATTGGAATTGATCAGCACGACCTCAACGCCCTCTTCCCTTAAAGAACGACATGCCTGCGTCCCTGCATAATCAAACTCCGCCGCCTGACCGATCACAATCGGACCAGAGCCAATCACCAACACTTTTTTTACATCCGGATTCTTAGGCATCTTTCGCCACCTCCATCATAGAGATAAAACGATCAAACAGATAGCCGGAATCCTGCGGTCCCGGACATGCTTCCGGATGGAACTGTACCGTAAAAATATTCTTTCCCTGATAAGAAAGTCCCTCGTTGGTGCCATCATTGACATTCACAAATGCCGGCACTGCAATCTCTTGATCCAGATGTTCCACATCCACCACATAACCATGATTCTGGGATGAGATATATACCCTACCCGTCTCCAGATCCTTCACCGGATGATTGCCGCCGCGATGACCATATTTCATCTTATGGGTATCCGCCCCTGCTGCCAAAGCCATCAACTGATGTCCCAGACAAATCGCAAAGATCGGCACATCCGCATCGTACAGCTTTCTGATCTCTTTGATTGCTTCCTTGCACTCCTTGGGATCTCCCGGTCCGTTGCTTAACATGATCCCGTCCGGATTTTCCTTCAAAATCTCCTCCGCTTTGGTAAACGCAGGATAAACAGTCACATCGCAGCCTCTTTTCTGTAAGGATCTTATAATGTTATTCTTTTCCCCAAAATCCAGCAACGCCACCCGTTTCCCGATGCCATTCAATTTTTTGATCATGGATGGCGCTTTTCTTTCCTGTGTCCTACTGATATCGCTTCCGGATACCGGTCCATTTTCTTCCAGACGTTTGATCCCCGGAATCGTATATTTCTTCTGACAGGTAACTCTGTCTACCACTCCCGTCACCCGATATTCTTTCAACCGCGCAAGCACATCTGACAGATCATACGATTCATTAACCGTGATCATGCCGTTCATCGTCCCCCTGTCTCGCAGACGTTTTGTCAATGCTCTGGTATCGATTCCTTCAATTCCCGGAATATCATACTTCACCAGAAAATCCTGAATATCCATATCATTTCGAAAGTTACTTGGTTTTCTTGAGAGTTCCCTTACAATAAAACCATCCAGCCATGGTCTGGCAGATTCCATGTCCTCCATACATATCCCATAGTTACCGATCAGCGGATAAGTCATACATACCGCCTGTCCGGCATAGGAAGGATCTGTTAAAACTTCAAGATAGCCTGCCATGGATGTGTTGAACACGATCTCACTGATCACTTCTTTACATGCGCCAATGGCTTTTCCCGGAAATACAGTTCCATCCTCCAATATCAAAAATGCTTTCATCTTCTGCCTCCTGTAAGAAGGACCCCCTTTGCATAGTTGTAAAAAGTATATCACAAATTGCCGTATGCTTCAAGACGAAAACAGTAAACCCAAGGAAGCCCGATCCTAATTTACTTTAAACTTTTTTGAAATACTTGCAATCATCATAGATACCATATAAAATAATATATGAATAAGCATGAAAGGATGGATATCCCATTGCAGAATAAAACAGACTTCATTCGAAAGGAAGTAAAAAAAGTCATACAGGGCAAGGATGATGTGATCCGCCTTACGCTCTGCGCCATTTTAGCAGGCGGCCATGTATTGTTGGAGGACATCCCCGGCGTCGGAAAGACAACGCTTGCCATGTCCATTGCCAGAGCGCTCTCCCTTTCTTACAAGAGGATGCAGTTTACGCCGGATGTCCTGCCCAGTGATCTGATTGGATATAACCTTTATGATAAATCGACAAACTCCTTTCACTTTCAGGAGGGCAGTGTCTATACCAATCTATTCCTTGCCGATGAGATCAACCGCACCTCGCCGAAGACACAGTCGGCGCTCTTAGAGGTTATGGAGGAAGGTCAGGCAACCGTGGAAGGCGTCACCAGAGCGCTTCCGAAACCATTCTTTGTCATCGCCACGGAGAATCCCTTTGGGTCTTCCGGCACGCAGCGGCTCCCGGAATCACAGCTTGACCGTTTTATGATCTGTCTTTCCATCGGATATCCCGATACCGAAAACGCGGTCAGTATTTTAAAAGGCAACTCCTCTGCCCATATGGATCAGGTAGAACAGGTGGTCAATGCCGAAGAGCTTTTAGAGATGCAGCATCAGGCGGAAAACTTATTTGTTGACGAAGCTCTTTATGACTATATTGTAGAACTGACTGAAACAACAAGAAATCCTGAATTCTTTGCACTGGGTCTAAGTCCCCGCGGCAGCATTGCCTTATTAAAAATGTCAAAAGCACACGCCTATATGAGTGGCAGAGATTTTCTTCTTCCGGAAGATATCCACGATGTTTTTCACTGCGTAGCTTCCCATCGTGTAAAACTTTCCGCGAAGTCCAAAGCTTCCGGGCAATCCGTAGAGGAAGCGCTTTCAAATGTACTAAAGCAGGTAGCAATTCCTAAGATCAGTTAGTGAGGTCCGATCATGCAGAGAACAAACTATCCTTATCGAATCACCTATGCGCTTATGATCCTGTTTTTTCTGTTTGGGACGATCTTTTACCGCCAGTCTTTTCTTGCTATTTTACTGCTTCTGCTCATCATACTGCCTGTGATTTCCATCGCTCTGGCTCATCATGCCTTTGAACGTATTGATTTTCTTCTGTCCGCTCCTGCAACTACCGTCTCCATGCCGGAGAAACCTATCATCATACTTACCGCAAAGAATCCGACCTTTTTCCCCTTCCTAAACTGCGAGCTTTCCTTTCAATTTCAAAATATGTATTTTCCAAGCGGTCTGAAAAATATCATTGCACTACCTTTGGAAGCGCACAAAACATTGACTCTGCGCTTTCCCTTTGACGTCTCCCAGCCGGGCATGCTCCTGTTTTCTTTGGAAGACGTAAAATTGACAGATTTTCTTCACTTTTATACCTTTCATAAGAATCTAAATAAAGGGCTGCAGATTCCGGTACTGCCCAAAGAGAAACCAATCTCCTTTGTACCCGCCACTGCGCACACCGAATCCGAAGACAGCGAATTTTATGATCCCGCAGGGGCACTTTCCACAGATATCCGGGAAGTCAGGGAATATATTCCGGGAGACCGGATGCAGGATATACACTGGAAACTCAGCGCAAGGATGGACGACCTGCTGGTCAAGCAGTATGAACGCTCTCTAGACGATTCTCTGCTGTTTCTTCCGGAATTATATAAAGAGGAGATTGCCGATACCCTACAGACCCTGTATGCGGTATCCATAAAGCTGATCCGCCAGAAAGAGGTATTCCGGATCGCCATATTTCATACGGATGTCATGGGATTTGTCCAAGCTGTCATCCATGATCCGGAAGATCTGCTGCAGGCATTTCTGGCTCTATATTATCAGAAGCCATATGACACTCCTGATCTTGCACGCTCCACTTATCAGACTATCTTCCCTCTTTATGGCGCGTTTTATCAGATTCACGGCAGCGCTATCGACCTGACGGAGAGTACTTGACAGCAGGATGATACTCTCCGGCGCATACAACATATGGCACCAGAACGATACTTCCGATACATGCAACATGGCATCAGCTAAGAAAGGACAGATATATGAAGCAGGATCTAACCTATCAATCATTAACAGAATATATAAAGCTAAAGAAACGAATACGGATTCTTTTCTTTGTATGGCTTGCCGCCGCGATCATGTTTACCTGCCTCTATGCCATCCAAGCCTCTCATCACTCCTTTCAATGGGATACCATGCCTTTGCTCGCCCTGCTCTCTCTATCGGGCGTCTATCTGTTCTTTTATTATCTGTATCAGAAGAAACAGTGCAAAGAAGCCTATGCCATCGCATGCGCGGGCAAAACCTATGGCATATCTCTGGAAAACATCCAGACTGATGTCCCCGTCAACCGCTTCTTTTTATGTTTTATCAGGGGCATTTTGATTTTTATGGCTTCCTTTGGAACCATTACAGGTCTTGTCACTTCCTTTGACCTTTCTTTTCACTGGATCGGCGTAACTCTCGGCATCCTGATCGTATCCATGCTGGCTGCTTTCCTGTATTACAACAAGTTTACCTTTTATGCGGGTTATCTCGCCATCTTTATACTTTTTACGGCATTTTCCATTTCCCTGTATCCCTATATCAACAGCGGTTTTCAGGGATTTATCAATACCGTTTTCCAAAGATACAGTGATTTCTTTTATCTCAGCTCCGTGCGCGAGGCCAACGAGATGATCGCAAACCGTTATCTGACCATCAGCATCACTATGGTCTTTGTCGGATTGATAATGGCGATTTTGTTAAATATTACCATTTCAGGACACATGAACCTGATCGAAACTTTTTTGATCACTTTTCTGCCACTACAGATTGCTCTTTATATCGACCGCCTTCCGGCGATCCCATATCTCGCCATGCTTATCGCCGTATATATTACAGTCGGTATCTTGGGGCGGAGCGGTCATTATCATATGTCCCTGAATATGAAAAAAGAACCATTTTTCAGCCGCAGACTGAAAAAGCAGACGACACAATATTCCTATCAGTCCAGCAGCCGGGGAATCCTTACGCTCTCCATCTACAGTATTGCTTTTTGCATACTGTTTCTCTTGCTCTGTAACAGCTTCTTTTTTCAGGGTTTATCTAGCAAGAAAATCTCCAATCAATTGAAAAACACCACCGATTCCTATGTGAAAATCCTTGTTCAAAGTGGCGTATGGGGATTCTTTGACCGATATGATTCTACCGGAGGTCTGAACAATGGAATGCTCGGCGGCGCCGGCAGTGTAAACCCGGATTACCAGACCGATCTGGAAGTTACTTATGTCCCGTATTCCACGGATACGTTATATCTGAAAAGATACGTCGGCGTTCATTATAATAACAATTTTTTTGCACCTGATGATGATCTTCCACAATCTATTCCTATGAGCGGCTCTCTGTCCGATGAAAATTTTGCCAAAATGGAGATCCGTATTGTTGACCCCGATGTAAACATGTCCCATTATCCGTATGATACGATACACGCATCTAATGAGCCGATTCCCGGCAGTCTTTCTGAATACTCCTTTATGGACAAACCCGAAACCACTCTGCCTTTTATGGAATCAGAGGCATACACGGAAGCCTTTCAATTATGGGATGATACACTGGCAGATTATGAGAATCCTTCGACACAGGAAGATGCTGGATCTTATGAGGAATACGAAGTCTTATATGCCCCCTACCAGGCCCTCATCAGCTATCCATCCAATCCTGCGATCACCGATGAATATGAGGCTATGGTCTATGAAAACTATCTGGAAGTTCCGGAATATCTGGATGAGGTCATGGAAGATTTTTGCGAGGAAGCCGGGTTGAATGATATCCTTCTGAATGCCGGAAATGCCGTCACATATGAAGAACAGCAGCAACTTCGCATAAGGATCGCCGGAACTCTGAAAATGTATTTTGCAAGAGAATTTCCTTATACAATGTCTCCCGGCGCGACCCCGAGAGACCGCGACGCAGTAGAATATTTCCTGACAGAACAACGACGCGGCTTCTGCGCCCATTTTGCGTCTTCCTCTACGTTACTTCTCAGACATATGGGCATCCCTACCCGCTATGTAGAGGGGTACTGCATTCAGTTTGATGATCTGACGGAAGCTACGGTAGTCTCCAACGATATCTCCGGCTGGTATATCGGTGACAACACTTTAAGCGAAACCGGTCTCGTTACCGTAAGTGTAACAGATGGGTCCTCTCATGCATGGATAGAAATCTATCTGGACGGTTATGGCTGGATCCCCTATGAAATGACGCCGCCCGCCTTCGGAGACACCATTGACGAAGTCGGTATCATGGCAATCTTTTCCGGGTTGTTCACGCCGGTGCAGAGACTTGCCGCAGGCGCTGATAATCTTACGGAAGGCGCGGGCAACTTTGATTTTCCTGCCTTTTCCTTCATGTCCTCTATTGATTTTGTGACAAAGCCTCTGCTCATCCTTCTGGCAGCGGTATGTCTGATCATCTTGTTTGGGATCCTGCGCAGTCCGATCCGTCAGCAGTATCTGCTGTCCCGCGCGCTGCGGCAAAAAGATTATTCTACCGCCGTGATTCTATCCTATCAGAAGTTTGTCCGCCGACTTCAGAAAAAACTTCTGATTGCAGATCAACATCCTGTTATCCGGGATGTCGGTACCTTCTTAAAACAGACCGTAGCCAACGATGCCAAAGGATCCGATGCCGGCATAAGACCCTCCATCGACAGTAGTTTCATCGATGAATGGATCCGCCTGACCGAAACAGCCGCATACAGTCCGAATCCGACAACGCAGTCCCAGTACGAGCAATACCGTAACTTTATTAAAAATTTAAAATTTTAATTACCCAACAATTTTTTCTTGTTCATTAGGTAATAGACTATCCCGATCAGATCGGCAAGCAGCCAGCCAATCGGGATCGACCACCATATCCCCACAACGCCGATAGTGGGAACCGCAGAAAACAGATACGACAGCAGCACCCGGGTTCCGAGGGAAAAGATCGTAAGCACCACCGACATATACGGTCTGCCCAACGCCCGATAAAAACCGTACAACAGGAACAGACACCCTATTCCAAAGTAAAATGCACCTTCAATGCGCAGATAACGCACTCCTTCGGCAATGATCAATGTTTCTTCCGCCTTAACAAAGATAAGCATCAGAGGACGCGCAAATATGTATACGGCAGTGGATACCACAGCGCAAAATATCATTGATACGGCAGCAGCACCCTTCAAACCTCCGCGGATGCGTTCTGGTTTCTTTGCGCCGTAATTCTGTGCAATAAATGTGGAAAACGCATTTCCGAAATCCTGCACCGGCATATACGCGAAGGCGTCAATCTTTACAGCAGCGGCAAATGCCGCCATAACCTGTTCACCGAAGCTGTTGACAATCCCCTGCACCAACAGTATCCCCAGATTCATCACGGATTGCTGTACGCACGTTAATATGGAGAATCCCGCGATATCTCGTAT
>JAIDPF010000025.1:0-11097 GCA_029062895.1 Lachnospiraceae bacterium
ATTTACAATATATGGTATATTATTCTTGTAATATAACACTATATTTATGGAATCCCTTTGACAAATAGGTGCTATTTTATTTTTCCGACATTTGAAATGAAAAATTTGAATTACAATTTAAAAAATACGCATATATATGTGTAAATCGCAGATACTACAGATATCAAAAACAATGGTGAGTGACTATGAAAAAAAATCTGGAATACCTTTACAACAAAAAGTTGTGTCCCAAAATTATATTGGCGGTATGCCTTTTATTGACCGCCACGGCCTGCGGCAAAAATAAAGAAGATGAAAAGATTACCGCCTATCGCGACAGCATGACTACATGTTATGAGACCATTGCTTCCTCAGCTTCCGCGTTGGATGCGATCAATCCATCCGCGAACTCCGCAGTCACCGATATGCTGACACAGTTAGACCAAATCAATACAGCATTTCAGGATATGGCAGCTTTAGAAGTTCCTGAAGAATACTCTTCTATCGAATCTATGGCTGATGACGCGGCTTATTACATGAGCGAAGCATCCCGGCTTTACCATGAAGCATTTGCCGATGGCGGATATCTTCCGGCTGTTGGAAGCGAGGCAAAGTCAAAATATACGACAGCAATGAATTATCTCTCTTATATCGGCGATATCCTGATGGGGGAGATCCCTGAGGGAGATGAAGTCACAGTAACTATTATA
The DNA here is from genome assembly GCA_029062895.1 of Lachnospiraceae bacterium. GTDB lineage: Bacteria > Bacillota > Clostridia > Lachnospirales > Lachnospiraceae > NK4A136. The sequence continues at coordinate 690 of JAIDPF010000025.1, forward strand.
TATTAGATCTTATCAATAAAAAAGCAGCATTTGCTGCTTTTTTATCTTTCATGTATTATATAGATATAATATTAAATCCAGTTTTAATATATCGCCAAATGCGTATTTTGATTGTTACGCATTTTTTTCAATTTCAATATCTGTTTGAGAATCATTCTCCTCTCCATTCTCCGATTCCCTTTCAAATTCTTCGTCCATCTCCTCAATAACTTTAATCTTACTGCCTCTTCTTTTGCGCGCCAGCGTTTCCTTCATCTTATCAAGAATCTCAGCATAACTATAAGAATGAAAATCAGGATAGGCTTCAATAATACGCGTTTCCATGGAAACAAATTTTTTATTGATGCCTTTTAATTTTACCACAAGTTCTTTACTTCCCCTGACAATCTTAAAACGGTTCAAATATGCTTTTTTATTGTTCATCTTGTCGAATCCAGCCTCAATATTCCGGTCAATCGCATCATAGATCTCTTTACATTTACGATTCAGATTACACATACCGATCACTGTCAGGATAGCGTCCACCAGAAACAATACCCAGAAAAATATCCCAAGCACCACACGGATGCGCTCAGGTATCTTATTCATCAAAACGATTGTAAATGGATGAAGCACCTTGATCAGAAACAAGATGGCAATTCCAAAAAACGCGCCCGACACAACACTGATACGGCCATTAATATTCAACGGGAAATAACTGTAGTCCCAGTATCTTGCATGAAAAACCTTTTCCAACGCCCATGAGGTTATATATTCTACCGCGCAACAAGTCAAGGCGGAAATCAATACAATCTTAAACGGACTATCTACACCATCCAGCAGATACAGGTTTAAGACAGCTACTACACTGTAAATTGGCAGATATGGACCGATAAAACACCCCCGGTTCATCAGTTTTCCCTGTTCAACCAACGAAAAAATAGTGGATTCATAAAACCAGCCGATAAAACTGTAGAACATCATGACACAAGTCAATGTAGCAAAATCCATTCCAAGAATGAATGGCCTTGTCATTAATTCATACACAATTAACGTCCCCCTATCGTTTCCTGCAAAGCACAAAGTTTATCCGCAATGCAAAGCAGCACACCTTCCCGATATTTTGGCGGTTTGACCGTCAAAGGGAACATATGGGACTGTATCATATCTTTTTCGATATTTGTCAGATCAAAATCCTTAGAAGCCTCACGCAGTGCTTTTCCCGGATGCGTAAAGCCATGAATGGAATTTTTTAAAGATTTTTCATGCCAGTCATAAAGGAAATAATCATGAAGCAACGCGCCTCTGATTAACTCTTCCTCATGTACCGTTATATGTAAGCGGTGAGACATAAAATACGCCGTCTGCGCCACTTTGATACAATGTTCCTTTACCGTAGTCGTTCCGTGCTGTATATATTGTTCGTTTTCATCAAATCGGGAGTTCTCACGGATTTCCCTTAAAATAAGTCGGAATTTTTGTTCTTTATTTGCCGGAAGTCTATTTCTCATTATCCTGCCAAACTCCTAATCACAATATTATATGAAATATCTAGCCCCAAAATGCTGCTATTTTCCTCTCTTGCAATAAAAGAAAGAACTCTTTCTCTCATATCCCATCTCTTTATATGTAATGATCTGCTCCGTATTTCCAATAAACAAGATCCCCGTCGGAACCAGCGAATAGCAGAACTTCTGGAATACCTCATCCTTTGCTTCTTCCGTAAAATAGATCAATACATTACGACACACGATCATATGATAATCCTTCGGATAGGGATCCGCCAATAGATTATGCTGCTTAAAAACCACCCTGTTTTTGATTTCATCTGAAATCTTATATGCATCCCCAATTTTTTCAAAATATTTTTTCCGCAGATCCATAGGGACTCCGGCAACTGACTTTTCTCCATAAATTCCTACCTTTGCCTTAGCAAGAATCTGCTTATCAATATCTGTCGCCGTAATCGTGATCTGATTGATGGGAATATGTTTAGATAATGCCATAACCAAAGAATAGGGTTCATCACCCGTAGAACAGGCAGCGCTCCATATCTTCAGATTGGTACCAAATTTACGGATCAGCTCCGGAATCACCACTTCATCCATATACTTCCACTGATCCGGATTACGGTAAAACTCAGAAACATTAATCGTCAGATATCCGACAAATGTTTCATAAACTTCCCTATCTTTTTTTAGTAACGAAACAAAGCTGTCATAATCGGCAGCTTCGTATTTTGCAATCAAGGCATCGATCCTGCGCTTCATCTGTTTTTCCTTATATGCGCTCAGATCTATACCCGTCATGCTCAGTACTTGCTTTTTAAAAGATTCATAATCGTTCAGCACCGATATACCCCTCTGTACCATATTTGCTATTTTATAATATCTTACTAATAACCATGCCTTTCCATAACCCGAAAATTTGGGCGCAAGCACAAATTTCTGATTGAAAAATCTTTGATTTTTCAATCTACAGACTGCAATGATGTATGATCATCGCAAGCATCTGGTAGCATCTTATTCTTCTACATCCTCTGCCACTTCCTCTGACTCCGGTGCAAGTCTCTTCATGCTTAAGCTGATCTTCCTTTCTTCTACATTCAGATCAACCACCATTGCCTCAATCTCATCGCCGATCTTCAATACATCAGACGGCTTCTCTACCCGATGTCTGGCGATCTGTGATACATGAAGCAGCGCATCAATTCCTTCTTCCAACTGTACAAATGCGCCAAAATCTGTCATTCTGGCAACCTTACCTGTTACAACCGTACCGACTTCATACTTATCGGCAGCATTTAACCATGGATTATTCTCATCAAATCTTACGCTCAGAGCAATCTTGTCACCTCTGATCTCTTTGATAATCACCTTTATCGTATCACCCTTACTAACCACATTAGACGGCTTATCCACATGCCCCCAACTCATCTCTGAAATATGAAGCAGTCCATCCAGTCCGCCGATGTCAACAAACGCGCCAAAAGCAGTTACATTCCGCACAACACCTTCGATAATGTCGCCTTCATGGAACTTCTCAATCAGCTCAGCCCGCATTGCTTCCTTCCGCTCTCTCAATACCCTGCGGCAGTCACCGATATACTTTCTCTTTTTAGGATTAAACTCCGTAATGACAAACTCCACTTCCTGTCCTTCCATCACAGATAAATCCTTCACAGGCGCATCTGACGCAAGGCTTGCCGGAATAAACACAGGTACATCATCTACAATAACTTTCAATCCGCCTTTTACGGCTTCTGAAACAGTTGCCTTCAGAATCGTTCCCTCATTAAACGCATCCTCCAGCACTTTGCTTACCTTTTCCAAAAGAAGTCTCTTATAGGATAATACGACCTGACCATCCCCATCATTCATCTTGATCACTTTAACGTTGATCGTATCTCCCGGATGTACAACACTTGTAAGATCAACGGTGGGATTGTTCGTGTACTCATGTTTTGTAACAATACCATCTGACTTATATCCGATATTAACAGCTATTTCATCCGGAGTTACAGTAATAACAGTTCCTTCCACCACGTCACCTACATGGATATTTTTAAATGAATCTTCCAGCATTTGTTCAAAAGATACTTCTGACATAGTTTTGAACCTCCTCTATAATATTATTCGGGGTGGAAGCCCCCGCTGTAATTCCTATCTTACGCACAGTATCGTCAACCTTTAACTCTAAATCTCTGCTGGTCTGGACAAAATATGTCCGGGTACATTCCTGCCTGCAGATCTCATACAGCTTTCTGCTGTTAGAGCTTTGTGTGTCACCCACGACAATCATGATATCGGCATCCGACGCAATTTCCTTCGCTTCTGCCTGACGCTTTCTTGTGGCGTCGCAGATAGTATTCATAATATTTATATCATAACCTTTTTTTATAAATATTTCAATAAGTTCTTGAAATTTATTGTAGTTAAATGTCGTCTGTGAAACGATACAGATGGGAGAACCTTTCTTCCCACTCTGTTCCACAGGATGATTTTGCCCGGTTTTATCAGAAATCACGCCGTTCCGGCACCCATATTCTTCAAGATCATACAGGCAAGCTTCCTCTTTTGTCGCAATCACCGCAGCGGGTGTCTTCGACCACCCTCTGATACCTTCCACTTCGGGATGTCCCGGATTGCCAATAATTACAATATTGCTGTATACGCTCTCCCTGCTGACTATCTCATGGATGCGCTTCACAAAAGGACAGGTCATATCAATATATTCCAGCCCTTTCTCTTTCAACAACGTAATGATCCGTTCAGGTACACCGTGAGAACGGATCACAACCACTCCATCCTTTAAGGCTGCCAGTTCTTCTTCTGTCTCTATGATAGAGACGCCCTTATCTATCAGATCATTGACAACCTCTTCATTGTGAATAATCGGTCCATAGGTATAGATCGGTTTATTCTGCTTTAACTGTTCATAGACCTGATCCACCGCCCGCTTAACGCCAAAGCAGAAACCGGCGGTTTTGGCAAGTATGATCTCCATGGCGTGCTCCTTTGATCTTAACGGTTTAAATAACTCTTTGTCAGAACAACTATGTTCCAAAAACATCATAAATGAAATCATTTTTGGAACATAGTTGTTCTGACTTCAAGTTGTGCAAACCACATTGCTGTATTGATTGATTAAATCAGTGAAATGATCTTCTCCTTCACCTGATCTATCGTCATGTCCGATGTGTCCACCAGTATCGCGTCCTCCGCCTGTCGAAGCGGCGATATCTCGCGATTTTTATCCCGCTCATCCCGCTCAATGATATCTTTTTCGATCGTATCCAGATCACATACCTCTCCTCTGGCAGTCAGTTCGTCATATCTTCTCTTCGCGCGCACCTTGGAACTGGCGGTCAGAAAGATCTTCGGCTTTGCGTTCGGCAGCACATGGGTACCGATATCCCTGCCATCCATGACCACATCATGATCTTCCGCAAGCTTTCTTTGCAGATCCACCAATTTTACGCGCACTACGCCTTTCGCGGAAGAAACTGACGCCATACTGCTTACTTCTTCCGTCCGGATCAGTCCGTTAACATTCTCTCCGTTCAGCCATACCTGCTGCTCCCCATCGACAAAACGGATCGAAATATCCGCCGATGCCACACATTCTGTCAATGCCTTTTCATCTTCTATATCTATATGATTGCGCAAAAGATACAATGCCATTGCGCGGTACATTGCGCCCGTATCAATATAGATCGCATTCAACTCCTTTGCCACCAATTTTGCAATGGTGCTTTTTCCGGCCCCCGCCGGTCCGTCGATCGCAATCACTGTCGCCATAACTTACCTTCTCCTTTTATTGACTATATTCATTTATTAAAATATCATCGGAATATGATTATCTTGTCATATTTCTGTTTTCGTTTCGTAAAATATCATTATTATTCCAAATTATTTTTGGAGAAGCAAAAGGATGCAATATCTTCATCTTTCTATAAAAAGAACGATACCACATCCTTTTTTATATTGCAATATAAATCTTTTACTGAGTTGTCTTAACAGACTTCCGCTTCTACTGACTCCTGTGAACCGGTTGAAAACATCATATGGATATCTTTTTACGGCAAAGAATCTATCCATTCTCTTAGTTCTTCAGGAACGAAGAAAAATTTTTTTCCTTCAAATTCCGCCAAGGGCTCTATTCCATTTTCTGTAAAACTGCATAAATATGACCTGTGCTCAAAATCATACATCCCCGGTACAGATATACAGATATACTCTTTCGTTCCGTCATTGATATAATATCCCACCACATCAGGATACAACCAAGAATAATCATCGGAAGAATCACTTCCCATCAATTCCACACCTTCCGTAATGACTCCATTAAATTCGATATGTTCTGTCCCTGTATTATTGCTTCGATAGTACGCGACCCCATCTCCCGGCAGATACTGCGGCTTAAACAGATATGCATATTCTCTGTAAGGCAGAACAACAACGAATCTATGGTTCGCTAACGCAGTAGCTACAATTACAACACTTTCACCATCCAGATACCATTGATAGGCAATTTCACCTTCAAAAGAAAAACTTTCTGCCTTACTTATATATTGCGCTTTATCCCAATTTGAAATGGACGAAAAAGAGTTATTTTCTATCTGTGTAACCAGGTTTTCCGCTATGATCGCCTCTGCAGTATCTTTATCTGCGAATATATCTGCACATGCCAGCTTTTCTCCTGTTGCCATATCAAACGTGGCTGCATTGTCGGAAATCAGAAGATATTCACTATTCTTTACGCTGATCACCCTGCCATCCAACCGGCATATATACAATGCAGCCGTTGTATCACCCCAGCTACCTGTAGCTTCATAGTGCTTTCTTTCTTCTTCCATCGTCTCTGCCAGTCCAGCATTTATGGATTCGTATTCTGCTCCTACCATCTGGATAACATGGACAGTAAGCAGGTAATTATCCTCCCCATTTGTACTTGGTATCTCATATTTTTCTTCGTCTTCACAGACTTCTATCTCCGGAAGCGTAGTCAATGAAACACCATAATTACCCAGCCTGTTGTTCCATGCCCTCTCCAGATCTTCCTGTGTATATTCTCTTCTCCCTGATTCCTCTGTATGATTCTCTCCATCCCATCCAATTTTTTCGATAACTACCTGATCGATTTGATTCCCAATTAACGTAATCTTAACAGAATAGGCAGACAGACACTCATCACTGCCCCAATAAGTGTCATGTTCATAGTCGTATGTCCGCACCAGACACTCATATACATTTTCTTCCGTTGCCAGCCATGCTGCCACATATACAAATCTGATTTCGTCTGCTTCATCCAGATAATCAAAATCATCCAGACAGGAATTAAAAAATGATTCGGTCAATGGCAGCTGCGTCAATACTTCCAGATCTTCTTTGCCTGAAATCATAAAATATTCTTTGAGAAAATCTATGATCTCCCCTTCCTCCTCAAGATAATTTTCTACATAGACAAGTGAAATCTCAGGTTCATTTTCACTTACCGATGTATCATTTTCTTCTTCCAGTCCGGTGTCTATGACTACATCTTCTGATGCGTCTGTCTGGTGATCAGGTTCATTGTTATTACATCCTGCCAGAAAGAGTAGTATTACTATCACAAATATCCCATATTTTGCTCTCATTTCATCCTCCTTTTCATTTTGCATTTCCCGGGATTAATCATCATGCAAATCTTGAATGTAAAGCCCACACCATGCATAAGCACACACATGTATCAATTTTCCTTCTTCATATACCTTTATGTACTGTATCATATAATCCCCTCTTTCCCTTCTGCCGTCTCTTGTATCACCCAGACCATACGCCACTTCAACGGATATTTCCCGGTTTGTGTATTGTCTGATGACATTCTCATCGTATTCTCCAAGCGCTTCATCATATCCCTCCAGCCATTGATCCTCCACGCCAGACGGCCAAATATACCATGATTTTAGACCAAGTACATCTAATATAATATTATTCTCGTATTGCTTTGCCATTTCCATTGCCTCTTCAAACTCGTCCGGTCGAGTAAGGTAGGCATTCACCTGCATAACATTCCCGACAGCAAAAAATAGGATTCCCGCTCCTAGACAAAGCATGATACTCAGGATCTTAAAGTTTCTGTTCTTTTTCATCAATTTTCTAATCTCCTTTTCTTACATTTTCTTTCCAAAAACTGAAATGAACTTTAGAACTCCGATCTCCCACATATCCGATATCCCGAAAGGCAGCAAACTATCTCTGCTTTTCAGGATATCTTTCTGCGTGAAATCAAAAATGAGGTATAAGTATGCGTCCACACTTGACACCTCACAATATGTATAGAGGTTTATTTATAGAAAATATCCGGCAATGTTTCACACGTCTTTTTGCCCTTGTAAGGAAGCGAATGTTCGATTATAATAATCTTGTGTGTATCGCAAGACGTTGTCTGTATCGTGTGGTAGTCAGTTACCATCCCTTGCCTGACACTGTTGGCGCAGTGTCAGGTAGTACACCATTTTCTCTTGATTTTTTCAATAAAAGTTTATCATATTCTACAATCTATTGCAAGGAAAACATCTATTACCAAGGGCTTAGCATAAAATCAACTTATCCATCAAACCGACATCCCCGCCAGATATCCGGTTGCCCATGCGATCTGCAGATTATACCCACCGGTCAGCGCATCCACATCTAACATCTCTCCTGCAAGATACAGTCCCGGTATGATTTTGGATTCCATGGTGGAAGGATCGACTTCCTTCGTATTGATCCCGCCGATGGTAATGATCGCCTCTTCAAATCCCCTCGTTCCGGTGACGGTCAATTCCATCCCTTTTAACACTTCCAAAAACCGCTGACGTTCTTCCCGTTTCAATTCATTGACCGGCTTCTCCGGGGAGATCCCGGCAAGCTCCGGCATCAACGGTATCATTTTGGAAGGCAAAAGACCGCCTAATGCATTTTTGAACTGCTTATTTTTTGCTTGTTCAAACTCCCGGAGCAGACGTTTATCTAACTGTTCTTTGCTCAAAGACGGTTTCAGATCGATTCTTGCCGTACATTTTTTGCCATAATGCTTCGCATTCATATAAGAAGCTGCCGATAGCACCAATGGTCCGCTCATTCCAAAATGGGTAAAAAGCATCTCTCCGAAGCCTTCATAAAATATCTTTCCTTCAGAGGAAACCATAAGGCTGACATTCTTTAAAGAAAGCCCCTGTAATCGTCTGCAAACATCTCCTTCCACCTCCAGCGGAACCAACCCCGGTCTTAGTGTCATCACGTTATGTCCCATCTTTTCCAATACATGATGCATATTTCCGTCCGATCCGGTCACCGGATAGGATACGCCGCCTGTCGCAAGAATGACTGCATCTGCCAAAATTCGGTCGTCTGCTTCCACTCCACAGGCATGTCCAAACACATCCAGCAGGATCTTCTTCACCATCATATTTTTTCTGATTACCACATGATTCTTGATCAGAACCTTTTCCAAACATCTGATGATATCCGATGAGTGATCTGAGACCGGAAATACCCTGTTCCCGCGTTCTACCTTTAAAGGACATCCATTCTGCTCAAAAAAATCCATGACTGCATGAGTGTCAAACCCATAAATGCTGCTGTATAAGAATTTGGGATTAGAAATAACAGAATCGAAAAATTCTATCGTATCGCCCGCATTGGTGACATTACATCTTCCTTTGCCGGTAATATAAACTTTCTTTCCCAACTTTTCATTGCGCTCCAATAGCATCACCTGATGACCGCCTGCGGATGCCGCGTATGCCGCCATCATGCCTGCCGCTCCCCCGCCCACGACTATGATCTTCTTTTTCCCACTACTCATATGATATTTGGAGAGCGGTCATTCCGCTCTGTCCCTTTCTGAATTTATATATCAAAACAATTTCCGTTCAATCATCTTTTTTATTTCTGTCTGTTTCCTTTTCCAGTTCATCATCTTCATAAGTCTGATAATCATTCCAGACCTCTTCCATGGACTGCAGATTCTTCTTTAACCTTTCCCTGTAGTTGACGCTCATGGAAACAACCAATGCATTGATCACGCTAAGAGGCGCAGTCAGGGAATCCACGATGGAAGTCATACTGCTCTTTGCCCACAGATTACAGGAAGAATACAGATTCATCGGGGAATATTCCGAGTCCGTGATGGAGATGATCTGCGCGTTTCTTTCATTGGCAAATTCCATGGCTTTCAACGTCCGCATGGAATACTTCGGAAAGCTTAATCCTACCACCGCATCCTCAGCATTTACATGAATCATCTGTTCAAACGTCTCGCTGATACTTGTGGTATTGACCACCAATACATTTCCGCGAAACATATTGAGATAAAAATAAAGGAATTCCGCCAGCGGCGCGCAGGTTCTAAGCCCTACGATATATACCGTCCGGGCATTCATCAGGATATGCGTGGCCGTATTAAACGAAGCAGAATCTATCGTCGGAATCGTATCTAAAATATTTTTTGCATCTGCTTCCAATACATTCTTGATCAGATTTGCCACGTCTGCCAGCTCATTTTTATTACTGAGCACCGGGATCTCCCTCTGACTGTAACCCTCCGAAGAAAACTTTGCCTGAATCATGCTAAGCATATCTCTTTGCATTGCCCCATAGGAAGCATATCCCATACTTGACGCAAACCTTGCAGCGGTAGATTCACTGACGCCGACAGTCTCCGCCATTTTGGCGGCATTTAAAAAGGCTGCCTTTTCAAAATGCTCCAGAATATAATCCGCAATTTTCTTCTGGCTCTTACTCATCGAACAATACTTTTCCTTGATTTTATCCTTCACCTGCCAAACCCTTCTTTCTAATAAACTCAATCAAAATAACCAACACAGATATAAAAACATATTTCCTTTATAATATTGATAGTAAAAATATTTCATACCGGCAATCGTTAGATACATTTCATA